>NZ_BCBH01000003.1:0-343997 GCF_001320525.1 Pseudomonas sp. NBRC 111131 | reverse complement strand
CTGCCGAGCGCTTCGTCACTGCCCCGTTCGGCAGCGGCGAGCGGCTGTACCGCACCGGCGACCTGGCGCGCCAGCGCGAAGATGGGGTGATCGAATATGCCGGGCGTATCGACCATCAGGTGAAGATCCGCGGCCTGCGCATCGAGCTGGGTGAAATCGAAGCGCGCCTGCAGGAGCAGGATGCAGTGCGTGAAGCGGTGGTGGTGGCTGCCGATGGCCCAAGCGGCAAGCAACTGGTGGCTTATCTGGTGGCTGAGCTGGCCGAGGGGCTGGACGCGATCAAGGCGCACCTGGCCGCCGTGCTGCCCGACTACATGGTGCCAAGCCAGTGGGTGTTGCTCGAGCACATGCCGCTCTCGCCCAACGGCAAACTCGATCGCAAGGCACTGCCCAAGCCGGAGCTGGGCCAGTCACGGCGCGAATATGAGGCGCCGCAAAGCGAGGTGGAGCAGTGCCTGGCGGTTATCTGGCAGGACGTGTTGCGCATTGAGCAGGTCGGCCTGGGTGACAACTTCTTCGAGCTGGGCGGCGACTCCATCGTCTCCATCCAGTTGGTCAGCCGTGCGCGTCAGCAGGGCTTGCGCTTCACGCCCAAGGATGTTTTCGAACAGCAGACCTTGCAGCGCCTGGCCATGGTTGCCCGGCAGACCGAGGCGGCGAGCGAGGTGGACCAAGGGCCGGTGACCGGTGAGGCGCCTTTGCTGCCGATCCAGCGGCTGTTCTTCGAAACGGACATCCCCAACCGCCAACATTGGAACCAGTCGTTGTTGTTGACCCCGACCCAAACCCTGGACGCGGATCGGCTGGAGGCGGCGCTGCAGCATGTCGTGGCGCACCATGATGGCTTGCGCCTGCGCTATCGCCAAGAGGACGGGCGCTGGGTGCAGCAGCACGTCGACACCGGCGCGGCGGTGCACCTGGAGCGGGTCACCGCCGGTGACCTTGAGCAGGCGTTCGACAAGGCCCAACGCAGCCTGTCGCTGGAGCAGGGGCCGCTGTGTCGGGCGTTGCTGGCCAATGCACCTGATGGCAGCCAGCGTTTGCTGTTGGTCATCCACCACCTGGTGGTCGACGGCGTATCCTGGCGCATCCTTCTGGAGGACCTGCAGGCAGCCTACCGTCAGCTGCAAGCGGCACAAGCGCTGCGGCTGCCCGCCAAGACCTGCGCCTTCAAGGCCTGGGGCGAGCGCCTGGTGGCCCATGCCCAGTCCGAGGCCATGGGCGCCGAACTGGGCTACTGGCAGGCCCTGCTGGCCAACGGCGGCGAAGGCATTGTGGCCGACCACCACGACGGCAGCCAGGCCAAGCGTCATGCCCATACCCTGACCAGCCGCTTCGACACGGTGTTGACCCGCGCATTGTTGCAGGAGGCCCCAGCGGCCTACCGCACCCAGGTCAATGACCTGCTGCTGACGGCCTTGGCCCAGGCCCTGTGCGCCTGGAGCGGCGAAGCGTCGGCGCTGGTGCAATTGGAAGGGCATGGCCGTGAGGCGCTGTTCGAGAACATCGACCTGTCCCGCACCGTAGGCTGGTTCACCAGCCTCTACCCGGTGCGCCTGGAACCGGCAGCCGACATCGGCGCGTCGATCAAGCGCATCAAGGAACAACTGCGCGCCGTGCCGAACAAAGGCCTCGGCTATGGCCTGCTGCGCCACCTCGGGCCACAGGCCGCCCGGGATGCACTGTCGGCTTTGCCGCAGCCGCGCATCACCTTCAACTACCTGGGGCAGTTCGATGCTGGTGCGAGCGCAGATGCCTTGTGGACCCTGGCCGAGGAAGCGTCCGGCAGCGGTATGGATGAGGGCGCGCCGCTGGGCAACTGGCTGAGCCTCGACGGCCAGGTGCATGAAGGGGCGCTGAGCCTGAACTGGACGTTCAGTGACTGCGTGTTCGAGCCCGCCCGCGTGCAGGCGCTGGCCACGGCATTCGAGAACGCCCTGCAGGCATTGGTCGAGCATTGCCGGCAACCGGTCCATCGGGGCGTGACACCGTCGGACTTCCCGTTGTCCGGCCTGGATCAGGCACAGCTCGATGCGCTGCCGGTGGCGCTGGAGGACATCGAAGACCTGTACGCGTTGTCGCCGATGCAGGAGGGCATGCTGTTCCATACCCTCTCCGATGGCGGATCGGCGCTCTACGTCAACCAGGTGTGCCTGCCGGTCGACGGTCTCGACCCCGATCGCTTCGAAGCGGCCTGGCAACGCGTCATGGCCCGCCACGACATCCTGCGCACCAGTTTCCATTGGCAAGGGTTGCCGCGCCCGGTACAGGTAGTGCACCGCCAGGCGCGCCTGGATTTCGAGGTGCTGGACTGGAGTGGCGAAGCGGTGGACGAGCAGCGCCTGGCGGCTCGCGCCGAAGCCGAGTGTGCCCGCGGCTTCGACCTGACCCGCGCACCGCTGCAGCGGCTGTTGCTGATCCGTGTGGCGCCGCAGCGCTATCACCTGGCCTGGACCAGCCACCATATCCTCATGGACGGGTGGTCCAGCTCGCAGCTGTTCGGCGAGGTGATGGAGCAATATCACCAAGGCCGCAGCAGTGCCGAGATCGGCCGTTACCGCGACTTCATCGCCTGGTTGCAGCGTCAGGACCAGGGCGCGTTGGAACGCTTCTGGAAAGCACGCCTGCAGCGGCTGGACGAGCCCACGTCGCTCAGCCAGTCGGTACACCCTCGCCACGCCAGCGACACGCCAGGGCACCACGCGATCTACACCCGCTGGGATGCCGAGCGTACCGCCCACTTGCAACAACGCTGCCGAGCGCTGCGCATCACGGCCAATACCCTGGTGCAGGGTGCCTGGCTGCTGTTGCTGCAGCGCTACACCGGCCAGTCGGCACCGTGCTTCGGCGCCACCGTCGCAGGGCGGCCGGAGCGGTTGGCCGGGGCTGATCGCATGCTCGGCCTGTTCATCAATACCTTGCCAGTGATCGGCCAGATGGACGCCGAACAACGTCTGATCGACTGGTTGCAGGCATTGCAGCGTGACAACCTGGAACTGCGCGAGCATGCCCACGCGCCGTTGGCCGACGTGCAGCGCTGGTCTGGCCAGGGTGGTCAACCGTTGTTCGACAGCATCATCGTGTTCGAGAACTACCCCATCGACCAACGCCTGGGGGGCAGTGCGCAGGGTGGGCTGAGTTTTGGCCAGTCGTCCAACCATGACGTCACCAACTTCCCCATGGACCTTGCGGTGCATCTGGGGGACCAGTTGTCCATCGAATACCTGTACCTGCGTGGCTGCTTCGCCGAGCCGGTGGTGGAAGGTATCCGCGCGATGATGGAGCATTTGCTGGAGGAGATCCTGGCCAATCCGCAGGTGCAACTGGGTAACCTGCAACGCTTGCCCCAGGTGCAGCGCCAGGCCTTGCAACGCTGGAGTGAAACCCCCGGCAATACCTGGCAACCTGAGCCGCTGGTGGCGCTCATTTCGCGCCATGCCCAGCAGCGCCCACACGCGGTGGCAGTGCAGTGTGGCGCGCAGCAGCTGGATTACCGGCAACTGGAACGGGCCGCCAACCGCTTGGCCAACCGCTTGCTGGCGTTGGGCGCTGGGCCGGAAGTGGTCATCGGCGTCGCGCTGGAGCGCTCGGTACAGACCTTGGTGGCGTTGCTGGCCGTGATGAAAAGCGGCGCCGCGTACTTGCCACTGGACATCGACTATCCGGCCGAGCGCCTGGCCTACATGGTCGAGGACTCGGGGATGGCGCTGTTGATCACCCGGGAGGATCTGCAGGACCGTGTACCGGCCCCCGTCACCCTGCAGCGCGTGGTGCTCAATGAAACCGACGACCGTCAGTGGCCAGAGCAGGCACCTGCAGTGCAGGCCGATCCAGGCAACCTGGCCTATCTGATCTACACCTCGGGTTCCACGGGCAGGCCAAAAGGGGTGGCTGTACCCCAAGGGCCGTTGAGCATGCATTGCCAGGCCATCGCCGAATGCTACGAGATGGGGCCCGGGGTGCGCGAGCTGCACTTCATGTCCTTTGCCTTCGACGGTGCCCACGAGCGCTGGCTGACCACCTTGATGGTCGGCGGCACGCTGGTGATTCGTGATGGCAGCCTGTGGACGCCCGAGCAGACCTGCCGCGCATTGCATGAGCAGCGCATCGACATCGCCTGCTTCCCACCGGCTTACCTCAAGCAGATGGCCGAATTCGTCGAAGGCAGTGGGATGCCGGCACCGCCCGTGCGTATCTACTGCTTTGGTGGCGACGCGGTGCCGGAGCGCAGCTTCGAGCAGGTGAGGGCGGCGCTGCGCCCCCGTTACTTCACCAACGGTTACGGCCCTACCGAAACCGTGGTGACCCCGTTGCTGTGGAAGGCCGCCGACAGCGACCGCTGTGGCGCCGACTACGCGCCTATCGGCTGCGCGGTGGGTGAGCGCAGCCTGCATGTGCTGGACGAGCAGCTCAACCCATTGCCGGCTGGCTTCGCAGGCGAACTCTACATCGGGGGTGAAGGTGTTGCCCGTGGCTACCAGAACCGACCCGGGCAGACGGCCGAGCGCTTCGTGCCTGACCCGTTCGGTGTGCCGGGTGCGCGCCTGTACCGTACCGGTGACCTGGTACGCTTGCGCGAAGATGGCATCCTCGACTACCTGGGGCGCATCGACCAGCAGGTGAAGATTCGCGGTTTCCGGATCGAGCTGGGTGAAGTCGAGGCGGCCCTGCGCCGTCAGGCGGGCGTCGAGGATGCACTGGTGGTGGCCCGTGAAAGCGCCTCCGGCAAGCAGTTGGTGGGTTACGTGGTGGCGGATCAGCGGGTGGCAGGGGACAGCCTGAAAATGGCCCTGCGCGCCAGCCTGCCGGACTGGATGGTGCCGGTGCAGGTCATGGTGCTGGCGGCGTTCCCTGTGACCCCCAACGGCAAGCTCGACCGCAAGGCGCTGCCAGCGCCGAGCCTCCAGCAGGAGGCTTATGTGGCCCCGCGCACCCCTGAAGAACAGTTGCTGGCTGAGATCTGGGCCCAGGTGCTGCAGGTGGAGCAGGTTGGGATCGAAGACAACTTCTTCGAGCTGGGGGGCGATTCGATTCTCAGCCTGCAGGTGGTGTCGCGGGTCAAGAACCATCCGGACCTGGCGCTCGACCTCAAGCTGCGCGATCTGCTGCGTTACCAGACCATCGCCGGCATCTGCGAGCGGCCAGTGGAAAGCCTGGCTGGCCCGGTGGAGGATGACAGCCTGCAAGCCGTCGAAGGGGCGTTCCGCTTGTTGCCGATTCAAGAGTGGCTGTTCGCCGAGGACATGAGCGAGCCGCACCACTTCAACCAGGCACTGATGCTCAAGGCGCGCAGCGCCTTGGACCTGGATGCGCTGGAGCGTGCCCTGGCGGTGATCCAGCGTCACCACGATTCGCTGCGCCTGCGCTTTACCCGCGACGGTGGGCGCTGGATGCAGCATTACCTGGACGAAGAGGCCTGTGCGCCGGTGCTGTGGCGCCGCGAGGCCGCCGATGCCCAGGCACTGGACTGCCTGGCCAATCAAGCGCAGCGCAGCCTCGACCTGGCCAACGGCCCGATGTGGCGCGCGCTGCATGTGGCCATGGCGGACGGTGAAGCACGCCTGTTGCTGGTGATCCATCACCTGGTGGTGGACGCAGTGTCCTGGCGGGTGCTGCTCGAGGACCTGCGCACCGCCTATGAGGCCTGTTGCCAGGGCCTGGAACCTGTGCTGCCGATGCGCAGCAGCAGCTACCGCGCCTGGGTCGAGCGCCTGGCGCAGGACGCAGGGCGCATCGCCAGCGAGGAAACCGACTGGTGGCTGGGGCAATTGGACCGTCCCGGCCGTGATCTGCCCTGCGACAACCCCAGGGGCCGCAACGAGGTCAGCCAGCAGGCGGTGGCCAGGGTCGTGCTTTCGGCGGCCCACACCACGCGCCTGCTCAAGGAGGCCCCTGCGGCCTACGGCACGCAGATCAACGACCTGCTGCTGACTGCGCTGGGGCGCGTGCTGTGCCGCTGGAGCGAGCAGGAGTCGGTGCTGGTGCAACTGGAGGGCCACGGGCGCGAAGACCTGTTCGAGGCGCTCGACCTGTCCCGCACCTTGGGCTGGTTCACCAGCATGTTCCCGGTGCGCTTGCAGCCCGAGGCGGACATGGGTGGCTCGATCCGGGCCATCCAGGGGCAACTGCAGGCGATACCTAACAAAGGCATCGGCTATGGCGTGCTGCGCTACCTCGGCGAGCCTGCGCTGGGCGAGCGTCTTGCGCGCCTGCCCCAGGCCCGCATCACCTTCAACTACCTGGGGCAGTTCGACCAGAGCTTCGATGACCAGGCGATGCTGGTGCCCGCCGCCGAGGACACCGGGGACTGTTACAGCCCGGCGGCCCGCCTGGCCAACTGGCTGGAGATCATCGGCCAGGTCTACGACGGTTGCCTGGCGCTGCGCTGTGTCTACAGCACACGCCGCTATCGCCCCGAAACCGTGCAAGCGTTGATGGATGACTACCGCGCCGAGCTGGAACTGCTGATCGACCACTGCCTGGAGCACCTGGGCTGAACCCTTCCGTCATGCAATCGGGGGAGGCCGCTGCGGGCCTCCCCCCTCCGAGGAACACCATGCTGCATCCTGAACTTGAAGCTTTTCTCGACCTTGCCCAAGCCAATGCCGGCAACGAGCCGTTGCACCGCATGAGCCCTGAACAGGCCCGCAAGGTCTTCGAGCAGTCCACCGAACAGTTGCGTTGGCCGGTGCCGCCGGGGGTGAGCGTTGAAGCCCTGCAGGCCCCGGCCAGGGACGGCTGGACCCTACCGCTGCGCTTGTACCGCCCGGCACAGGTGGCGGGTACGCTGCCGGTGCTGGTGTATTTCCACGGCGGGGGGTTTGTGGTTGGCAGCCTCGACAGCCATGACGGTGTGTGCCGCGAACTGAGTGCGCGTGCAGGTTGCGCGGTGCTTGCGGTGGGCTACCGACTGGCGCCGGAGCACCGTTTCCCGGTGGCGCTGGAAGATGGCCAGGATTGCCTGGCCTGGCTGGCCGAGCAAGGTCAGCGCCTGGCCCTGGACCTTGACCGGGTGGCCTTGGGTGGCGACAGCGCGGGTGCGACCCTGGCCACGGTGCTGGCCATCGAGGCAGCCAGGCTTGGGGAGCGTGCCGTGTTGACGCCGCGTGCCCAACTGCTCTGCTACCCGGTCACGGATGCGAGCCGCCAGCGTGTCTCGCGCACCCTGTTCGGTGAAGGCTACCTGCTGGAAAACGAGACCCTGGAGTGGTTCTACGGGCATTACGCCCGCACACCACAGGACCGCCAGGACTGGCGCTTCTCGCCATTGCTGGCCGATGACCTGAGCGGCGTGGCGCCGGCGATCGTTGCCCTGGCCGGGCTCGATCCGCTGTTGGATGAAGGGCTGGCCTATGCCGAGCGCTTGCGTGCGGCCGGCGTCGAGGTCCAGTTGCTGGAGTTGCCGGGGTTGACCCATGACCTGTTGCGCATGGCGGCTGTCGTGCCAGACGTGCTGCACGTGCACGAGCGTTTGTGCCAGGCGTTGGCCCGGCTGCTGGCGGCTGACCGAGCCGTTGCATGAAGTACGCGTGAACAGTAAAGGGGCCGCTATGCGGCCCCTTTTGATTGATGCGAACACGCGTCCGGACGCGACGTCAGAACGTCCCTTTCAGTGTCACCATGAAGTTGCGTGGCTCACCGTAGAAGTTGCCCCACGAAACAGCCCCCACGCTCTGGTAGTACTTCTTGTCGAGCAGGTTGTTGCCGTTGAGCGCAACGGTCCAGTTGTCGTCGATACGGTAGCCGATGCGGCCACTCCAGATGGCATAACCCGACTGGACCGATTTCACCGCAGGCGCCACGTTCGCATCGCGGAAGGAAACGTCGCTCTGCGCCGTTACGCCGGCACCCACGCTCCAGCGATCGAGGTCGCCGGCCAGCTGGTAGTCAGCCCAGGCGCGCAACAGATGGCGCGGGAAGTAGCTGACCGAGAAGGCGGGCTCCTGTGGGTTGTCGTTGGTGCTGTCCAGGTATTTGGTCTGGGTGTAGGTATAGCCTGCCAGCACTTGCAGCCGGTCGATGACCTCGCCGCTGATTTCTGCCTCGAAGCCCTGTGCCCTGACCTTGCCGACATCGCTGTAGCAGAAGCCATCCGACGAGCCTGGGCAGGAGCTGTCGTAGTTGGCTTCGGCCCTGTGTTCCTCGATGGTGCGGAACAGGTTGAAGGCGGTGTTGACGCGGCCGTCCATCAGCTCACCCTTGATACCCAACTCGTAACTGGCGCCGGTCTTGGGTTGCAGCGGGCTGCCGGACTCATCGGTATAGGTGCTCTGAGGCTGGAAGATACTGGCGTAGCTGGTGTAGACGGACCAGTTGTCGTTCAAGTCATAGATGAGCGCTGCGAAGGGGGTGACTTCGCCATTTTCCTGGCTCTTGTCGTGCTGCCAGTAGTCCCACGACTGGGTGTAGGAATCGCGGCTGTTGCGGTACCAGCTGACACGCGAGCCCAGGACGAAGGTCAACGGCTCGGCAAGCTTCAGCCGCAGCGTGGCATAGGTGCCGTACTGCTTGGTGTCCGTTTCGGTGGGAACCGAGCCGCCCCGGTAAGAGTTGGGTGGGTAGAACCCATCGCTTGGCTCGGGGATGTGCGGGTTGGGGTTGAACGGGTCCTGGGAGGTGCCGAGCAAATCGGTCATGTTGATCAGGGCCCAATGGTCGCGGGTCTTGGCCCGGCTGGCGTTGGCCCCGACGATCAGCTCGTGCTGCAGGCCGAACGCATCGAATTTGCCATCCACGTAGGCATCGAAGCCGTAGTCGGTCTGGTCGTAGTCGAACAGCCCGGAGTACACCGAGGAGGGCGCTGTGCTTGCACCGTGGGGTACGCCGTCCGGTGTTTCCGACAGGGCATATTTGATGTCCTGGTCGTTATGGGTCCAGACACCGGCGAACTTTAAGGCCCAGTTGTCGTTGAACTGGTGGGTCAGGTCGGCGAACACGGTGGTGCGCTCGCTGTCCCAGGTGTTCCAGGATGCACCCAGGCAGGTCGAACGGCTGAGTTTCAGGTCCTTGCCATCGCTGTAACGCGGCAGGCCGTGCCAGCAGGGCCTGGCATCGAGCCGCTCGTAGGCGACGCCCACCCCCACGGTGGTGTCGGGGGTCACGTCGTAGTCCAGGGCGCCGTAGAGGATCTGGTCGTTGCGTTTGCCCAGGTCGTAGAAATACTGGCGATCCTGCAGCGCCACCACCGCCCGGCCACGCAGGGTGCCTGACTCGTTGAGCGGGCCGCCGGTGTCGACCTGGCCGCGGTAGTTGTCCCAGGAGCCTGCTGAGAGGCTCAGGCTGGTGGTGGGTTTGCTCTGCCCGCGTTTACGGACGAAGTTGACTCCACCCGCGGAGCTGCCCGAGCCTTTCATCATCCCGGCGGCGCCCTTGAGCACCTCCACCCGGTCGTAGTAGGCCATGTCGCCAGAGAAGCTGTTGGCTTGGACATACTCACCGCCCACATCCAGCGGCACGCCGTCGTACTGGTACTGCCCCTGCATCATGAAGCCGCGGGAGTAGAAGTACTTGCCGCCCATGGGTGACTCGTACACCGCGATGCCAGGGGTTTTTTCCATGGCCTGGTCGATGGTGTTGATGTTCTGGTCATCCATGAACTTGCGCGTCAGCACGGTGACGGCCTGGGGTGTTTCGCGCAGGGTGTGCGTGCCCTTGCCGATCGTGACCGCCCGGCCAGCATAGGACTCGGTGCCTTCGCTGGTCGCATCCAGGCGGTTGGCATTGATTTTCAGCGGCCCCAGTTCCATCGCCGACGAGTTGCTGGCCCCGTTGAGAATCACGGTGTGGCCGTCGAGCTGGTAGGTCAGGCCGCTGCCGCGCAGCAGCAAGCGCAGGGCCTGTTCTGGCTCCATGTTGCCCTTGATCGCCGGGACGGGGGTGTCGCGCAGGTTTTCCGGGCTGTACAGCAACTGCAGGTCGGCCTGCTTGGCCAGGGTGTTGAGCGCCCCCACCAGCCCTTGGGGCGGAATATCCAGCGCCACCGGCTCGGCCTGGGCGTTCATGGAAGCTGCCAGGGCGCACGCAAGCAGCGAAGGAGCAAGCAAAGCCTGTGATGTTCTGCGAACCGCTCGGGCCAGCGGTGAAAGCGTATTAGTGGTCATGCGGATACTCAATGTTGGCAGAATTACTTATGAGTTTTATTTGCATTTATGTGACGTATAGCTCACCCAGAACCGGAAAAAAATCAGCTGGAAAATTCAGCCACCTCGGTTTCCACCCGTTTTCCATCGCGCAGACGCAACAGGTGATCGGCCACCTCGAAGTAACGGTCGTCGTGGCTGATGACGATGATGGTCTTGCCCAGGCGCTTCAGTTCGGGCAGCAACTGGGTATAGAAGATGCGCCGGAACGTTGGGTCCTGGTCGGCGGCCCATTCATCGAACACCAGCACCGGGCGCTTCTCCAGCCATGCGTTGACCAGCGCCAGGCGCTTGCGCTGGCCGGTGGACAGGTCGGTGGTGGTGAAGGCCCCATCGCGAATCTGCACCTTGTGTGCGATCTCCAGGCGTTGCAGGTATTTGCCAGCGTCTGCGGGCAAGGCCTCGGCATCCTGCAGCAGGTCATCGAACAGGTAGTAGTCGGCGAACACAGTGGTGAACAGTTGGCGATAGTCGTCACGGCTGGCCGCGGTGACGGGCTGGCCATCCAGCAGGATTTCCCCCTGGTGAGGGGCATACAGGCCCAGCAGCAGCTTGATCAGGGTGGTCTTGCCGCAGCCGTTCTCACCGACGATGAAAAGGATATCGCCCTGCGCGATGCGCAGGTTGATCGGCCCCAGGGTGAAGGGCGCCGCGCCGTCCACCGGCGGGAAGGCGAAGCGTACGTCGCGCAGTTCCAGGCTACGGATTTGCTGGTCCGGTACTTCAGCGGCGTCGAGCAGCAGGTGCGGCTCAGGCGAGGAGAACTGGGTGGACAGCTCGGCGATACGGCGCAAGGCGATCTGCGCCCGGCTGATGATGGGCAGGGTTGAAACCAGGTGCTCCAGCGGCCCTTTCATGTACAACAGCACCAGGACGAACCCGCTGGTGACCTTGGGGTCGCTGATCAGCTGGGCTTGCTGTAGCGCCAGCACCAGGCCGATGACCACGAAGAACAGCATCGAGCCCAGGCTCTTGGCGATGACGAAGATGTTGATCGAGCGCACGTGGGTATCGCGGATGTAGTTCGCCGTACGGGTGATGCGCTCGCTGAACATGCGTTGGCGGCGTGGGCGGCTGATGCGCAGCTCCTTGGCGCCGGACGCGACCCCATCATAGTGCTTCTGCAATTCATCTTCGGCCTCGCGCGCATCGTTGAAACCGCTGATGCCGCGCAGGCGTGCGACATACTGCACCGCCGTGCCCAGCAACACGGCGAGCGCAGCAATCAGGAACATCTGCCAGGAAAGCTGCGCCAGGTAACCGAGGCAGCCCAGGGTCACCGACAGCGAGATGGCCAGTGGCGCGAAGGCGAAGGCGAAGTCGCTGATGGTGTCCACGTCATGGGTCAGGACCGGGATCAGGCGATGGCTGCGGTAGCGCTCGATCTGTTCGATGGGTGCGCTCAGCACCTTCTCCCCCAGCTCCCGGCGCAAACGGGCAATCACGTGCTGGCCAACATAGTTGGTGCCGATGTCCGAAGCGATGGAGGAACCCAGTGCCACCAGACAGATACCGGCGAAGGCCAGCACTACGCCCCAGGTCAGGGCGCCAGGGGCATGCAGCAGGTTGTTGATGTTGGCGAGCAGCAGGGTGATGCACAAGCCGCCGACGATACCCAGGCCTACGGCAAGGGCGACGATCAGTCGGTAGGGTTTGAGCAGGCCGAGGAGTTCGCGAAGTGCGCCAGGGGTCGATCGGTTCATGGTGGGTTCCTGGTGGATGCGCGGATGCGGTTGCGGCGCTGCGCGGGCAGGCGCCGTGTGGGCGGTTGCCCTGTGAAGGAGACGTTCGGCAGGCGTGGTTCTTTAGCAGGCCCAGGCCGTTGGCCGGGGCCAGTGAGGCACCGATTGCGGTGCCTGTTGGCCATTGGTTGGGGGAGGTGGGTCAGAGCTCGCGCACAACACGAAAGCCCAGCCAGTCGCCGCGCACGTAGGGTTCGCGGTAATTGCGGTTGCCGGAGCGGGAGAACACCGGGGCTTCGCTGTAGTCGTTGCCACGGATGTGGTTGTATTCGCAGCTGGCTTCCATCCAGGCACTGCCGTCAGTCGGCGCCCCTACGTAGCTGTCGTGCATGCAGTCGGCCACCCATTCATAGACATTGCCATGCATGTCGTAGACGCCGAAGGCATTGGGCGGGAAAGCGCCCGCCGGTGAGGTGAAGCTGTAGCCGTCGACAGGGCCGTAGGTGTTGGCGTGCTTGGCGATGCTGTACTCCTTGCCTTCATCGAAGGGGAAGGGGAACGGGCCGGTGCTGCCGGCACGTGCGGCATACTCGCGTTCGGCTTCGCTGACCATGCGGTAATGCTTGCCGGTCTTCTTCGAAAGCCAGGCGATGTAGGCCTTCACTTCGTCATAGCTGATGCACACGGCCGGCTGCTCAGGCCCCTGGGGGTAACTGGGCTTGCCGTTGCTGCAGAGGCGGCCCGGGCGGTCGTCGCCGTCGGGGAGGGTAACCTTGGCCTCGCGCTGCCAGGCCTGCATCTGCTTGGCCAGGACATGGAACTGGCTGATGGCGAACGGTTTGGCGAAGGTCACGGTGTGCAGCGGGCCTTCATCGGGCTGGCGGCCGACTTCATCCTCGGGCGTACCCATGGTGAAGCTGCCGGCGGGCAGCACCACCATCTTTGGGCAATCCTTGCAGTCCTGGAACACAGCGCCGGGTTGACGTGCGTCGGCGGCGAAGGCCGGGGCGGTGGCGAACAGCGCGGCCACCAGGGCCAGGGGCTTGAATACGTGCATGGCGGTTCTCATGAATGGCGAAAGGTCAGGCAAGTTGTGGGGCGAGGATGGCCATCACCCGGTCGATCTCGGTTTCGTCGTTGAGCAGGCTTGGGGCCAGCCGCACCACAGGGCCGACATCGCGGTCCACGGCGTCGCTGATCACCTTGTTGGCCATCAGGTGACGGGCCACGGCGTCGCAGTCCCGGCCTTCGACGCGAAAGAAGGTGAACCCGGCAGAAAGCTGGCTGCTGCGTGGCGTTACCAGTTGCACCTTGGCGTGTTCGGCCAGGCGCTCCTTGAGGTAGTCGTTGAGCTGGTGCACCCGTGCCTGGACATCGGCTTTGCCCAGTTGCAGGTGCAGCTCGAACGCCTTGCCCAGGGCCAGGCGGTGGTCGAAGGCGTGGTAGCCGCCGGGGGTCATCAAGGTGCCGAAGTTCTCGCCCTTGGTGAAGGTGGGCACGCTGGGCACCAGGTAAGGTTGCGGCGCTTGCTCCCGGGCGATGATCACGCCGGTGCCGCGCGGGCCGAACAGCCACTTGTGGGTACCGGCGATGAAGTAGTCGCAGTTGAAGTCGGCGAATGTCACGTCTTCGATGCCGAAGCCGTGCACGCCGTCGACCACGTAGAGGATGCGGTCGTGCGCATCGCGGCCCTGGTTGAGCGTTTTCACCAGCTCGCCGACCTCGCGCACTGGCAGTTTGACGCCGCTGCCGGACTGCACCCAGGTCATGCCCAGCACGCGCGTCTCGGGGCGGATGGCCTGGCGGATATTGCCGAGCATTTCATCCACCGAGGCCAGGTGGGGGTCCTTGAACAGCGTCACGCGGCGTACCTGGGTGCCCATCATCCGTTCGCGGTAGTCAAGCCGGGTATTGGTGGAGTAGTGCTCGTGGGCGCTGACCAGAATCTCCTTGCCCGGCGGTACCTGCAGGCCACCGTAGATCATCGCCAAGCCATCGGTGGTGCTGCCGGTCAGGGCTACCTGGCCTGGCTGCACGCCGAAATACCGGCCGGCCCAGGCGCGCACATCGTGTTCATACCCCCAGAGTTCCTCGCGGTCCCAGTCGAGCATTTCCCCGGGGTTCTGGTCCAGGCGTGCGCGAAAGTGGGCGATGGCGTCGCTCACCACACGGGGGTGAGAGGTGAGAAGGAAGTTACAGAAGTGCAGGTAGGCCGGGTCCAGGTCGAACTGCTGGCGCAGGGCCTGCCACTTGTCCTGGGTCGGTTGTGCCAGCGGCTTTGCGGCCTGGGCAACAGGGCTGAAGCCGGCCGCCAGGGGCAAGCCGGCGGCGAGCAGGCCGGCCTGCTTCAGGAAATTACGGCGGTCGTTCATCAGCCGCGCCCCGCTTGTGCCTGGCCGGCAGCACCGGGCTTGCCCAGGCGCTGCACCGCTTCCCATACCCGCAGGAAGTTGCCGCCCCAGAGTTTGGCGATGTCGGCATCGGAGTAACCGCGCAGGATCAGCTCGGCGGTGACATTGCGCGACTCACCGACGTTCATCCAGCCCGTAACCCCGCCGCCGTCGTTGAAGTCCGAGGCGATGCCGACATGGTCGATACCGATCTTGCGCACGGTGTAGTCGATGGCGTCCACCAGGTCCTTGACGGTGGCGCGAGGCTCTTCTTCGAGGATGGCGTACAGCGCGCTGGCATACTCGCCGAACTTCTGCTCTGGCCAGATGGCGATGATCGCGTCGCCGGGCATCAGCGCGTTGGCCAGGCCGTTGAGCGGTTGCAGGTCGAAGCGTGCGCGCAGGGCATTGAGCTTGTCCAGGGTGGCCTGGCTCAGCGGCTTGAGGTAAGCGGGGAAGCCCACTACCTGGACCACGCCGCCGCTTTTCTTGATGGCTTGCAGTTCGCGGTCACTGAGGTTGCGTGGAATGTCCACCAGCGCGCGCGGTGCCGAGTGGGAGGCCACCATCGGGGCGCGGGTCAGGCGTGCCACGTCTTCCAGGGCCAGGGTAGACATCTGCGATACGTCGATGATCACGCCCAGGTCGTTGAGCCGCGCCACGGCCTGCTCGCCCAGGGGCGACAGGCCGCCGAGGGCGTCCGGCGTATCATTGAGGAAGGGCAGCGGGCGCGAGGAGTCGGCCCACGCGTTGTTGCCCACGTAGCTGAAACCGAACATGCGCATGCCGCGTGCAGCCCAGTCGTCCAGGGCGTTGAGGTCTTCGCCCAAGGGGTAGGCATTGAGCATGCTGAGGAAGATGGCGAACTTGCCTTCACCGTGCAGCCGACGAAAATCGGCGGGGGTGTAGGCGATGCCGACCTGGTTGGGGAAGTCGCGGACCATGCCGGTGAGTATCTTGTAGCGTACTTCCTGTTGGTGGCGGGCTTCGTCGACGAAGGCGGCGGTGGGGCGATGGGGCGCGTTGGCGCCGTTCCAGATCTCGGGCCAGCCAAACAGGGTCAGCGCGGCGCCGGAAAGGCGGCCACGGCCAGCCTTGACCAGGTCGAACTGATGCTCGCCGTCCTTGTCCGCTTCCTGGCCCTCGGTGCCGAAGTTCAGCGGTACGGTGATGTGGCTGTCGAAGGAGATGATGCGCTCCTGCAGCGCATTGGCCTGTTTGATCACTTCGCGTGGGTAGCCTGCAGGCAGGTAAGCGAAGAAGTACCAGGCCGCTGTGGCCGCGAGCGCGATGATCAGCGTCAGGGCGACGAGGTAGGGGGCCTTGCTGAAGCGGGTCGTGTTCATTGCCATCCCGTTGATTGCCAGGGTCGATGCGATGCCGGCGCCCGCCGCTGCGGGGCTTGCCTGTCACGGAGGGACGAGAGGGCTGCAGGGAAATTTAGCGCCGCAGTACCGGTAAATTTGATTCGTGGCCTCTCGTTCTAGCTCCAAAGGCGTGGCTGACACGGATACGGATGTGGCGATGAGGTTTTCCAGGCGTGGGTTCATGGTGGGGCTGGCGGTAGCCGGGGCTGCGGGTTCGGCGGCGTGGTACGCACGTCAGCCGCGGGACTACGATGAAACGCTCGAGAAGGACGAGGTGCAGACGCCTGGCGAGGCCAGTGTCGAGGCCCCCGAAGCAGGTGGGGTGAGAATCGCCGATACGCTGCGCGGCATCTGGGACCTGCGCTTTGGCGGCGTAGACGGCGGTCTGGACGGTTTGCCGCTGCAGGCGGTGCAGATGCTGCTCGACGTCGGTCCCAGCGGCCGTTCACTGCGTGGGTTCATCGACGTCGCAGAACGGCTGCGTGGCGAACAGATGCCGCGCTACCGGGTGCTGGGCGAGCTGGTTGTCGCCGACGCCAGCACGCTGCGCTGGCGCTTGGTGCCGGCTGGCGAGTCGGTGCCCAGCCACATGCTGGAAGCGACCTTGGACGAGGTTTGGGGTGCCTGGGGCGATGCGGGGGCAGGTACCCTGACCGGGCGCATTCGCCGCATCGACCGCCCGCTGTCGCTGCCCGAGCCGGACAGCCATTTTGTTGCCACCAAGCGCGCCTTCCCCGAGGCTCGCCAGGTCACGCCGCTGGCACCCGCGCTGATGGCCTGGCTGGTATCGCCCGAACATCGTCTGTTCCACCAGGTGTGGCATGCCACCCGGGACAAGTGGCACCGCCTTGACCAGGACAAGCGCGATGCCCTGCGCGGTGCCGGCTGGCAACCCGGCCCGCGTGACGCCGAGCGGGGGGCGCGAGGGCGGCGCAAGCACCTCAATGGCTCAGGCGAGGATTTCTTCTTCATGCACCGACACATGCTCGGGCATGCCCGTAGCCTGCAACCGGACCTGCCCAATTGGGCGCGCCTGCCATTGCCGTCACCGCAGCTCGAGTACGACCGCGTGGGGTTCATTCGCTACCAGGAAAACCACGATGGCAATTCGGTGCCCCCTGCCTGGGTCGCGGCGCAGGACGATGAATTGAGCCAGTGGTTGCACGGCATCAAGGCGGCAGAAACCTTCTTCAGCAATTTTCAGGTGTGGGAATCGAATTATCAGGACCCGGACTACCTCAGTCGCCTGACCCTGGGGCAGTTTGGTTCCGAAGTCGAGCTGAACATTCACGACTGGTTGCACATGCGCTGGGCCACCGTGACCCGCGACCCGTCAAACGGCATGCCGGTGGTGGGTGATCGCGACCAGGTCGACTACGCGGCGCGCTGGTACCGTGCCGAGAACGACTTTCTCGGTGATCCGTTTTCATCCCACGTGAACCCGGTGTTCTGGCGCTTCCATGGTTGGATCGACGACCGTATCGAGGACTGGTACCGCGCTCACGAGCGCGCGCACCCGGGTGAGGTGCAGCGCCGGGTGGTCAACGGTGTTTCCTGGTTCGCCCCCGGGCCCTGGGTGGACGTGGCCGACCCTTGGCTGGGGCCGTTGACCCATGGGTGCGGAGGTATCGCCGACGCCGGTGGCGGGGCAGGGGAAATGGAAGTCGAGGCCATGAAACTGGCATTGCGTATCACCTTCAGCGGGGACAGCGATGTCAGTGACCTGCTGCGGCGCGTGCCGCGCAGGCCCTGGTATGCGCGCCACCTGAAGTTGCCAGGCCCACGCTCAAAGGCTGACGGGCTGTAAAGCCCGCGCCATGTGCTTCGCGGGTGGACCCGCTGCCGCAGGGGGTGGAATTGCTATTTGCAGTTACCGGCCTTGCGATAGCCCGCAGCCTGCGCTTGTGCTTCGCTGCCGAAAGCGACTTGGTTTTTCTGGGCCACCTGGCTGTAGCCCGGGCAGCCGCTGGCCAGGTGATACAGATGGCTGGTGCGGTTGCCGATGATCGCACCGTCTATCGAGGCGCTCGCCAGGGTCGGCTTGGCCTGAGCGGGCACTGAAGCGGCAATGCTGGCACCTGCGGGCTTGTAGCCAAGCGTCCAGGTGCGCTCGCCGGTGACGAAGGGGTTGGCATGCCCCATGACCTGGGCAATACGTTGGTCGCGCTCCTTTTCCCATGCCGACACCGGATGCTGCTTGTCCCAGGCCATGAGCAGCTGTTGCTGCTGGCGCGACATGCTCAACTGGTAGCGGTCGAACATGTAGAACGTTGTGCGCGCCACCAAGCCTTTCACTTCGTCGCGCGGTTCCGCAGCTTTTTGCTGGAAGTCGATCCTGGTGGTGCACTGGCCGTACTGTGGCGCAACCCCCGAGACCATGCCGTAGTTGAAGTTGCTGCGGTCACCATTCACTTCACCCACGGACGGGTAGAGGTTGAACAGGTCGGCCTCCATGGCGCGGAAGGTCGGGTCGCTATCGACGCAGTGCTCGCGCCCACCGTTCTGCCAGCATTGGCGCTGGTGGCCAAATGTCCACGCCGGCACGATGTGCTCCCACTCGGTACGCTCGGCACGGGTCTGCAGTTTGCGGGCCTGGTAACCACAGGACTTCAAGTCTACCCGGCCGCCGGACTTGCCTACCCAGGTCCACTTGCAGCCGCAGTACAGATCCCCCATGGCGCTATCGGCCTGGTCAAGATAGATGCGCTGCTTGGCGACAACTTTGGCTTCGGTAAAGGTGGCGGGAGGATTGGCGAGGGCAGGCGAGATGACGGTGAGGGCGAGGGTTACGACGTACAGCAGTTTCTTCATGAGAAAACATCATCGGATTTTTGGGGGCGGGATTATACGACCTGCTGACATTGATTGAAGAAATGTCCCATGACTTTGCTGGCACAGGCCTACATTACCCACGCTGTGCCCACCCTTCGCCATGCCACCCCGCCCGCGAGGTGGCAGGGCGTGCTCAGGCTGGCCTGGTTTCCAGGGCTTTCTCACGCTCATCGGTGCCTTGCGAGGCGGCGATGTCGGTACCCTGGCGAGCCTGTGCAGCGCGTGCAGCCTCCTGTTCCACTTTCGCCTGGGTTTTCATCCGGACGTCTTCCTGCAGACGCTGCGCGATTTGCCTGTCGACCCGGTCTTTCTTCTCCGGTGGCAGGCTGTTGTAGTCATCCTCGGTCAAGCCCAGTTCTTGCAAGATCTTTTCCTTGATCTTCTCCTCCGGTGACTTGGCCATGTAATCACGGAAGTCCTGCACGGCCTTGCTGGTTTGCTCGGTCGGGGCGCCGGCCAGCCGGTGTGTGGCAAGGCCTGGGTTCTGCAGCAGCACCTTGAGCTTGGCGAAGGCCTCTTCGCGCGCATCATCGGCGTTTTGCTGCGAAGTATTGCCCTGGCAGTTCTGCTGCGCTGAAGCCGAGGGGGTGGCCAGCGGCGCGCGAAACGGGGTGCCATCGGCAGGCGCTGGGTCCTGGCCGGTGCGGTGGTGATGCTGCACGTTGGCCTGCCAACCCAGGCCGTTGAGGGTGATTGCCATGTAGCCTCCTTGGACATTGCAACGCAGGGGAACCTGGGCAAAACCCATGCCAGCCCGCCGGGGTGCGAAAATAGGCCATTGCGGCTATTCCGGTCGCCACCTGCACGGCATATGCTCGCCCTGCAGGGGAACGAACTTGCCGCTTGCGGCAATCATGAGCATTGTCGGCAGCCTTGACCGGGGCGCAGTTGCTGGACACCAGGGAGAGCGTCCTATGAGTCAGGAACCAATGCCGGGGCCCGCGGGCTTCAGTGAACAGCAGTTGCACACGCTTTTCGATTTGATCAGTGACGGTATATGGGACTGGCATGCCAATAGCGGCTACGTCTACCGCAACCCCGGCTGGTACGCCATGCTCGGCTACCCCAGCCATTCGCTGGCCAATACCGTGCTGACCTGGGAGAGCGTGATCCACCCCGAGGACTACCCACGGGTGATGGCGCACTTCGAGGCCTACATCAACCAGCGCAACGAGCGCTACCTCATCGAGTACCGCTGCCGCTGCCAGGACGGCAGTTACCTGTGGATCGAAGACAGCGGCCATATCATCGACCGCAACGCCGATGGCTCGGTGGCGCGCATGCTGGGCGCCCACCGCAACATCGATGCGGGCAAACGCCTGGTGGCCGAACTGGAGCAGAAAAACCAGTCTCTGGAAACCTTGGTGGCGGAACATACCCGTGAGCTGTCATGGGTGAACCAGCAGTTGCAGCGTCAGCTCGACGAAAACCGCGAGCTGGCCGAGCGTGATGCCTTGACCCGCGTGGCCAATCGCTATCGGCTGGAAAAATCGCTGCAACAGGCGTGCGAGCGCGCCCTGCGTTTTCGCCAGCCTCTGGCGCTGATCGTCATGGACCTGGATGACTTCAAACCGATCAATGATCGCTATGGCCACGCGCGGGGCGATGCGGCGCTGGTGCGGGTGGTCGACCAGGTGCGCAGTTGCCTGCGCGAGCAGGATCTGCTGGCGCGCTGGGGGGGGGACGAGTTTGTCATGGTCTTGCCGCAGACTTCGTTGGGCGAGGCGCTGGAGGTGGCGCAAACGCTGCAGCAGGTGCTCATGCGGGTGGAACCTGTGGGAGAGTGCCGGCTCACCATGAGCTATGGGGTGGTGCAATGGCGCGAAGGTGAAGACCAGCTTGCACTGCTGGGCCGTGCCGACCAGGCCCTGTACCGGGCAAAAGGGAAGGGCAAGAATACGGTGTCGGAGTAGCCCACGATCACTGAAAAAAAGACCCGTGGCGCCTGGGGCGCCGCGGGTCAAATCGGCCGCAGCCGCTTCAGTGTCAGATGTGCAGGGCGTGGCCGAGTGCGCGCAACGCCGCTTCCTGCACGGCTTCGCCCAAGGTCGGATGGGCATGGATAGTGCCCGCGATATCTTCCAGCCGGGCGCCCATTTCCAGTGACTGGGCGAAGGCTGTGGACAGCTCCGAAACCGCCACGCCAACCGCCTGCCAACCTACGATCAGGTGGTTGTCGCGCCGCGCCACCACGCGCACGAAGCCCGTTTTCGACTCCAGGCTCATGGCCCGGCCATTGGCGGCAAACGGGAACTGCGCGACGATGCAGTCCAGGCCCTGTTCGCTGGCCTGCACCGGCGTTTTGCCCACGACCACCACCTCCGGGTCGGTGAAGCACACCGCGGCAATTGCGCTGGGTTCGAAACGCCGCGCATTGCCGGCAATTATTTCAGCAACCATCTCGCCTTGCGCCATCGCCCGGTGGGCCAGCATCGGTTCGCCCGCCACGTCGCCGATGGCCCAGACGTTGCGCATGCTGGTCTGGCAGCGTTCGTCGATGGCGATGGCCGCGCCGTTCATCTTCAGGTCCAGGCATTCCAGGTTGAAACCCTGGGTGCGTGGCCGGCGGCCTACAGCCACCAGCACCCGGTCGGCCTCCAGGCGCAGCTGCCCGCCCTGGCCGTCGGCCGCCAGCAGGCAGCCATTCTCGTACCCTTGCACGCTGTGGCCCAGATGCAGGGCAATGCCCAGCTTTTTCAACGACTCCGTTACCGGGGCGGTGAGTTCGCTGTCGTAGGTGGGCAGGATACGCTCACGCGCCTCCACCACACTGACCTGCGCGCCCAGCTTGCGGTAGGCGATGCCCAGCTCAAGGCCGATGTAGCCGCCGCCTACGACCACCAAATGCTGTGGCAACGTGGTCGGCGCCAAGGCCTCGGTGGATGAAATGATGGGGCCGCCCAAGGGAAGCATGGGCAGTTCGACGCTGTTCGAGCCGGTGGCCAGCAGCAGGTGCTCGCACTGGATGCGTTGGCCGTCGACATCGACGTGCTTGCCGTCGAGGATCTTCGCCCAGCCATGGATCACCTTGACCCCGTGTTTTTTCAGTAACGCAGCCACGCCGGTGGTCAGGCGGTCGACGATGCCGTCCTTCCAGGCCACGCTGCGGCTGATGTCCAGGTGTGGCGAGGATACGCTGATGCCCAGTTCGGATTGCCCGGTGTAGCGGGTGGTCTGGTGGAACTGCTCGGCCACATGGATCAGCGCCTTGGACGGAATACAGCCGATGTTCAGGCAGGTGCCGCCCAACGCCTGGCCTTCCACCAGCACGGTAGGGATGCCCAGTTGGCCGGCGCGGATGGCGGCGACGTAGCCGCCGGGGCCGCCACCAATGATCAGCAGGGTGGTATCGATAGTCGGTTGCATGCTCACTCCACGAACAGGCAGGCGGGCTGCTCAAGCAGGCTGCGTACGGCCTGGATGAACAATGCGGCATCCATGCCATCGACCACCCGGTGGTCGAACGAGCTGGACAGGTTCATCATCTTGCGCACGACGATCTGGCCGTCGATCACCACGGGCCGCTCGACGATACGGTTGACACCAACGATCGCCACTTCCGGGGTGTTGACCACCGGCGTGCTGACGATGCCGCCCAATGCGCCGAGGCTGGTCAGGGTGATGGTCGAGCCGGACAGTTCTTCGCGGCTGGCCTTGTTGTTGCGCGCGGCACTGGCCAGGCGCGAAATCTCGCCGGCATTGCCCCACAGGCTGCCGGCCTCGGCATGGCGCAGCACCGGTACCACCAGACCGTTGTCACCTTGCGTGGCGATGCCGACATGCACCGCACCATGGCGGGTGATGACCTGGGCTTCGTCGTCGTAGGTGGCGTTGATCTGCGGGAAATCGCGCAGGGCGACGACCAGTGCACGGACCAGGAACGGTAGCAGGGTCAGCTTGCCGCGGCGCTCGCCGTGCTGGCTGTTGAGCTGCTGGCGCAGGGCTTCCAGGGCGGTGACGTCGATTTCTTCGACGTAGCTGAAGTGTGCGACGCGGCGCTTGGCATCCTGCATACGCTGGGCAATCTTGCGGCGCAGCCCGATCACTTGCACCTGCTCGCTGTCGGTGCGCCTGGCGTAGCCGCCTGGCGCTTGGCCCGCAGGGCTCTGGGGCTTGCTCATGAAGGCATCGAGGTCTTCGTGCAGGATGCGCCCGGCCGGGCCTGAGCCATGCACGTAACGCAGTTCGATACCCGCGTCCAGGGCGCGCTTGCGCACGGCCGGAGAGGCCAGGGGCTTGTCGCTGGCCTGGCGCGGCACAATCGGCGCAGCACCCTGTGCAGCGGATGCCGGGTTGGCCACAGGCTGTGGCTCGACACGGGGTTCGGGTTTGCTGGCCACCGGTGCTGGCTGCGGCTCGGTCGGCTTGGCCTGCGGCGCGTCCACATGGTTGCCGCTGCCTTCCACCTCGATGCGGATCAGCTCGCTGCCGACCGCCATCACTTCACCTGGCTGGCCCCCCAGGGCCAGTACCTTGCCGCTGACCGGCGAAGGGATTTCCACGGTGGCCTTGTCGGTCATGACGTCGGCCACCACCTGGTCCTCGGCGATCACATCGCCGACCTTGACGAACCACTCCACCAACTCGACCTGCGCGATGCCTTCGCCGATGTCCGGCATCTTGATGACGTGCGTGCCCATTCAGACCTCCATGACCCGTTTCAATGCCGCACCTACCCGCGAAGGGCCTGGGAAGTAAGCCCATTCCTGTGCGTGAGGGTAGGGGGTGTCCCAGCCGGTGACGCGTTCGATGGGCGCTTCGAGGTGATGGAAGCAATGTTCCTGCACCAGCGACACCAACTCGGCCCCGAAGCCGCAGGTGCGGGTGGCTTCATGCACGACTACGCAGCGGCCGGTCTTCTTCACCGAGGCAACGATGGTCTCCAGGTCCAGCGGCCAGAGGCTGCGCAGGTCGATGACTTCGGCATCCACGCCGGTTTCTTCGGCGGCCACCTGGGCCACGTAGACGGTGGTGCCATAGGTCAGCACAGTAACGTCGTTGCCGGGACGGGTGATCGCTGCCTTGTCCAGCGGCACGCTGTAGTAGCCATCGGGTACGGCACTTTGCGGGTGTTTGGACCACGGGGTGACAGGGCGGTCGTGATGGCCGTCGAACGGGCCGTTGTACAGGCGTTTGGGCTCGAGGAAGATCACCGGGTCGTCGCACTCGATCGAGGCGATCAACAGGCCCTTGGCGTCATACGGGTTGGACGGCATGACGGTGCGTAGGCCGCAAACCTGGGTGAACATCGCTTCAGGGCTCTGGCTGTGGGTCTGGCCACCATAGATGCCACCACCGCAGGGCATGCGCAGGGTCAGCGGAGCGATGAACTCGCCGGCCGAGCGGTAACGCAGGCGGGCCATTTCCGATACGATCTGGTCGGAAGCGGGGTAGAAGTAGTCGGCAAACTGGATTTCCACCACCGGCCGCAGGCCATAGGCGCCCATGCCCACGGCAGTGCCGACGATGCCGCTTTCGGAGATCGGCGCGTCGAACACGCGGGACTTGCCATATTTAGTCTGCAGCCCCTCGGTGCAGCGGAACACGCCGCCGAAGTAGCCCACGTCCTGGCCGTAGATCACCACATTGTCGTCGCGCTCGAGCATGACATCCATGGCCGAGCGCAGGGCCTGGATCATGGTCATGGTGGTGGTGGCCATGGCGTTTTCCGGTTTGATGCTGTTGTTGTGATCGTTCATCTCAAACCCCCAGTTCCTGGCGTTGACGGCGCAGGTGGTCGGGCATTTCCTTGTACACGTCCTCGAACATCGAGGCGGCGCTCGGGATGTGGCCGTTGGCCAGGGTGCCGTACTGTTCGGCTTCCTTCTGCGCGGCGATGACCGCGGCTTCGAATTCGGCAGTGACGGCTTGGTGTTCTTCCTCGGACCATTGGCCGATCTTGATCAGGTGCTGCTTCAGGCGGGCGATCGGGTCGCCCAGCGGGAAGTGGCTCCAGTCGTCTGCCGGGCGATACTTGGACGGATCGTCGGACGTCGAGTGCGGGCCGGCGCGGTAAGTGACCCATTCGATCAGGCACGGGCCCAAGCCACGGCGGGCGCGTTCGGCGGCCCAGCGCGAGGCGGCATACACCGCGACGAAGTCGTTGCCGTCGACGCGCAGCGAGGCGATGCCGCAGCCCACGCCGCGGGCGGCGAAGGTGGTCGACTCACCACCGGCGATGGCCTGGAAGGTGGAAATCGCCCATTGGTTGTTGACCACGTTGAGGATCACCGGGGCACGGTACACATGGGCGAAGGTGAGGGCGGTGTGGAAGTCCGACTCGGCGGTGGCGCCGTCGCCGATCCAGGCCGAGGCAATCTTGGTGTCGCCCTTTATCGCAGAAGCCATGGCCCAGCCGACGGCTTGCACGAACTGGGTCGCCAGGTTGCCGCTGATGGTGAAGAAACCGGCGTCGCGCACCGAGTACATGATCGGCAGCTGGCGGCCCTTGAGCGGGTCCCGCTCGTTGGACAGCAACTGGCAGATCATCTCGACCAGCGACACATCGCGGGCCATGAGGATGCTCTGCTGGCGGTAGGTCGGGAAGCACATGTCGCTGCGGTTGAGCGCCAGCGCCTGGGCGCTGCCAATGGCTTCTTCGCCCAGGCTCTGCATGTAGAAAGACATTTTCTTCTGGCGCTGGGCGACGACCATGCGGCTGTCGAAGATCCGCGTCTTGAGCATGGCACGCATGCCCTGGCGCAGGGTCTGCGGATCGATGCCTTCGGCCCATGGGCCAAGGGCATTGCCCTGTTCGTCGAGCACGCGGACCAGGCTGGAGGACAGGTCCGCCGTGTCGGCAGCGTCGACATCGACAGGGGGTTTACGGACTTGACCTGCGTCGTTCAGGCGCAGGTAGGAGAAATCGGTCTGGCAGCCTGGCCGGCCGGTAGGCTCGGGCACATGCAAACGCAGGGGGGCGTACTCGTTCATGCTTTTTACGCTCGCTCGAATGTTGTTTTTGTGAGCTCTGAAGCGGCCGCCGCTGAACTACCGGCTTGTGACTGGTAGGTCAGCGTCAATTACATAGTAGAGACAGCGCGAAAGAATTTTTCTCTCAAGTTGATTGCCTTTGCCGGTCGGTGCAGATAAACATTCCTCATAAACACAAAAAACCGGTGAATTTGTCTCATGCGCAAACTCGATCGTACCGATATCAGTATTCTCAACAGCCTGCAGGACAACGCCCGCATCACCAACGCAGAGCTGGCCCGTTCGGTGAACCTGTCGCCGACGCCGTGCTTCAACCGGGTCAAGGCCATGGAAGAGCTGGGCGTGATCCGCCAGCAGGTGACCTTGCTGTCGCCGCAGGTGCTGGGGCTGGATGTGAACGTGTTCATCCATGTCAGCCTGGAAAAGCAGGTCGAGCAGGCGCTGCACCGCTTCGAGGAAGAAATCGCCGAGCGGCCCGAGGTGATGGAGTGCTACTTGATGACCGGCGACCCGGACTATCTGTTGCGCGTGCTGTTGCCGAGCATTCAGGCGCTGGAGCGGTTTCTCGACTACCTGACGCGGTTGCCGGGGGTGGCGAACATCCGCTCGAGTTTCGCCTTGAAGCAGGTGCGCTACAAGACGGCCTTGCCGCTGCCTGCGAATGGCATGACGTTGCGGGAATAGGAGGGCCTGCTTAGGGTGCTTGATATTTTAAACACCCCCAGCCTATGTTGTTGCCAGCCTATAACAACAAGGACACGCGTCATGAGCACTGCAGCCCCGCGCTCGCTCGCCGAGCACCTCCAGGGCATCGACCAGATCGAATGCGTCACACCCGACCTCAACGGCGTCCCGCGCGGCAAGGTGATGACCGCTGAAGGGTTTCTCGAAGGGCGGCGCCTGCAGATGGCGCGTGGCGTCCTGCTGCAGTGCATCATGGGCGGCTACCCGCCGGCGAAATACTACGGCAGCGATGATGGCGACCTGGCGCTGGTGGCCGAGCCGACGCAGATTCATCGTCTGCCCTGGAACGACGACGGGCTGGCGTTGGCGATCTGCGACGCCAACGAGCTCGACGGCCAGCCGTCGGGGTTGTCTACCCGCGGTTTACTCAAGGCGGTGATTGCCCGGTACGCTGCACGCGGGCTGGCGCCGGTGGTGGCCACTGAGCTTGAGTTTTTCGTTTTTGCACCCAACAGCGATCCGCTCCAGCCGTTCCTGCCACCGCTGGGCCAGGACGGCCGCCGTGAGCTCGGCCACTCAGCGTTCAGTGTCAGTTCCAACAATGGCCTGCGGCCGTTCTTCCAGGAGGTTTACCAATGCATGGCGGCACTGGGCCTGCCACGCGATACCTTCATGCACGAAATGGGCGTCAGCCAGTTCGAAATCAACCTGCTGCATGGCGACCCGCTGCTGCTGGCCGACCAGACCTTCCTGTTCAAGCACCTGCTCAAGGAAGTCGCGCTCAAGCATGGCCTGAACGTGGTGTGCATGGCCAAGCCTTTGGCGCATACGCCAGGCAGTTCCATGCACATCCACCAGAGCCTGGTCGAGCCCGCCACGGGGCGTAACGTATTCAGCGATGAGCAGGGGCAGGCGAGCGAAACGTTCCACCATTTCATTGGCGGCCTGCAGGCCTGCATGGCGGACTTTACGGCGTTGTTCGCGCCCAACGTCAACTCGTACCAGCGCCTTTGCCACCCCTATGCATCACCCAACAATGCCTGCTGGTCCGAGGACAACCGCGCTGCCGGCCTGCGTATTCCAGCCAGCGCGCCAGCAGCCCGGCGGGTCGAAAACCGCCTGCCGGGCGCCGATGCCAACCCGTACCTGGCCATTGCTGCGAGCCTGGCGGCCGGCTTGCATGGTATCGAGCAACGGTTGCAGCCTGCGCCGGCCATCCAGGGCGAGTTCGAGGTGCCTGGCCACCTGAGCCTGCCGTGTACCCTGCACGCAGCGCTCGAGCGCCTCAAGCGCAGCGCCCTGGCGCGGGAACTGTTCGGCCGTGAGTTCATCGAAGGCTACGTTGCCACCAAGACGCTGGAACTGACCGATTTCTTCGACGAGATCACGCCGTGGGAGCGGCGCGTGCTGGCGGGACAGGCCTGAACGCGACATGACCGCCATGGGTCGCGCCTCTGGCCAAGATTTTCGCTTGCAGGGGCCTGCGCCGCGGCGCATTTGCTTTTATGCTTGCCAGCAAGCCAACGCCACCTGAACAGGGAGCCCGACGGGACGTATGCGAAACATCTGGAAGCCGTTTCAGTCGCTGTACTTTGCTGCCTTGATGATGCTCATCGGTTCGGGTCTGCTCAGTACCTACCTGGCGCTGCGCTTGGCGGCCGATCATGTCGACAGCCTCTGGGTCGGTGCGTTGATGGCGGCCAACTACTTTGGCCTGGCGGTGGGCGGCAAGGTCGGGCACCGGTTGATCGGCCGGGTCGGCCATATCCGCGCCTATGCCACCTGCGCCGGCATCGTCGGGGCCGCCGTGCTGGGGCATGGGCTGACCAACTGGTTACCGGCCTGGGTCGGGCTGCGGATGATCGTGGGCCTGGGGATGATGTGCCAGTATATGGTCATCGAGAGCTGGCTCAACGAGCAGGCCGACGCCAAGCATCGTGGTGCCGTGTTCAGTGGCTACATGATCGCCTCCTACCTGGGGTTGGTGCTCGGCCAGTTGATCCTGGTGGTGCATCCGCAGCTCGGTCCGGAACTGTTGATGCTGGTCGCCATGTGCTTCGCGCTGTGCCTGGTGCCGGTGGCGATGACCCGGCGCATCCACCCGGCGCCGCTGCGCCCGGCACCGATGGAGCCGAAGTTTTTCATCAAGCGCGTACCCCAATCGCTGAGTACGGTGCTGGGCTCAGGGCTGATCGTCGGCTCGTTCTACGGCCTGGCGCCGCTGTATGCTTCAAGCCAGGGGCTTTCTACCGAACAGATCGGTCTGTTCATGGGTAGCTGCATCTTCGCCGGCCTGGTAGTGCAGTGGCCGTTGGGCTGGCTCTCCGACCGCTATGACCGTGCGCTGCTCATCCGCAGTGTGGCCGTGGGCCTGGCGCTGGCGGCGGCGCCGTTGGCCATCCTGCCTGACGTGCCATTGGAGTTGCTGTTTGGCATTGGTTTCCTCATCTCGCTGCTGCAGTTCTGCCTGTACCCCTTGGCCGTGGCGTTTTCCAATGACCATGTGGAAAGCGAGCGACGCGTCTCGCTGACCGCCATGTTGCTGGTTACCTATGGGGTGGGCGCGTGCATCGGGCCGTTGGCGGCGGGGGTGCTGATGAAGGTGCTGGGCGCTCAGATGCTGTATGCCTTCTTCGTGTTCTTTGCCCTGGTGCTGGTATGGCGCATCCGCCCGAAAGCCGTTACCGGCCTGCACCAGGTGCAGGATGCACCGCTGGGGCACGTGGCAATGCCGGCTGCCGGTTCACCGTTGTCGGCGGCGCTTGACCCACGGGTTGATGAGCAGACCGTTCAGGATGTGATGCAGGCGCCGGTGGCAGCGGAAGATACCGAGCAAGAGCCGGTGCAGGCAGAGAACGGCGTCAAGCCTGAGGCCCAGGCCGACCGACTGGTCTGATAGCCTGCACCGCCCAGGCGCATAGCCAACGCCACCCAAAGGTGGCGTTCGTACACTGAGGACGAAATCAGTAGTCGTCTTTATCAAACCGCCGCGCCTCACGCTGCAGTTGATAAACAAAGCTCTCGATCTTGCGCTGCGCCTGGCCATTGAGGTTATGGAAGCGCACGCCGACGAAGGTGGTATTGATACGCTCTTCGTAGTGCAGGTGGCGCAATTCGACCATGGTGTCCACCAGGCCC
This sequence comes from Pseudomonas sp. NBRC 111131, assembly GCF_001320525.1. Taxonomy (NCBI): domain Bacteria; kingdom Pseudomonadati; phylum Pseudomonadota; class Gammaproteobacteria; order Pseudomonadales; family Pseudomonadaceae; genus Pseudomonas; species Pseudomonas sp. NBRC 111131. The sequence goes on along the minus strand of NZ_BCBH01000003.1, from coordinate 314,832 downwards.
AGTGGGTTGCTGGCCTTGAAGCGCTCGTATACCTGGCCCAGTTGCAGTCGGTCCTCGACATTGCCTTCAAAGCGCAGTTTGCAACCGGTGGCCGAGATGTCCAGCAGCTTGCCGCGCAGGGCACCGTTGCCTTTGAGGTGGGTGCCATCGAGGATCACATCGACCAGTTGCGACAGTTTCAGCGCGGCACGAAACGCATTGCGGCGCTGGTGGTAGGTCATTTCATCAGGCAGGGCACCGCGGTACGAGCGGTGACCATCGACTTCAGTGATTTTCAGTTCGTGGTTGCAGTCCCAGGCAATGCGCACACCATCGTGAAAACCTTCGACGCGGAACGGTTCGCCGTTCTCGATGTATTTTTCGCCGTCGCGCGGGATCATCTCATCCAGCGCCAGGGTGTTGCTCTCACGGTCTACATGCACCACGTAGCTCTGGAACCGCTGACTGCGCTCGTGGAAGGTGATGATCAAAGGATCATGGCTCTCCTGCAGCTGGCGCAAGTTGGCCGCGATCTCCAAAGGGGTGTTCAGCACCTTTGGCGGCTGCGGGGCATCGGCTTCATTGAACACGGGTTATCAATCTCCAGGCAAAAACGACACACGCAAGTAACGGCATTTTGCCAGTATGTTCCGTGCCTTGATAGAAATAATCACACTTGGCTGATGGCCCGAGGCTTGGCCAGCGGCGAGGTGGCGCCACGGCTGTCGTAGAGCGACGGGGAATCGCCGCCCATGAGGATTCTGACTTGGTTGGCCGTGACGTGCTGCTGCACCTGGATAATCCGGCCATTGGTTTCGTTGACCTTCTGGCAGGCGTCCATCAACTGGGTGAGCACGTTGAGTTGTTGCAGGATGACGGCACCATTGGCTGACTGCTCGGCCACCGCCTGGACACCGGCGCGGTCGGCACTCAGGCCGAGGCTGGTGAGCAGGTTGTTGCGGCGCAGGCCTTGCTGCTCGAGCAGAACGATCAGTGACTGCTTGCGTGCCAGGATACCTTCCAGCGGTTCCATGTCACGCCCATGCAGGGCGACCGACTCCTTCTGCAGAAGGTCGAGCAGTTCCTGGGTAGGTGCGATGTCGTCTTCGATCAGTTGCAGCAAGGTGATGTCGTGCATGGCTAACTCTTGGCTTTTATAGCGTCCGTGAAGTCAGCGCGCCGAACGGTTAGCGCTGGGCTTCGAAATCGAGCAGTTTGCTGGCGACCCGGCCGGCATCGACCTGGTAGCTGCCATCAGCGATCGCCTGTTTCAACTGCGCCACACGGGCACTGTCGACGGCGGGCTGATCACGCAGCTTGTCGCTGATCTTCTGCAACTGCTGGGCCTCTTGGCTGAGGTGTACCGCTTCTCCGCTGGCGCCAGCGCTTTTCGGCGCCTCGTGGGTTTCGCCGGCTTTGTCGGCGTTACCGGTCGCGGTGTTGCCGCGAACGCCGCCCGTGATGGACGGAGAGTTATTCAAACGACTGAAGTCGATGACCATGATCAGAAACCTCTGGGTATTTGGACGCTTGCCTTGTTTTCGGCCAACCCGAAAGAAACTTTAGGCACAAATGCTCAGCCGCCTGTCGGCAAGCCCGCGAACCCGTTTTCTGACACAGTTTAGGAAAAGCGGTTCCCCACCGCCAGCCCAATCTACATGGCCACCTCGACCTGGCCAGGCCCGGTGACCCTGGCCTTCACCACCCGCTGCGAATTGAGGTTGCGCACCCGTATCTGCTCACCCTGGCCGCCTTTACTCAAGGCTTCGCCCGGCATGCGCACGCTGAGGCTGCCGCTGCGGGCGATGATCACCACATGGTCGCCCTTACGGATCACTTCGGCCTGTTCCAGGTGCTGCGGGGTAAGCACCTGATCGATGACCGTAGGGCGCAGCATTTTCATGCCCACTGCCTGGTCGAGGTCCGTGAGGAAACCCTGGCCGAGGGTCCCCACGTCGCGCTCGCGCAAGGCTACGTCGCCCTCGGCAATGATGTTTTCCCGCTTGAGCGGGCGGGTGACCACCACCACGTCGCGGAACAAGCGCACCGTTGCCGGCACGAAGAGGGTCCACGGCGCGCTGCTGTCACAGCGTACCCGCACCGTTACCCGGCCCAGAGGCTGCGCCGGGCTTTCCAGCGAAGCGTCCAGCGGCTGGCTGCACAGCGGCATGCGCAGGCGCGGATCGAGTGGGTTGACCTGGATCTCGTAGCGCCCGGCGGTCTGGGTGGTGGCCAGGTAATCCTCGACGGTGAATTCAAGAAACCCTTGGGTGACACCGATAAGCTGTTCAGGCAAGGTAACTGCGTCCGCCAGCGTACGAAGGCCGGGCGCCAGCAGGCTCAGCACGGCCAGTGCGCCACTGAGCAGGTGGGGCAGTCGTCGGAAAATTGTCGTTTTCGTGTACATGGCGCTCAAAAAAGCAAAGCCCGTGCCGACTCGTTAACCGAGTGGCGACGAAAAGCACAAACCATAAGGAGTCAGGCATGGCGGGGGTAATGGATTCGGTCAACCAGCGCACGCAGCTGGTGGGGCAGAATCGCCTGGAGTTGTTGCTGTTCCGCCTCAATGGCGAGCAGCTTTACGGGATCAACGTATTCAAGGTGCGCGAGGTGCTGCAGTGCCCGGAGCTGACCTTGTTGCCCAAATCCCACCCGGTGGTACGCGGCGTGGCGAACATTCGCGGGGCAACCATCCCGATCCTCGACCTGTCGATGGCAACGGGCCTGCCTGGGTTGAAGGAAGAAACACGCAACAGCTTTGTGATCATCACCGAGTACAACACCAAGACCCAGGGGTTTCTGGTGCATTCGGTCGAGCGCATCGTCAACATGAACTGGGAAGAGATCCATCCGCCACCCAAGGGTACCGGCCGTGATCACTACCTGACCGCGGTCACCCGTGTGGACAACCGCATGGTGGAGATCATCGACGTGGAAAAGGTGCTGGCCGAGGTAGCGCCATCGTCCGAATCGGTGTCTGCCGGTGTGGTCGATGCCGACGTGCAGGACAAGGCCGTGCTGCTGCGGGTGCTGACTGTCGACGATTCGTCGGTGGCGCGCAAGCAGGTCAGCCGCTGCCTGCAAACCGTCGGGGTCGAGGTGGTGGCGCTCAATGACGGTCGTCAGGCCTTGGACTACCTGCGCAAGTTGGTCGACGAAGGCAAAAAGCCGGAAGAAGAGTTCCTGATGATGATCTCGGACATTGAAATGCCGGAAATGGACGGTTATACGCTGACGGCCGAGATCCGTAACGACCCGCGTATGCAAAAATTGCACATCGTCCTGCATACTTCGCTGTCCGGGGTGTTCAACCAGGCGATGGTCAAGAAAGTCGGGGCGGATGACTTCCTTGCCAAGTTCAAGCCGGACGATCTGGCCCAGCGAGTGGTCGACCGGATCAAGGCAACGCATTGAAGCAGCCGGGAGGCAGTTCCCGGCACCAGCGATTGAAAAGAGGCTGCAGTAGTGTCTACGGGTAATTTGGATTTCGAACAGTTCCGGGTATTCCTGGAGAAAGCCTGTGGCATCCTGCTGGGCGAGAACAAGCAATACCTGGTCTCGAGCCGTCTCAACAAGCTCATGGAGCAACAGGGCATCAAGAGCCTGGGTGAGCTCGTGCAGCGCATCCAGACTCAGCCGCGTAGCGGCCTGCGCGAGCAGGTGGTCGATGCCATGACCACCAACGAGACCTTGTGGTTTCGCGATACCTACCCGTTCGAAGTGCTCAAGAACAAGGTCATTCCGGAGTTCATCAAGAACAATCCAGGCCAGCGCCTGCGCATGTGGTCGGCGGCCTGTTCTTCGGGCCAGGAGCCGTATTCCATTTCGATGGCCATCGACGAATTCGAGCGCAGCAACCTTGGCCAACTGAAGATGGGCGCGCAGATCGTCGCCACCGACCTGTCCGGGTCGATGCTGAACAACTGCAAGACCGGCGAATACGACAGCCTGGCGATCGCGCGCGGCCTGTCCCAGGAGCGCCTGCAGCGCTACTTCGATACCAAGGGGCCGGGGCGCTGGGCGGTCAAGCCGGCCATTCGCAGCCGTGTCGAGTTCCGTTCGTTCAACCTGCTCGACAGCTACGCAGCGTTGGGCAAATTCGACATCGTGTTCTGCCGCAACGTGCTGATCTACTTCTCGGCGCAGGTCAAGAGGGACATCCTGTTGCGTATTCACAGCACCCTGAAGCCGGGTGGGTACCTGTTCCTGGGCGCCTCCGAAGCGCTCAACGGGCTGCCGGACCATTACCAGATGGTGCAGTGCAGCCCGGGGATCATCTACCAGGCCAAGTAGGCAAAAGGCCGGCAGTAACGATGCCGGCCTTTTTTGTTGTTTGCTCGACCCCTGTCGCCAGTAAGCCGGCTCCTGCTGCTGCACCGATTTCAAGGCCAGTGGCCGCTTTCAGTTGACGTCAATTTTTTGGTTTGCCGCTTTTGCCGTCCGGCAATTGCCGCTTTCCCCTCATCAAGCGGAAGCACTTTGCCGCTTTTCTGGCATCCTCCGCCCCTTGATGCCTGGCGCAGCCCAGTGTTTTCGGGTTTTTGAAGGTTTGGCACAGCCCTTGCTATAGCTTGGTCAACGATCTTCCGGTCAACCTTTGAAGGTTTCCCCGACATGAGCATCAGTTTCGACAAGGCGCTTGGCATCCATGAAAAGGCCTTGGGCTTCCGTGCCCAGCGCGCCGAAGTGCTGGCCAACAACATCGCCAACGCCGACACGCCCAACTACAAGGCGCGTGACATGGACTTCTCTTCGGTGCTTGCTGCCGAAAGCCAGAAGCAGCAAAGCGGTGGCCGTTTCGCCATGGAGCGCACCAATAGCCGTCACATCGAGGCCGAAGGCCTGGCGATGGCCGACGACACGCTGCAGTACCGCACGCCGACGCAGCCGTCGATTGACCAGAACACCGTGGACGCCCAGATCGAGCAATCGAACTACACCGAAAACGCCATCGGCTTCCAGGCCAGTTTCACGCTGCTCAACAGTAAATTCAAAGGGCTGGTTTCGGCCCTGCGCGGAGAATGACCATGTCCCTTTCCAGTGTTTTCAACATTGCCGGTAGCGGCATGAGCGCGCAGAACACCCGCCTCAACACCGTGGCTTCCAACATCGCCAACGCCGAAACCGTTTCGTCGAGCATCGACCAGACCTACCGTGCGCGCCACCCGGTGTTCGCCACCACCTTCCAGAACGCCCAGGCCGGTGTCAGCCAGTCGCTGTTCGAGGACCAGGGCGAGGCAGGGCAGGGCGTGCAGGTCAAGGGGATTATCGAAGACCAGAGCAACCTGGAGGCGCGTTACGAGCCAAACCACCCGGCGGCGAACAAGGACGGCTACGTGTACTACCCGAACGTCAATGTGGTCGAGGAAATGGCTGACATGATTTCTGCCAGCCGGGCGTTCCAGACCAACGCCGAGCTGATGAACACCGCCAAGAACATGATGCAGAAAGTCCTGACCCTCGGTCAGTGATAAGGAATCCAGACCATGGCAGTCGATAGCACCAACGGTGTGAACCTCAACGATGTCTTGTCGGCATCGGGCGTGGGTGGCAGCGCCAAGAAAACCCCCGACACCGCATCCAAGACCGGTACCGACACGCTCGGCAAGGACGCGTTCCTGCAGCTGCTGGTTACCCAGATGCAACACCAGAACCCGCTGGACCCCCAGGACAACGGCGAATTCGTGGCCCAGTTGGCACAGTTCAGCAGCCTGGAAGGCATCACGACGCTGAACGAATCGGTCAGCGGCATCACCAACGCCATGGCCTCGTCTCAGGCCCTGCAGGCGTCCTCGCTGGTCGGCCGTTCGGTGGTGGTACAGAACGACAAGGCGGTGGTCGATACCACGGAAAGCTTCAACGCGCAGTTCGTCGTGCCGCAAGCGATCGGCGAGGCGAAGATCACCATCAAGGACAAGGACGGCAATACCGTCAAGACCATCGAGCTGGGCGAGCAGAAAGCCGGTTACGCCGATTTCATCTGGGATGGCACCAACGCCAAGGGCGAGAAGGTCGACCCGGGTACCTATTCCTTCACCGCCAGCACCACGGTCGATGGCAAAACAGTGCAAATGAACACCCTGCTGCCGGCGAAGGTGACCAGTGTCAGCTTCAACGCCACGGGCGAAATGGTGCTCAACCTCGCGGGTGTCGGCAAGGTTTCCCTCTCCGACGTACAAACCATCGGTATCTAAGGCCCGCTAGCGCGGCACAGGAGTGAATTCATGTCTTTCAATATCGGCCTTAGCGGTCTGTACGCAGCCAACAAGCAGTTGGACGTTACCGGCAACAACATTGCCAACGTCAACACCACCGGTTTCAAATCGTCGCGCGCCGAGTTCGCCGACGTCTACGCCGGCGCCAACCGCCTGGGCGTAGGCAAGAACCAGGTCGGCAACGGTGTGCGCCTGGCGGCTGTTTCGCAGCAGTTCACCCAGGGTGACGTGAACAATACCGGCAACGTGCTGGACATGGGCATCCAGGGCCAAGGCTTCTTCGTGCTGTCCGACAACGGGGCGCAGGTGTACACCCGTGCCGGTGCGTTCCAGCCCGACAAGAACAACTTCGTGGTGACTTCCGATGGCCTGCGTCTGCAAGGCTATGCGGCCGACTCGAACGGCAAGATCCAGAAGGGTGTGCTGACCGACCTGCAAATCGACACGTCGGCACTCAAGCCCAAGGCAACGACCTTGATCGACCAGGGCATCAACCTGAACTCGTCGTCTGTCGATATCCCGCTGGAAGTCGATGACGGCACGGGCAACCTGGTGCCGAACAAGGTGTTCGACCCCTCGGACGAAACCACCTACTCCAAGTCGTTCCCGACCAAGGTGTATGACAGCCAGGGCAACGAGCACACCATGGAGCAGTTCTACCGCAAGACCGGCACCAACGAGTGGACCATGTACACCCTGGTCGACGGTCGCAACCCGTTCGACCCGTCTTCCACCACGCCCCTGACCGGCACTATCAGCTTCAACAGCGATGGTTCGGTGAAGAGCATGGCGGCCGACAACACCGGCCACCCGCCTGGCGCATCGTTCAGCGTGACCAACAACGTCTTCACCATGGCCGGTTGGGTGCCAGCAGTGCAGGATGCGTCGGGAGCATGGGCCGCCAACGGCGCGAATGGCAATCCCGATGGCATGAAGCTGTCGATGAACAGCACCACCTCCTACAACACCGACACTGCCCGTATGTCGCAGTCCCAGGACGGTTATGCCACCGGTATTCTGTCGAGCTTGAGCATCGACTCCACCGGCGTGCTGTTCGCCAGTTTCACCAACCAGCAGTCGCGCGCCATCGGCCAGGTGGCCCTGGCCAGCTTCGCCAACGAGCAGGGCTTGCAGCAGATCGGCGGCACCCGCTGGACTGAAACCTACACCTCTGGCATTCCCGGCATCGATTCGCCGAAGACCGGTACCCTGGGTAGCGTCGAGTCCAATGCGCTGGAAGGCTCCAACGTCAACCTGACCCAGGAGCTGGTGGAATTGATCAAGGCGCAGAGCAACTACCAGGCGAACGCCAAGACCATCTCCACCGAAAGCACCGTCATGCAGACCATCATCCAGATGACGTGATGGTCACGGGGTGATGGTGTTTGGGCGAACCCCTTTCTCGTGAAGGGGTTTGTCGCATCTGCGGGAGGGAACATGAAAAAGTGGGTTGTCGCATTGCTGGCCGCTTTCTGCCTTTACCAGGCACAGGCAGGCACCGCGCCATGGTGGCGCTGGGAGAGCCAGGTGGATGGCCGCCTGGTGTGTTCGCAGTGGTCGCCGGGGGAAGGCTGGAAGCGTTTTGCCGGGCCCTACAACAATGGTGGTTGCCGCGATCGTTGAGTCTTGTGCCGGCCTCTTCGCGGGGCAAGCCCGCTCCCACAGGGAATTGTGTTGCGCCCTCAAACCTGTGGAGCGGGCTTGCCCCGCGAAGAGGCCGGTACAGGTTTGCCGCAATCGGCAACCTGGCGCCGGATAACCGGCGTCCCCCTCGCCACCCTCACCCGCAAAGGCCCGTATTCACGGGCTTTTTCACACTTTCAAAAAGTTGGTTCGGAACTTGCTTCTACGCCTGCACAGCAGCGGCGAGCGGCAAACGATCGCCAGTGCAGCGGAGGATGACTGTGGACAAGATGCTTTACGTGGCCATGACCGGCGCCAGCCAGAACGCGCTGGCGCAGAAGGCCCACGCCAACAACCTGGCGAACATTTCCACCAACGGCTTCCAGCGTGACCTGGAGCAGGCGCGTTCGATGCCGGTGTTCGGCGACAGCTTTCCGTCGCGGGCGTTTGCCATGACCGAGCGCCCTGCCACGGACTTCAGTGAAGGGCCGATGGTCGAGACCGGGCGCGATCTGGACGTGGCCGTGGCCGGGCAGGGCTTTATCGCCGTGCAGGCACCGGATGGCCGTGAAGCTTACGTGCGCACCGGCAGCCTGAACATCGATGCCTTGGGCGTCCTGCGCGCCGGCAATGGCATGCCGGTGATCGGCAACGGCGGCCCGATCGCCATTCCGCCAGAGCAGAAAGTCGAAGTGGGCGCCGATGGCACCATCAGCATCCGCTCCATGGGCGAAGACCCGCGGGTGATGGCCGAAGTCGACCGCATCAAGCTGGTCAACCCGGACACCAAAGGCCTGAGCAAAGGCCTTGATGGGCTGATCCACACCCAGAATGGCCAGCCGGCCGCCGCCGACGTCAATGTGCGTGTGGTGTCAGGCTTCCTGGAGGGCAGCAACGTCAACGCCGTGGAAGAAATGACTTCGGTGCTGGCGCTGTCCCGTCAATTCGAACTGCACGTGAAGATGATGAACGCGGCCAAGGAAGGCGACGAAGCCATGGCGCGTGTTTTGCAAATCGGCTAACCACACTTGAACGGGTGCCGTAAAACAGGCGCACGAGGAGAATACTGATGCTTCCGGCTCTTTGGGTCGCTAAAACCGGCCTGTCCGCCCAGGACACCAACCTCACGGTCATTTCCAACAACCTGGCCAACGTTTCGACCACCGGTTTCAAGCGTGACCGTGCCGAGTTCCAGGACCTGCTGTACCAGATCAAACGCCAGCCAGGCGCGCAGTCCACTCAGGACAGCGAGTTGCCGTCGGGCCTGCAGGTCGGTACCGGTGTGCGCATCGTCGGCACCCAGAAGAACTTCCAGACCGGCAGCCTGCAGACCACCGAAAACCCACTGGACATGGCCGTCAACGGCCGTGGCTTCTTCCAGGTCCTGCAGCCCGATGGCACTGTGTCGTACACCCGCGACGGCACCTTCCACCTGAATTCCGACGGCCAGATCGTGACCGCCAACGGCTTTGCCCTCGAGCCTGCGATCGTCGTGCCCAACGATGCCCAGACCTTCACCGTCGGCCAGGACGGCACCGTGTCGATCACCACCGCCGGCAACCCGGCTGCGCAGGTTATCGGCAACATCCAGACCGCTGACTTCATCAACCCGGCTGGCCTGCAGGCCATCGGTGAAAACCTGTTCCTGGAAACCGCCGCCAGCGGTGCGCCACAGGTCGGTACACCAGGCCTGAACGGCTTTGGCACCACCCTGCAGCAGACCCTGGAAAACTCCAACGTCAGCACCGTGGAAGAGCTGGTGAACATGATCACCACCCAGCGTGCCTACGAGATGAACTCCAAGGTCATCTCCACCGCCGACCAGATGCTGTCGTTCGTCACTCAGCAGCTGTAAGCCCTGGCCGCCCTAGTTCAGTTACACCGTGAGGTATGCGTCATGAAGCGTTTGTTGTCCGTATTCGCCCTGGGGGGTGTGGTGGTTCTGGCTGGTTGCGTCGCACCGACGCCCAAGCCCAACGACCCGTACTATGCGCCGGTTTTGCCGCGCACCCCGTTGCCGGCAGCGGCCAACAACGGTTCGATCTACCAGGCCGGTTTCGAGCAGAGCCTGTACACCGACCGCAAGGCGTTCCGCGTGGGTGACATCATCACCATCACCCTCAACGAGCGCACTTCGGCCAGCAAGAACGCAGGCTCGCAGATCCAGAAGAACAGCAAGGCAGACATCGGCCTGACTTCGCTGTTCGGCTCCACGCCAAACACCAACAACCCGTTTGGCGGAGGCGACCTGTCGCTTGAAGCCGGCTACAGCGGCGACCGCACCACCAAGGGCGACAGCAAGGCCACCCAGGGCAATACCCTGACCGGCTCGATCACGGTCACCGTGGCCGAGGTGCTGCCTAACGGCATCATCGCCGTGCGCGGCGAGAAGTGGATGACCCTGAACACAGGTGAAGAACTGGTACGCATTGCCGGCCTGATACGTGCCGACGACATCGCCACCGACAACACCGTGCCGTCGACCCGCGTGGCCGATGCGCGCATCACCTATTCAGGGACAGGTTCGTTCGCCGACGCCAGCCAGCCCGGGTGGCTGGACCGCTTCTTCCTCAGCCCGCTTTGGCCCTTCTGAGTACGGATGAACATGTTCAACCTCAGGCAGCTGATTGCCGCAACCCTGCTTCTGTCCTGTGCGTTCGGTGCCCATGCCGAGCGCCTGAAGGACATCGCCAGCATCTCTGGCGTACGTTCCAACCAGTTGATCGGTTACGGCCTGGTGGTAGGGCTCAACGGTACGGGTGACCAGACCACCCAAACACCGTTCACCCTGCAGACCTTCAACAACATGCTGTCGCAGTTCGGCATCAAGGTGCCGCCTGGCTCGGGCAACGTGCAGTTGAAAAACGTAGCCGCCGTATCGGTACATGCCGACCTGCCACCTTTCGCCAAGCCGGGCCAGGTGGTGGACATCACCGTGTCGTCGATCGGTAACTCCAAGAGCCTGCGCGGCGGCAGCCTGCTGATGACCCCGCTCAAGGGTATCGATGGCAACGTCTACGCCATCGCCCAAGGCAACCTGGTAGTCGGTGGTTTTGACGCCGAAGGCCGTGACGGCTCGAAGATCACCGTCAATGTTCCGTCGGCTGGCCGTATTCCCGGTGGTGCCTCTGTAGAACGGGCAGTGCCGAGTGGCTTCAACCAGGGCAACACCCTGACCTTGAACCTCAATCGCCCCGACTTCACAACGGCCAAGCGCATCGTCGACAAGGTCAACGAACTGCTCGGCCCAGGTGTGGCCCAGGCCGTGGACGGTGGCTCGGTGCGCGTCAGTGCACCGATGGACCCGAGCCAGCGCGTCGATTACCTGTCGATCCTCGAGAACCTGGAGATCGACCCGGGCCAGGCCGTGGCCAAGGTCATCATCAACTCGCGTACCGGCACCATTGTCATTGGCCAGAACGTCAAGGTCTCACCTGCGGCCGTGACCCACGGCAGCCTCACCGTCACCATCACCGAAGACCCGATCGTCAGCCAGCCAGGGCCGTTCTCCAATGGCCAGACCGCCGTGGTGCCGCGTTCGCGGGTCAATGCGCAGCAGGAAGCCAAGCCGATGTTCAAGTTCGGCCCGGGTACCACGCTGGATGAAATCGTCCGTGCGGTGAACCAGGTGGGGGCGGCGCCCAGCGACCTGATGGCCATCCTCGAAGCCCTGAAACAGGCCGGCGCCCTGCAGGCCGACCTGATCGTGATCTGAGGAGGCCGCGGATGAACTCGAAAAGCCTGGTTTCCAGCACCGCCGACAGCGGCGCCTATACCGACCTCAATCGCCTGAGCTCGCTCAAGCATGGTGACCGCGACAGCGACGCCAACGTGCGCAAGGTAGCCCAGGAGTTCGAGTCGCTGTTCATCAGCGAGATGCTCAAGGCTTCGCGCAAGGCCAGCGATGTGCTGGCCGACGACAACCCGATGAACAGCGAGACGGTCAAGCAGTACCGCGACATGTACGACCAGCAGCTGGCCGTGAGCATGTCCCGCGAAGGCGGCGGTATCGGCTTGCAGGATGTGCTGGTTCGCCAGCTGTCCAAGCACAAGAGCGCCCCGCCCAACACCAGCCCGTTTGCGCGTAGCGAGGGCAGTGCACCGCCGCTGTGGGGCAACAAGGTGGCCGACCCTGTGCATGCCACGCCGTCGAGCGCCACGCGCAACGATGTTGCCGCGCTCAACGCACGGCGCCTGGCCCTGCCGAGCAAGCTGACCGACCGCCTGTTGGCCGGCATCGTGCCGTCGGCTGGCAGCCCGGCAGCGGCGACCAATACCGCTGCCGTGCCGGCCCGTGACGGGCAGCAGGTGGCACAGAGCTTCGCTGTGCCTGAGCGTGGCCTGCGCATCACCGGGCGAGCCGTGGCACAGCCACCGCTGGCGCCGCAGAAGGCGTTCGCCGACAGCGATCAATTCGTCGCCACCATGCTGCCGATGGCCGAGCAGGCCGCCAAGCGCATCGGCGTCGACCCGCGTTACCTGGTGGCCCAGGCCGCCCTGGAAACCGGCTGGGGCAGGTCGGTGATGCGCAACAGCGACGGCAGCAGCAGCCACAACCTGTTCGGCATCAAGGCCACCGGCAACTGGGAAGGCGATTCGGCGCGGGCGATCACCAGCGAATACCGCGACGGCCAGTTCGTCAAGGAGACCGCAGCGTTCCGTTCCTACGACTCCTACCAGGACAGTTTCCACGACCTGGTCAGCCTGTTGCAGAACAATTCCCGCTATCAAGATGCGGTGAAGGCGGCCGATAAACCAGAACAGTTCGTGCAAGAGTTGCAGAAGGCCGGGTACGCCACCGACCCGAATTACGCCAGCAAGATCTCGCAGATTGCAAGACAGATGAAGTCGTACCAGAGCTATGCATCGCTTGGTACCACAACACAACTTTAAGGGCATGGAACCATGGCGAGTCTGATCAACATTGGTATGTCGGGGCTTGGCGCCGCGCAGTCGGGGATGTACACCCTCGGTAACAACATCGCCAACGCCGACGTCGAAAGCTACTCGCGCCAGCAGAACGTGCAAAAGACCAAGGGCGGCCAGCAGGTCGGCCAGGTCTTCATCGGCAGCGGTACCACGCTGGCCGATGTGCGCCGGGTGTACAACGCGTTCCTTGAGAACCAGCTGCGCACCACCACTTCGCTGAGCAGCGAGGCTTCCTCGTACCTGGACCAGATCACACCCCTGGACACTGCCCTGTCCAGCAGCGACACCGGTATCACTGCCGCGCTGCAAAGCTTCTTCAGCGCCATGCAGGATGCGGCCGCCAAGCCAACCGAAGATGCTTCGCGCCAGCTCCTGCTGACCAGTGCGCAGTCGCTGGCCAAGCGCTTCAACACCCTGTCGTCGCAGCTCAATCAGCAGAACAGCAACGTCAACAGCAACATGGGCGCGCTGGCCAACCAGGTGAACAACCTGACCAAGACCATCGCCGACCTCAACGAACAGATCTCTCGGGTCAGTTCCATTTCCGGTCAGCCAAACGACCTGCTTGACCAGCGCGACGGCGCGGTGCGCGAGCTCAATGCGCTGATCGGCACCGACGTGGTCGAGCGTGACGGCAACTACGACATCTACCTGAAGAACGGCCAGTCATTGGTCCTGGGCAAGACCACCCAGACCCTGGGCGTGGAGCCGAGCGCGACCGACCCGACCCGCATGAGCCTGATCCTCAACCGCGGCTCGACCAAGATGGACATCACCAGCAGCGCCACCGGTGGCGAGCTGGGTGGCTTGATCCGCTATCGCAAGGAAACCCTCGACCCTGCCCTCAATGAGCTGGGCCGCGTCGCGCTGGTGGTAGCCGACGCGATCAACAGCCAGTTGGCCCAGGGTATCGACAAGAACGGTAACTTCGGCGCCACGCTGTTCGGCGACATCAACAGCGCCAAAGCCATCAGCGAGCGCAGTGTCGCCAAGACCGGCAACAGCGCGGGCTCCGGCAACCTGGATGTGACCATCAAGGACACCGGCAAGCTGTCCACCAGCGACTATCAGGTGACCTTTACCAGCGCCACCGGCTACAGCGTGCGCAAGCTGCCCGAAGGCACCGACATGGGCAGCTTCGACCTCACCGATACGCCGCCGCCGGTGATCGATGGCTTTACCTTGTCGCTCAACGGCGGTGGCTTGAGCGCGGGTGACAGCTTCAAGATCACCCCGACCCGCAACGCTGCGGCCAACATCGACACCGTGCTCACCGACCCCAAGCGCCTGGCGCTGGCCTCGCCACTGACCGCCACCAACGGTTCTGGCAACAAGGGCACCGGTGTCATCACGCAACCGACGTTGACCTCCAAGCTGGACATCTATGATGCTGCCCAGCGTACGCAGCTGCAGAACGGGCTGAAGTACTCGACCCCGGTCAAACTGGTGTTCGGCGACGAGGGCACCTCGCCCCAGGCCTACAAGATGTATGACGCCAAGGGCACCGAGATCGGCAGCGGCACCATCGTGCCGGGTCAGGAGAACAAGTTGCAGTTGTCGGTGCCGCTGGTCGATGGCAACGGCAACGCGCTGGGTGGCAACTTCACCTTCGAGATGAGCGTGTCCGGTGCGCCGAAAAACGGCGACAGCTACACCGTGGCACTGACCGGCGCAGGCTCGGCAGACAACCGCAATGGCCAGTCGGTGATCGACTTGCAGACCAAGTCGACGGTCGAGGTCGGTGCCGACGGCAAAGGCATCAGCTTCACCGATGCCTACGCCAAACTGGTGTCCAACGTCGGCGGCAAAGCCGGCCAGGCCCAGATGGACACCGACGCCACCACGGCGCTGCACAGCTCTGCGCTGGACAGCCGCAACGGCCTGTCGGGCGTGTCGGTCGACGAAGAAGTGGGCAACCTGGTCAAGTTCCAGCAGTACTACACCGCGTCGTCGCAGATCATCAAGGCGGCCCAGGAAACTTTCGCCACCCTGATCAACAGTCTTTAAGGAGCCGTAGATCGTGAGTGTACGCATCTCTACTTCGCAGTTTTACAACACCAACCAGGCCAACTACCAAAGCAACTTCGCCAAGACGGTGAGGACGCAGCAGGAGGCCAGCGATGGCATTCGCGTGCGGTCGGCCAAGGACGACCCGGTGGGTGCTGCGCGGTTGCTGCAGTTGGAGCAGCAGCAGAACATGTTGAAGCAGTACAGCGGCAATATCGTCAATGTGCGTAATGCCCTGGGCACTGCCGAGAGCACCTTGAAGGCGATCGGCACCGTCCTGCAGCGCGTCAACGAACTGGCCATCAGCTCGGGCAACGCCTCGTTCACCGATTCCGATCGCAAGGCCAATGCCGATGAGCTGGCCTCGCTGGAAGACCAACTGTTCTCGCTGATGAACAGCAAGGACGAGAACGGCAAGTACATCTTCTCCGGCTCCAAGGGTGATACCCCACCTTACTCGCGTAATGCCGATGGCACCTACAGCTATCAGGGCGACCAGGGCAAGCTGAACCTGCAGGTGGGTGACATGCTCAGCCTGGCGGCCAACGAGACCGGTTACGACGCCTTCGAGCAGGCGCTCAATACCAGCCGCAGCGAAACCAAGATGACCGCGCCAGCCATCGACGATGGCCGTGTCAGCCTGTCCAATGGCCAGGTTTCGGGCAGCTCGACCTATAACGACCGCTTCCGCAGCGGTGAACCCTACACGGTCGAGTTCGTCAGCAGCACCGAATTCAAGATCACCGACGCCGGCGGCAACGATGTCACTCTGGAGGCGGGCCAGGGTGGCAAGTTCGACCCCAACGGTACCAACACCACCATCAGCTTTCGCGGTGTCGACTTGCGCCTGGGCATCAAATTCCAGGACGGTGACAAGGGCAATGAAGACGCGGTGATCGCCGGCCACACCTTCACCTTGAGCTCCAAGGCCGACGCGGTAACCGGTACCCGCAGCCCTGGCAACGCGTCCTCGGAGCAGGTGACAGGAGCGACCATCACCGACCCGAATGCCTACAAGGCCGCATTCCCCTCTGGCGGCGCCGTGCTCAAGTTCACCGGCACCAATACGTTTGAACTGTATGCCTCGCCGGTCAGTGCCGACAGCCGCCCAGTGGCCTCGGGCACGCTGGGTGGGCCGAACGGTACCACTGCCACTGCGGCGGGCGTGAGCTTCGAGCTGTCCGGCGCGCCGGCGGCAGGTGACTCGTTCTCGGTGAAGGTTGACACCCACCAAACCCAGAACGTGCTCGACACCATCAGCCAACTGCGCGCGGCGCTGAGCACGCCGCAAGACAGCGACCCGGTAGCCAAGCAGAACTTCAAGGCCGCGCTGGACTCGGCCATCGGTAACGTCGGTAGCGCGATCAACCAGGTGTCCTCGTCGGTCAGTGCCATCGGTGGCCGCGGCCAGGCGCTGGATGTGCAGGCCGAGACCAACGAAGCCCTGGGCGCTGAAAACACCAAGACCCAGAGCTCGATCCGCGAAAGCGATCAGGCCGAGGTCATGGTGCGCCTGCAGATGCAGAGCAACATGCTGCAAGCGTCCCTGCAGGCCTATGCCAAGGTCGCCGGGCTTTCGCTGGTCAACTACATCTGATTGGCCCGGACCTTCGCCAGGTCCTCCACAAGGGTGCTCCGGCGGTGGCTGACAATGCCAAGCCAGGGTGCCCTTGTTTCGCTAACGGCTTGAAGCCGGCCCGTTCTCCAGGCGAACCGCGCCACCCCTTATCAAGGTCGTCATCGTGACTGAGCAGCCTCTCGTCAGCATCGCCATTCCAGCTTTCAATGCCGAGTTCTTTCGCGGCACCCTGGCCAGCGCGGTGGCTCAGGACTATCCGAACCTGGAAATCATCGTTTGCGACGACAGTGCCGACGGCGAGATCGAGGCGATCTGCGCCGCGCTGAGCAAGGACGCTGCGGCTCCCCTGCGCTATGTTCGCAACCCCACCCGCATGGGCTTTGCGCGCAACCTGCAGGCTTGCCTGGCGCAAGCGAGCGGGGAGCTGATCAAGTTCCTCTGTGATGACGACCTGCTGCTGGACAGTTGCATCAGCCGTCAGGCCAGCGTACTGACCCAGTGGCAGCAGGTCAGCATGGTCATCGCTCAGCGCCTGATCTGCTCTGCGGATGACATTCTGCTGCCGTCCCGGGCCCTCAATAGCGTGATCGCGCCGCACAGCGCAGTGCTGATCGGCACGGACCTGTTGGCCAGTATCGCCGACAATGCCCCCAACCTGTTCGGTGGGCTGAGCCATGCGATGTTCCGCCGTGCCCAGGTCGAGGATTACCTGGCTCAACTGGTGCTTGATGGGCAGGGGTTCGCGGCCCGCCTGGACCTTGCCTTGTACGCTTGCCTGTTGCGTCGAGGTCACCTTGCCAGCCTGGAGCAGGTGCTGAGTGTCGAGCGCATGCATGCCGGCCGGCTCAGCCATCACGTCGGCATGACCGAAGCCTACAAGAGCGAGACCCAATGGCTGCAGCAGATGCTGGCAGCGCGCACCGGCGAGCCTGCGCCGGCCAACGGGTGGGTGCGCTATCTGGCGCTGGACGCTTACACCGGGGATGCCGATCAGGTCTGGGAAGAGTTCGATATTCGACGGTTCTTTGCCGGGCAGGTTGCCAACTTCGCTCAGCAGGTCGGCAGCCACGCGCTGAGTTTTTCCGAACTCTATGCCGACTGGCTGGAGTGCCGAACGCTGTCCGCCGGGCAACTGCGCCTGCTGTCGAAGCGCATCGCGCAATGGCCGGTTCGGCCGCGCATCGTGCCGGTGGTGTCGTGCCAGGCAGGGGATGAAAGGGCCCTGCTTGCCACCCTGGACAGCCTCGCTGTGCAGTCGTATGCGACAGCGGGCGTCCTGGTTCTGGTCCCGGAAGGTTTCGCTGAAGTCGCTGCTCCAGGCGTGCAGTATCTGACGTTGCGCGGCAGCGGCTATGGGCAACTCAATGAGTGGCTGGCGAGCCCGGCGGCGGCCGACTGGGTGCTGCTGTTGCGTGCCGGGGACCGTTTGCAGGCGCACGCGCTGGTGATCATGGCCGAGCGCATGGCGTTGCGCAGCCAGAGCCTGTGTCTGTACAGCGACGAGGACACCTTCGACAACCTGGCGCCTTCCAATCCGATCTTCAAACCCGATTTCAACCTCGATCTGATGCGTAGCGTGCCTTATGTGGGCCGCATGCTGGCGTTCGACCGTGCGGCGTTGCAAGCATTGGGCGGTTTCGATACCCAGTACCAGAGCCTGGCGCCGCAGGACCTGCTCTGGCGAATGGTCGAGGCCCATGGTCTGCAGGTGGTGGAGCATGTCGCCGAGATGCTGGTGCATTGTCAGTGCGGTTATGCAGACTGGTTCAATGAGCCGCAGGCGCAGCGGGAGGCATTGCAGGTGGTCAAGGCGCACCTGCAGCGCCTGGGTGTGGCGGCCACGGTGGAAGGGGGCGGCACTGGCCTGGTTTCGCGCGTGACCTACCTGCATGACAGTGTGGCCAGCGTGTCGATCCTGATCCCGGCGGGTAAGCATCTGCATGGGCTCAGGCGTTGCGTGGAATCGCTGTTCCAGCACACCGACTACAGCCATTTCGAGGTTCTGATAATTGCAGACGGCAATGCGTCTAGCGACCTCGCCGACTGGCTTACGGCGATGCGCGGCCTGGGCGGCGATCAGTTACGTATCGTTGACGTGCAGGCGCAGGGCAGGGCGGCGGCGCTGAATCAGGCCAGCCGTTTCGCACGTGGCGACTACCTGCTGCTGCTCGATCCAGGCTGTGCGTTGTTCGAGAAGCACTGGCTGAGCACGTTGATGAGCCAGGCGCAGCGGCCCGAAGTTGGCATCGTTGGCCCAATGCTCTGTGCAGGCGATGGCAAGGTCGTCTGCGCGGGTTTGGTGCTTGGCCTGAACAATGGCACCGCCGGCACGCCGTTTGTGGGCAGCAAGCTGGGCGCAGAGGGATACATGGGCCGCTTGCGCCAGGTACAGAACTGGAGTGCGGTGAGCATTGACTGCCTGGCGGTGCGTCGAGAACTCTTCGAAGCCCTGGGTGGCCTCGATGACAACGCCCTGCAGGCCACGCTGTACGACGTCGACCTTTGCCTACGTGCCCGCGAGCAAGGTTATCTGGTGGTGTGGACGCCGTTTGCACGCGTCGCCAAACTGTCCGGCGACGCTGCAATTGGATCGGTAGATGAAGTGACACAAGCCGACCAGGACGTTGTTTACGACCGCTGGCTGCCCCGCTTGGCACGTGACCCGGCGTACAACGACAACCTGAGCCTCAAGCTTGCCAATTTCAACCTCGAGCCAGGCTTGCGCACAGGCTGGGACCCCTTCATTGCACGTGCGATGCCTTCGGTGCTGGCGTTGCCGAGCAACACCACGGCGATTGGGCATTACCGGGTGATCCAGCCGTTCACCGAGCTTGAGCGTGCGGGCTGGATCCAGGGGCGAATCAACCATACGACCCCCGGATTGATCGAACTGGAGCGGGAGAAGCCCGATGTGCTGATCCTGCAGTGCCGCTACACGCCGACCAATCTCAAGGAAATGGCCCGCTTCAAGCGATTCTCCCATGCACGGCGAATCTACGAGCTGGACGATTACATCATCGAGCCACCGAAGAAGAACGACCATGCCCGCAACCTGCCCAGCAACATCGGTGAACTGGTTGCCCAAGGTATTGCGTTGTGTGATCGCGTGGTCTGCTCCACCGAGCCTCTGGCCGATGCACTGTCTAGCATGCACCACGATATTCGCGTGGTACCCAACATGTTGTCGGCCCAGTTGTGGGCGGGCCTTGCCAGCCAACGCCAGACCAGCGCCCGGCCACGTGTCGGATGGGCCGGTGGTACCAGCCATCGGGGTGATCTGGAGCTGCTGCTGGAAGTGGTCAGGACGCTGGCCAACGAGGTGGACTGGGTCTTCTTCGGGATGTGCCCGGAGGTCTTGCGCCCTTACGTGAAGGAGTTCCACGGCGCAATTGCGATGGCCGACTACCCACGCAAGCTGGCGAGCCTCAACCTGGACCTGGCATTGGCACCGTTGGAGCAAAATCTATTCAACGACTGCAAGAGCAACCTGCGCCTGCTGGAGTACGGTGCCTGCGGGTTCCCGGTCATCTGCACGGATGCCAAGGCCTACGCCGGCTATCTGCCGTGCACCCGGGTCAAGGACAACACCACGCAACAATGGCTGGATGCGATCCGCATGCACCTGGCCGACCCGCAGGCCAGCTATCGCCAGGGTGATGCCCTGCGCGAGGCGGTGCTGCAGGACTACATGCTGATGCCGCACCACTTGCAGCATTGGGCCAACGCCTGGCTGGCGGACTGAACGTTGGCGCAGGCCCGTGCCCGCGCCGCAATGAAAACTGAACAGGTGCATGATGATGGAAACCGCAATTGGCTCGCGCAATGATGTGACCGTTGTACTGCTGGGGCAGGGGCAAGCAGACAGCCGTGCCCGCGCGCAGCACTACTATCGTGAGGCCGGTGTGCCTTGCGTGGTGCTTGAACCGTTGTCCGGTTCAGCCCGCGATGAGCAGATCCAGCCCTTGCTGCAAGTGCTCGGCAACCTGACGACCCCCTTTGTGACCTTGGCCCTGGATGCTGATTTCGTGCTGGCGTCGGCGCTGGACAATGCGGTCATCCGCCTGACCGCTCAGCCCTCGGCAGTGGCGGCCCAAGGCTACGCCTTGGGTCACGCCGTAGGCAGCGGGCTGGTCCGTTACTACAGGATGGGGGCGGCCTTTGCTCCGCTGGCCGAGGGTCAAGCCTGGGCAAGGCTCGAACAATATGCCCTGGCTGGGCAGCAGGCGTGGCGCGCGGTAATGCGTGTGTCGGCCCTGCAGCGCGCAGTGGCCACGCTGCCAGATGAGCTTGATGCGGCTGCCCTGCGGGTGGCCCTGTCGTATGCGTTGCTGGCCCAGGGGCCGGTGGTGCACCTGGCGCAGACTGACGTGATCGTCGAACATGCGCCGCCCGCGCTCAACCCGGTCGCCCGCGAAGAGCACCTGACGCAGCTGGTGCGAACCCTGCGCCAGTGGGATGCCGACGTGCATCAGCTGTGTGGTGGCGAAGACGGCTTCACCGTGCTCAACCAGTTCGTGCGCAACAGCTATGACCAGGACGCGGCAGCGTTGATCTTCACTTCCCGCTGGGGCAGCGTGCTCGATGAGCCGGAGCGTGAGTTCGAGCCGCGTCAGGATGTCGAGCTGCCTTACTACAACGGTGCATTGTTTGCGCAGCTGACCCACCTGGAGTTCCTCTGCCACGCCTGGCCCGCCGGCCAACAGCAACGGCACGCGCTGGAAGGCATCTGGGTGCGTCAGCGTGACTTGTTGCAGGAACACCCCAACGATAATGCCGAGAGCCAGCTGCATCGCTACTGGCAAGCCCTGGCGCTGGGCCTGTTCAATATCGAAGTGTGCCAACGTCTGTTGGCGATGCTGCGCGGTGGCGCCGATATCGCGCGTGCGCGTGAACTGGCGGACTGGCTGGCGCGGCTTGAGCAGGTCCCGTCTGGCGATCAGCAGCAACGCCTGCAGGGTACTGCATCCGGCGAGGTCATTGCCGCCATTGCCGCCGCCACACCGGATCAGGTCGGCCGCCAGCGCGTACTTGCGCACCTGGCTAAACATCCCGCTGCGCAGGTCGCCTTCATAGTGCTCGACCTCGGCAACGACGACCTGGCACTGCAAGCCACGTTCGACAGCCTGCTCAAAAGTGGCTTGCGCAATTTCAAGCTGCTGGTGCTCAAGGCCGGCAAAGCGCCAGCGATCACCACGCCACGCGATACCCTGCACTTCATCCAGGTCAATGACAGCAACTGGGTGACCCACCTTAACCAGGCGGTGCGCCAGCTGCCGAGCGAGTGGCTGCTGCTGCTCGATGCCGGCGACGAGCTGCTGGCTGGCGGTCTGCTGCGCCTGTCGGTGGAGTTGAGCGAGGCCCCAGCGTGCCAGGCCATCGCGGCCAATGAAGTGCAGCGTGACGACGAAGGGCGTCTGTTCAGTGTCGTGCGCCCTGGTGCTGACCTCGACCTGCTGCGTAGCCAACCCGGGCTGATGTCGCGGCATTGGCTGGTGCGCCGCGAGGCGGTGCTCGCGCTGGGCGGTTACAGTGAGACGAACGGTCAGGCCATCGAGCTCGACCTGCTGCTGCGTCTGGTCGAAACGCAGGGGCTGGGCAGCCTGGCGCACATGGATGAGTTCCTGGTCGTCGCGCGGCAGGCTTCGCCAGCGCTGGCAGAGCAAGCGCAGGCGGTTCTGGGCAGGCATCTGGCGCAACTGGGTTATCGCAGCCAGGTCAGTGACCAGGGACATGCGGGCTTGACGGTCGATTTCCGTCATGACGCCACGCCGCTGGTCAGTATCCTTCTGGCTTTCGAAGGCGACACGGCGCAATTGCAGGCGTGCCTGGCCGCCGTGCTGCAACGCAGCCGCTACCCGCGTTACGAAGTACTGGTGGCCTGTGCCCAGGGTGAGTTCGACCTGGACGGTGCTGCCGGCAAGGCGCTGGGCGGGCGCATTCAGTTGCTGGCGGGTGAGCCAGGTGCCTCGCGTGAGCAGCTGTTGAACCTTGCCGCCAGCCACGCTCGCGGCGAGTACCTGGTGCTGTTGTCGGCGCGTTGCAATGTGCTCACGCCGGCCTGGATCGAAGGCCTGCTCAACGAGGCCCAGCGTCCGGAAGTCGGTGTTGTCGGGGCGCGCCTGCATGCCGCTGACGGTACCTTGGCGCATGCCGGTTATGAGCTGCTTGCCGGCCCGCAGGTGTTCTCGCCGTGGCAGGGGCTGTCGAGCGAAGCGGCGCGCAAGGAACACTGGGTCAGCTCGGTGCGCAGCTGTGCGGCCGTGTCCGGCGATTGCCTGATGGTGCGCAAGGCACTGTTCGACCACTGTGGCGGGCTGCAGACGCTGCAAGGTGCCGACATCGACTTGTGCCTGGCCGCCAAAGAAGCCGGCCTGATGGTGCTGTGGACACCACGTTCGCAGCTGCAGGTCAGCACCCCTGGCGCGGCTGAGGCCCACGCGTGGGATGCACTGGCTGCACGCTGGCCTGCAGTGTTCACCGGGCAGGCGCAGTGCGGTGGCGGCGCGGCGCCAAGCGCCCAGCTGCAATGGCTGGCTCAGCTGGCGTAGTTGATATAGCTGGCTCGGGTTTTGCACTAGCTGGGCCAATGGCCCAGCTTTTTTATGCCGGGCGGCGAATTATTGACAGGCCAGGGCTGGCATTTGAAGCCTTGGTTCGGGGTTAGCGATGCCAAAGAAAGTGGCTGTTCTGCAGTCGAACTACATACCCTGGAAGGGCTACTTCGACCTGATCCGCAGCGTCGATGCTTTTGTGTTCTACGACGATGTGCAATACACCCGTCGCGACTGGCGCAACCGCAACAAGATCAAGACCGCCCAGGGCGAGCACTGGCTGAGCGTGCCGGTAAAGAACAAAGGGCGCTTCGAGCAGTTGATCAATGAAGTGGAGATCAGCGATCCGAACTGGGCCGAGCAGCACTGGAAGACCCTCGCCATGAGCTACCGGCGCGCGCCTTGCTTCGCCGAGCTGGAGGGCAAGGTTCGCGCGCTCTACGAGCAGGCGGGCAGCATGACTCACCTGTCGGCCATCAACCAGCTGTTCATCGCCGGCCTGTGCCCGTTGCTGGGCATCCATACGCCCCTGTACCGCTCCGAAGCGCTTGGCCAGGCAGAGGGCCGCAATGAGCGCCTGATTCACCTGTGCCAGGCGGTGCAGGGCACCGATTACCTGTCCGGCCCGGCCGCCAGCTGTTACCTGGACGAGGCGGCGTTTGCCGCGGCTGGCATCGGGCTGTCGTACATGAGCTACGCAGGTTATCCCGAGTACCCGCAGTTGTTTGGCGAGTTCCAGCACGCGGTGAGCGTAATCGATCTTTTGTTCAACACCGGCGCCGACGCCATGGCGTTTCTGGAACGACGGGCTGCCTGAAAAGGCAGGTGCCGTGATTGCCCGATTGTGATCTGAACCTGGAGTTCACCGATGTCGAACCCTGCGCAGCCAGACCTGCTACCGCACGAAGAGGCGCTGGCGCGTTTGCGGCTGATGTTTGCCAAGCCGGAACATCCCTACTACATCTACGCGCCCGACTACCGCGAGACGTCCTCAGGGATCGTGTCGCTGCACTACCTCTGCCATCTGCTTAATCTCAATGGCCGTGAGGCCTATCTATGCGGCGCCCAGGTCGTGAATTCGGACCTCAAGACACCGTTGCTCGAGCCGGCAATAGCCGAGCGCCACCAGGTGGCGGGGAAGGTGCCGATCGCGGTGTACCCGGAAGTCACTTCAGGCAATCCGCTGAACCTGCCGGTGGTGGTGCGTTTTCTCCTGAACTTCGAAGGGTTCATCTCCGGCAAGGCCATGCACGCAAGGGCCGATGACCTGTTCTTCTATTACGCCCCGCGCCTGGCCGAGCACCACGGCAATCCGGGCGGTGATCTGTTGTGCCTGCCGACCGTCGATATCCAGCTGTTTCGCACTGACCCCTGCGACAGCCCCCGCCAAGGCCGCTATCTGTATCAGAATCGCCATCCCCTGGAGCGGATCGACTACGGGCAGCTGCCCTCGGACATCCAACTGCTGAGCATTGCGAAGGCGCTGCCCCTGCCCGAACTTGCCGGGGTGCTGCGTAAGGCTCAAGTGCTGTACACCTACGAATGGTCGATGACCTGCGTGCTCGCAGTGCTGTGCGGTTGTCCGGTGATTTTCATGCCAGGGCAGGGTATTGACCGGACCTTCCTGGAAAACAGTTTCTTTGGCTGCATCGGCTTTGCCATGCTCGATGAGCCCGATGCGCTCGAGCTGGCCAGGGCAAACCTGGACCAGGCCTTGCCGCGCTACGTCGAACGCACCGCGCCATTCTGGCAGCAGCTTGAAGTGTTCATCGCCAAGACTCAGCTTGCCGCGCGGCGTGAGGCTGTCGGCAACCGGCTGGGCATGCTCGACTGGTTGCGCCAGCGCTACCCGCAGCCTGGGCAGTTGCGTGTGCTCGAAGCGCAGGTGGGCCAGCCAGCGGCGCCGAGCCTTGCCGTACTGGTGATCGATCACGGTGATTCGGCTGCCCTGGCTGCTACCCTGGACAGCCTGGCGCGGGGCCTGTACCGACGCGCCGAGGTCACTGTGCTCGGCCGGCAGCTGCCGGAAGGCGTTGGGGTGCAGTGGTTCGAAGGCGATCCGCAGGCGCCTGTGGCGGCCATCAACGACTGGCTTGCAGCGGTGCAAGGCGGCTGGTTCATGGTAGTCGAGGCGGGAGCCAGCTTCATTGCCAGCGGCCTGCTGATGAGTGCGGTCCAGTTGTCACAGGCGCCAGCGCACTGCCTGGCGATGTATGCCGATGAGGCGCTGCGCCGGGAAGATGGAGCGATCGAGCTGTCGTTGCGGCCCGGGCTCAACCTGGATCTTCTGCTGGCTTATCCTGCCGGTCTGTCGCGCCATTGGTGGTACCGGCGTGAGGCGGTGCGCGGTCTGCGCGGCTTCGATGATGCGGGCGGACGTGCTTTCGAACTCGAGTTCCAACTGCGTCTTCTCGTGGAGCGCGGCCTCGGCTGTGTGGCGCACGTCAGCGAGCCGCTGCTGGTCGCCGAAAAGGCGGCTGCCGAGCACTGCGCCGACCAGCAGGCAGTCATCCTTGCCCACCTGCATGAGCGCGGATACAGCGGTGCCCGGGTGATCCCTGTACAGGTGGCGGCGGGAAGTTACCGGATTGACTACGGTCACCCGCGAAAGGCTTCGGTCAGTCTGCTGATCTACCTGGAAGGGCAGTTGGCGCACTTCCAACGCTGCCTGGAGAGCCTGCTGTCGCACGCGACCGCTGTCGATTTCGAGGTGCTGCTGATCGAGCCGGGTAATCAGGACCCCGCCTTGCTGACGTGGCTGGCACTGCTTGAGCGCCTTGACGGGGTCAGGCTGCAGGTGATTCGTTTCATGCCGGGTCAGCCGCGCGCTGCCATGTGCAATGCGGCGGCGCAGGAGGCAACGGGCGAGTATCTGGTCTGGCTCGATGCCCGCAGCAGCGTCCTCGACCGCGGTTGGCTGCAAGCCCTGCTCAACCACGCCCAGCGCCCTGAAGTAGGCGCCGTGGGCGGCAAACTGCTCGATATGGACGGCAACGTATACCAGGCCGGTCTGGTGCTGGGGCAGGGCGGCACGGTTGGGCCGGCATTCCAGGGGCAGCCTGCGCAGGCTCTGGGCTACATGGGCCAGTTATGGCTTGAGCGCAACTGCCAAGCCGTCGGAGGGCAATGCCTGATGGTGCGGCGCGAACTGTTCATCGAGGCCGGGGGCTTCGATGCAGATCCGCTGTTGGCACCCTGGATCGATACCGACCTGTGTCTGCGGCTGTCGCGTGGCGGCTACCTCAACGTCTGGACGCCCTACGCGCGCTTGTTGCTCGACCAACAATCGGTGCCAACCCACAGTGCCGAGCAGGCAGACGCCTTGTATGCAGGCTGGCTTGCTCAACTGGCAAACGACGCTTCTTACAACAGCAATTTCTCGCTGCGTACGGGCGAAAGCTTCAGCCTGGACAGCAACGGCTTCAGTTGGCGGCCCTTGCAAGGCCTCGTACCGAACGTGCTCGCTTGCGCGGCCGACCAGCAGGTGGCAGGGCGAACGCGGCTGATCCTGCCTTTCAAGGCATTGCGCGAAAGCGGCATTGTCGATGGTGTGGTGACCGCAGGCCTGCTCAACCCCGTGGAAGTGGAGCGTGTGCAGCCGGCAAGCGTGATCCTTCAGCGCCCCCTTGCTGAGGCGGGGCTGTTGGCCATGCGCCGCCTGCGGGCCTTCTCCCAGGCTTTCAAGGTCTATGACCTGGACGGCTACCTGCCGGAAATGAACCTGACGGGGGAGTGGGACGCCGACGAGATCGTGCAGCGCATGCGCCAAGGCCTGATGCAGGCCGACCGGGTGCTGGTGGCAAGCCCTGCACTGGCCGAGTTGCTGCAGGATGAGCATGACGACGTGCGCCTGCTGGAAGCTGCCCTGCCCGAAAGCTGGGGCGCCCTGCGCGCAGAGCGGGGCAAGGGCGCCAAGCCGCGGTTGGGCTGGCTGGGTGGCAAGGACTCGCACCTGCTCGCCGAAGTGGTGCCGGCACTGGCCGATGAGGTCGAGTGGGTGGTGCTGGGCGAGTGCCCGACGCAATTGCGGCCGTTGCTGGCGAGCTGGCACCCGGAAATCGACCATCAGCACCTGGCGTCGGCCCTGCTGGGGCTGGACCTGGACCTGGCCCTGGTGCCGATGGTTGAGACGCTGGGCAACGCCTGCTCCGGCGATCTGCGCGTCCTCCAGCATGCGGCCTGCGGACACCCGGTGATCTGCAGCCGGGTCGCCGGTTTTGTGGGGGGAGACTCGCTGCCGCTGACGCGGGTAAACAACCAGGCAGCCGACTGGATAGAGGCGATCCGCATGCACCTGCAGGACCGCCAGGCTTCAGCGTGCCTGGGCGACGCCTTGCAGGCCAGGGTGCGTGAACAATGGCTGCTCAAAGGCGAGCGGCTACAAGCATGGCGACGTGCCTGGCTGGCAGATTGAGCGCCACGCGGCACCTGAACAGATCACGGCGGATATAGGTCCGACCCAACGTTGGAGCTGGGCAAACATGAACAACACTCTTGATACTTTCATCGGCGCATACAGCGACAGTTTCGGCTACGCCTATGACAACAACATCATGCTCAACTGGTATCCGCGGCGGATCATGGAGCTGTGCGGCCAAGAGCTCAACCTGCTCGAGCTCGGCATCGGTCATGGCTTCTCCACCAATCGGTTTTCCCGGTACTTCAATTCGCACACCGTCATCGACGGTTCGCCTTCGGTGATCGCGCAATTCCAGGCTCAGTACCCGGACAGTCCCGCGCAAATCGTCGAGGCCTATTTTGAACACTTCGACACCGATCAGCGCTTTGACCTGATCGTCATGGGCTTCGTCCTTGAGCATGTCGAAGACCCTCAGGTGGTCCTGCGCAGGTTCAAGCAGTTCCTCGCCCCGGGAGGGCGGTGCTTTGTCCTGGTGCCCAACGCGCAGTCGCTGCACCGACGCTTCGGCCATGCTGCCGGGTTGCTCGATGACATGATGGTGTTGGGCCAGGGCGATCACGAACTGGGTCACCTGCGCGCCTACTCGCTGCACACCCTGACCGAGGAGCTGGAGCAGGCCGGCCTGCGTGTGCTGCGCAAGGAAGGGTTGTTCCTCAAGCCTTTCATGACGTCGCAGATGAAAGCCCTGGATCTGAGTGATGAAATCACCACTGCCATGTGCACCGTGGCGATCGATTATCCGGAACTCAGCTGCGCGTTGATGCTGGAAGCGACGGTCGACGGGGTATGAAAAGCCTGGTGATCGGCAGCACCTCGACCATTGGCAAGGTTGTCGCCCGTTCATTGGCCCGCCTGGGGCCGGTCAAGCTGGCAGGGCGTCGCGAGGCCGACATCCTGTTCGATCTGAGCCAGCCCGTGCTGCCACCCGGTGACCAGGCGTTCGATGTAGTCATACATGCCGCTGCCGATTTTGGCGGCGCCGAGCCTGACGACCTGATGCGCACCGAACAGGTCAACGGTATTGGCGCCCTGGCCGCCTGCCGCCTGGCCGAACACTGTGGGGTGCGACATTTCATCCTGCTGTCCTCGCGCTGGGCGGCGCATCAGCCAGGCGATCCGTATTACGGCATCTACGCGCTGTCCAAGCGCCATGCTGAAGAACTGGTCAGCTTGTATTGCCAGGCGCGCGGCATGGCCTTGACCATCCTGCGCATCAGCCAGGTATACGACAGCCAGGCCCGGTGCCGCGTGCATCAGCCTTTGCTGTACGCCATCGGCGACAATGCGGCGGTCGGCAAGACGGTCTATCTGTACGGCAGCAACGATGCGCGGCGCAATTACCTGCACCTGGATGACTTGGCTGAAATCTGCGTGCGGGTGGCCGAGCGGCGGGTCGCGGGGGTGCACAATTGCGGCCATCCGCAGGATCCGCGGCTGTCCGAGATCGCTCAGGCGGCCTTCGCGGCGTTCGGCACGCCGCCAGACATTCGCTTCGTGCCAGAAAAAGACGACATCCCCGATCTTCCACCCTTCGTCTGCTCCGGCGAATTGTTCGAGCGTATCGGCTATGCACCGCAGATCGGTATTGGCGAAGGTTTCGAACTGATCAAGACGCACAGGGAGCAGCAGGCATGAGAACGGTCATGGTAACGGGCGTCGGCGCCATCATGGGCTATGGCCTGCTCAAATCGCTGCGTGAGGCCGACCCGTCGCTTCGCCTGGTGGGCACCGACATCTACGACGATGCTGCGGGCCGGGCTTGGTGCGACGTTTTCGAGCAGGCCCCGCTGACCGCCGAGAAGCGTTATGCCCAGTGGTTGCTGGAGGTGATTGCCAGGCATGAGGTCGACCTGTTGATTCCGGGCATCGAGCAGGACGTACACTGGCTTTGCGACAATCGTGCCCTGCTGCAGGGCGCCCGTTGTCAGGTAGCGCTCAATGACCCGCAGTTGATCGACCTGTCCCGCGACAAGTGGGCCATGGACCAGGCCCTGTTGGCGATGGAGGAGCCCTGCCGTATACCCAGCGCGCTCAGCGGTGACTTCCACGCGTTGAAAGACACCCTGGGCCTGCCGTTTCTGCTCAAACCCCGCAAGGGTTATGCCTCCAAGGGCCTGGTGTGGGTGCACCAGGAACAGGACTTTGCTGCACACGCCGGCTTGTTGGGTGAAGTGCTGATGGCTCAACCGATCATTGGCAGTGCCGCACAGGAATTTACCGTCGCAGTGTTCGGCGACGGCCAAGGGGCGACGGGCCCGACCATCACCCTGCGGCGCAGCCTGGCTTCGGACGGTTCCACGGCCAAGGCGCGGGTTTGCTCGGACGCTTCGCTTGACCAGGTTGTCGCCAGGTTGTGCCGTGCATTCAAGCCGGTTGGCCCGACCAATCTGCAGTTTCGCCGTGCTGATGACGGCAGCTGGAAGTTGCTGGAGATCAACCCGAGGATTTCTTCGACCAGCTCGATTCGCCGAGCGTTCGGCTACAACGAGGCGGCGATGTGCCTGGCGTTCTACCTGGACCACCAGACGCCGCCCGCGGCCGCCGTCAGGACGGGGCTCGCCGTCCGCTACATCGAGGACTTGATCGTCTATGATCGGGATCATTTCTGACGTCCATGGCAATTACAGCGCGCTGAGCAGCGTGCTGGCCAGGCTCGATGCCTTGGGTGTATCGCGGATCATCTGCCTGGGCGACACCGCCGGTTATTACTGCCAGGTGAACGAGTGCTGCGATGCGTTGCGTGAACGGGCGGTCTTTTCGGTCATGGGTAACCATGACTGGTACCTGGCCAGGCAGCAGCGTTGCCCACGTTCGAACAGTGCCAATGCTTGCCTGGACTATCAGGCGGGTGTTATCAGCGAGCAGAACCTGGCATGGCTCGACGGCCTGGCGTTGCAGGCCTTCGAGCAGGGCATAAGCCTTGTGCACGGTGGCTGGAACGACCCTCTGGATGAATACCTGCGGCCTTCCCAGGCTTATTTCGACGCGTTGCCTGGTGGCTGTTTCGCGTCCGGGCATACCCATGTCCAGTATCTTTGGCAGGGGCAGGGCAAGGTCTACTGCAACCCGGGTTCGGTTGGCCAGCCGCGTGACGGCGACCCGCGGGCTGCGTTTGCAACCTGGGATGGCGAGGCGTTCGAGCTGCACCGCGTCGAATACGACATCGCGCAGGTTCAGCAGGCCATGGCCAGGGCAGGCTTCACGTCGTACTTCTATGAAAACCTAGACAAAGGCACCCAGATAGGTGGAAGGATCAGCGCCATTCAGGGGCTTTGAACTCCCAGCTGTAGCCCTTCTACCGTCCTACCTGCGGAAAAACAGCAATGAGCACTGAAAAGATCTTCTTCAATCGCCCGCACATGACTGGCAAGGAGCTTTACTACATTGCCGAAGCCAAGTTCGGCAATATGCTCGCCGGTGACGGTACGTTCACCAAGCGCTGCCACCAGTGGCTGGAAGCGCAGACCGGTTGTGCCAAGGCGCTGCTCACCCACTCCTGTACCGCCGCCCTGGAAATGACCGCGCTGATGCTGGATATCCAGCCGGGCGATGAAGTCATCATGCCGTCCTACACCTTCGTTTCCACCGCCAACGCCTTCGTGCTGCGCGGCGCGGTGCCGGTATTCGTCGACGTCCGTGCAGATACCTTGAACCTCGACGAACGCCTGATCGAGGCCGCCATCACCCCACGCACCAAGGCCATCGTGCCCGTGCACTATGCCGGGGTGGCCTGCGAAATGGACAGCATCATGGCCATTGCCCGCAAGCACGGGCTGCATGTCGTGGAAGACGCGGCCCAAGGCGTGATGTCCACCTACAAGGGAAGGGCCCTTGGCAGCATTGGTGATCTGGGGGCGTTCAGCTTCCATGAGACCAAGAACGTCATCTCGGGTGAGGGCGGTGCGTTGCTGGTCAATACCCCGGAGCAGGTGCTGCGGGCTGAGATCATTCGCGAAAAGGGCACTGACCGTAGCCGTTTCTTCCGTGGCGAGGTGGACAAGTACACCTGGCAGGATGTGGGCTCGTCGTTCCTGCCCGGTGAACTGATCGCAGCATTCCTCTGGGCACAGCTGGAGGAAGCGCAAGCGATCACCGACAACCGCCTGGCGACCTGGGAGGCCTACCATGAGTCCCTGGCCGGCCTTGAGCGGCAGGGGTTGTTGCGCCGGCCCATCGTGCCGCAGGGCTGCCAGCACAATGCGCATATGTACTATGTCCTGCTGGCTCCGGGCATTGATCGCCAGGCGGTGCTCGGCGCACTCAAGCAGCACGAGATCTATGCCGTGTTCCATTATGTGCCGCTGCATTCTTCGCCTGCCGGTGAACGTTACGGGCGCGCCCATGGTGCCATGGAGGTCACCGACTACAGTGCGCAGCGGCTGTTGCGCCTGCCATTGTGGTGGGGCATGCCCAAGGGCACCCAGCAGCGCGTGGTGGAGATTCTCGGCGATATCCTGGCCAGGTTCTGATACCCAAGGGCGGGCGCACGGCGTAACGCTGGTCTATTCGACAAAAAGAGCGTGACCTGGCAGTCAGAACGCGCATCTTCACTGTATATTGTCGAAAACCGGGAGCCGCTGCGCTGCGCCTGGAAAATGCTCAGGGATCGGTGCCTGCCGTATCGCCTGGCGTTTGCCGTTGCGCAGGCAGTGGATACTTCGCTGTTATTGAATTGGGAAGCCATATGATTGGCATTAAAAGCATCGCCAGCTACGTGCCTACCGAAGGGGTGGACAACTACGCCCAGGGCGCGAAGTTTGGCAAAGACCAGGACTTCATCTTCGGCAAGATCGGTTCGACCTTCTTGCCGCGCAAGGAGGCTGCCCAGGAAACCTCCGACCTCTGCGTCGAGGCCGCCCGGAATCTGTTCGCTGCCAATCCGTCGTTGGACCCGGCCTCCATCGACGCCGTGATCGTGGTCACCCAGAACGGCGACGCCGAAGGCCTGCCGCACACCGCTGCCATCGTGCAACACAAGCTTGGCCTGTCGACCGCCATCGCGGCCTTCGATATCTCCCTGGGCTGCTCGGGCTATGTCTACGGCCTGTACGCAATGAAGGGGTTCATGGAAGCCGCCGGTTTGAAAAACGGCCTGCTGATCACCGCCGACCCTTACTCCAAGATCGTCGACCCTGAAGATCGCAACACCACCATGCTGTTCGGCGATGCTGCCACCGCCACCTGGATGGGCGAGGGTGCCACCTGGCAGTTGGGCAAGTCGCTGTTCGGCAGCGACGGTGCCGGCGCCGAGCACCTGCGTACCACCGATGGCAAGTTCTTCATGAATGGCCGTCAGGTCTACAACTTCGCCCTGGTCAAAGTGCCTGCGCACCTGCAGCAGTTGCTGGAGGCCAGCGAACTTGAGTCCGACGATATCGACCTGTATTGCCTGCATCAGGGCAGCGCAGCGATCGTCGACGCCGTATCGGCGCGGTTCGATGAAGGCGCGCACAAGCGCAAGTTCGTCAAGGACATGGTCGAGACCGGCAATACCGTGTCGTCGAGCATTCCGCTGTTGCTGGAAAAGCACGTGCTCGGTTCGCAGCACAAGCGCGTAGCCCTCAGTGGCTTCGGTGTGGGGCTGTCGTGGGGTTCGGCAATCATCGAGCGCCGTGACTGACCGTTCATCGCCGTGGTAGACGCCGCCGCCTTCAGGCGGCGTTTTCTTTTCCAGTCCATTGGCGTCGGGCGCTGGTAATCTGGCGTCAACGCCTTGATTTCATTGGGCTGGCAGGATGCCAGTAAAAATTTTCCAAAATCCCCTAAAGCAACCCGCCCTGACGACGATAACTATTACGAAGGTTCTCTGTGCCACACCCGGCGAATTGCCAAGGCCGGAAGCCGTAGTACCCAATCCAACGAGGAATTCGTCATGGCTTTGACCGTTAACACCAACACCACCTCTCTGGGCGTTCAGAAAAACCTGAACCGTGCTTCCGATGCACTGAGCACCTCGATGACCCGTCTGTCCTCCGGCCTGAAAATCAACAGCGCCAAAGACGACGCCGCCGGCCTGCAGATCGCTACCCGCATGACCTCGCAGATCCGCGGTCAGACCATGGCCATCAAAAACGCCAACGACGCCATCTCCATCGCCCAGACCGCTGAAGGCGCGATGCAAGAGCAGACCAACATTCTGCAGCGTATGCGTGAACTGGCTGTTCAGTCGCGAAACGACAACAACAGCGAAGACGACCGCGCCGCTCTGGACAAAGAATTCCAGTCGATGCTGAAGGAAATCGACCGTATCGCCGGTTCGACTCAGCTGAACGGCAAGAACCTGCTGGACGGTACCGCTGGCGACATGACCTTCCAGGTCGGTTCCAACACCGGTAGCGACAACCAGATCACCATCAGCCTGAGCGATGCGCTGAACACCACTGGCGCCCTGAGCGGTCTGGCCAGCCAGAACATCACCGGTGCCAACAGCAGCGCGGCCGAAGCCACCTTCACCGCCGCCATGAGCGCAATCGATGACGCCCTGAACGCCATCAACAGCACTCGTGCCGACCTGGGTGCCGTACAGAACCGTCTGACCAGCACCATCAACAACCTGCAGAACATCAACGAGAACGCCGAAGCCGCTCGTGGCCGTGTTCAGGACACCGACTTCGCTGCTGAAACTGCCCAGCTGACCAAGCAGCAGACCCTGCAGCAAGCTTCCACTTCGGTTCTGGCTCAGGCCAACCAGCTGCCATCCGCCGTACTGAAGCTGCTTCAGTAATCGTTGATGGTAACCGGCGGGGGAGTGCATCATAGGGCACTTCCCCGCCTTTTCGTTACGAGGTGGTAGACATGGACATGAGCGTCAAGCTGAATCTGTCCTACCCGGCCGTTCGGCCGGCCGAGCAGGTAGGTGACAAGGCGGTTGCCCGGTCGGCGGATGCGCCTCGCGCCAATGCTGATACGCTGGAACCCAAAGCAGTGACGGCTGCCGAAAAAGGCAGTGATGCCGAAAAGGTCAAAAACGCCGTTACGGAAATTGAAAAGTTTCTCAGCTCTACCCGGCGCAACCTCCAGTTCTCGACGGATGAAGAGTCCGGCAAGATTGTGGTCAAGGTCATCGCCAGCGAAACGGGCGAGTTGATTCGCCAGCTGCCTTCCGAGGAAGCGCTGCGGATCGCTCACAGCTTGAGTGATGTAAACAGTCTTTTGTTCGACGCCAAGGTGTAGCGGGCGGCGAAGTTTTCAAGCGGGATTGACGTCTGTCCTGCAGCTGCAGGGCCTGACGTCTCAGAGAGAGGGATTACTGTATGGCGAGCACACTGGTATCGAGTATCGGCCAAGGTACAGGTCTGAACATCACCGACATGGTCAACGCCCTGGTCAGTGCCGACACTGCGGCCAAAAAGGCGCAGATCACCCGGCAGACCAGCAACAACAGCGCGATGATTTCCGGTGTGGGCTCGCTGCGCAGTGCCCTCACGGCGTTCCAGGACGCCATGAATAAGCTGAACGACAAGACCGCCCCCGCCTTCAACGCCTATTCGGCGAAGTCGGCCAACGAAGCGGTGGTCAAAGTGACTGCCAGCAACACGGCGGTGGCGGGCAACTACGACATCGTGGTCAACCAGCTGGCCACAGGCTCGAAGGTGGCCAGTGCACCGTTTGACGCTGGCGCAGCGTCTGCGGTTAGCGCAGGCAAGATGACCATCGAGCAGAACGGCAATGCCTATGAAATCGATGTCGCCGATGGCGCCACGCTGCAGACCGTTCGCGACCAGATCAACAAGCAATTGAGCGTTCAGGGTATCTCCGCCAACATCGTCAACGGTGAAGGGGGCGCGCGGCTGGTACTGAGCTCGACCACCACCGGCGCCGGCTCCGACCTCAAGGTCAGTGGCATTCCTGAGCTGGAAATCGACGGCACTGCGCAGATGAGCGATAGCAGCGGGGGTTATGTCACCGCGATTGCTCAGGATAGCGAGCTGACCATCGATGGTTTGACGGTGAAAAGCAGCAAGAACACCATCAGCGATGCGATCAGCGGCATCACCCTGGAACTGACGGGCGTCAGTCCCAAGTCTGGCTCGACCGGCACTGCGACCCGCCTGTCCGTCGCCCAGGACAACGATGGCCTGAAGAAGAACGTCCAGGCGTTCGTCGATGCCTACAACACCCTGCAGAAGACCATTACGGCGCTGACCACCAGCACCCGTGACAAAGATGACAACCTCTCGCTCGGCCCGCTGAGCAATGACCCGACGACCCGTTCGCTGGTCAACGATGTCCGCAAGGTGCTTTCCGAGGTGGGCTCGGGTGACCAGCTGACCACGCTGAGCCAGCTGGGTATCAATACCACCAAGGACGGTACTCTGGAGTTCAACGCCACCAAGTTCACTTCGGCGATGGACGACAAGAAGCTGGGTTCACAGGTGCAGGAGCTGTTCACCGGCAGCAATGGCATCATCGAGCGTATGAACAAGGCCATCGATCCGTACAACGCCACCGACGGCAGCCTGGCCACGCGCAAGGCCAACCTCGACAAGGTGGCCAAGAACCTGTCGGACCAGCAGTTGGCCCTGGACCGCCGTACCGAAGCGCTGACCGAGTCGCTGACCAAGAAATACGTGGCGATGGACACCACGGTCGCCAAGCTCAACGCTCAGGCCAGCCAGATCAAATCGGTCTTCGATGCCATCAATGCCCAGGCCAGGAACTCCTGATCGGTTGTGAGTGCCAACAGCCCGGCAGCGTCCACAAGACGCGCCGGGCTTTTTGTTTTGGCCCTAAAGTTTTTTGACGTCCCGGCGATAAAGCAGGTACAAGCAACCTTTTTCGCAGCAACGAGGTAGATCCATGAACCCGATGTTGGCCCTTCGTCAATACCAGAAAGTCAACGGTGTGGCGCAGACGTCTGAAGCCAGCCCGCACCGTCTGGTGCAGATGCTCATGCAGGGCGGTCTTGATCGCATGGCTCAGGCCAAGGGGGCCATCGCTCGTAACGACATCGCCCAGAAGGGGATTCTGATCGGCAAGGCGATCGATATCATCGGTGGCCTGCGAGAAGGCCTGGACCTGGAAAACCATGCTGACAGCCTGTCCGAGCTGGACAGTCTGTATACCTATATGAGCCGACGCCTCATCGAGGCCAACGCAAAAAGCGATCCTGCCATCATCGACGAAGTCGCGCGCCTGCTGATCACTGTGAAAGAAGGTTGGGATGCGATCGCCGACCAGTCGCCGGCGCCCTGATCAAGGAGGATGCCATGAGTGAAGTGATCACCCGCATCGAACAGACCCGCGATTTGCTGCTGGCTGCCCTGGCGAGCCGAGACTGGGATGCGGTGGGTGAGCTGGACCTGGAATGCCGCCTGCGTATCAACGATGTGCTTACCGAGGCGCAGGGCCAGGAGGCGGATGTCCGCGATAGCCTGGAGCAGTTGCTGGAGGTCTACCGGCAATTAATAGAGGTTGCAAGTGGCGAGCGTCAATCAATAGTCGACGAGATGACGCAAATCCGTCAGGCAAAAAACGCCGCCAAGGTATACCATCTGTTCAGTTGACCACAGGTGTCCAAAAAGCCGTGCGCCATTAATTTGACTGTATGCTTTTTTTTGACTTTACTAGTGGCTGTTTTCGAATTTCAGACGTCCGAACGCTGACCATTCAGTCGGGATGATCTCGAGCACGCCTAAGGGCGCCGATATGACTAGGGAAGTTGCTATTGCATGTGGCGTGAAACCAAGATTCTCCTGATCGATGACGACAGCGCCCGCCGCCGCGATCTGGCGGTGGTCCTGAATTTTCTCGGCGAAGACAATCTGCCCTGCTCTAGCCAGGATTGGCAGCAGGTGGTGGAATCGTTGTCTTCGAGCCGTGAAGTGCTCTGCGTGCTCATCGGCACCGTGAATGCTCCAGGCAATGTGCTTGGGCTGCTTAAGACAGTGGCCGGTTGGGATGAGTTCCTTCCTGTGTTGCTGATTGGTGAAATTTCTTCTGCGGAGTACCCGGAAGAGCTTCGCCGCAGGGTGCTGTCCAACCTCGAAATGCCGCCCAGCTACAGTCAGTTGCTCGACTCGTTGCACCGTGCCCAGGTCTATCGCGAAATGTATGACCAGGCCCGCGAGCGTGGCCGCCAGCGTGAGCCCAACCTGTTCCGCAGCCTGGTCGGTACCAGTCGCGCGATCCAGCATGTTCGCCAGATGATGCAGCAAGTGGCCGACACCGATGCCAGCGTGCTGATCCTGGGTGAGTCTGGCACTGGCAAGGAAGTGGTGGCGCGCAACCTGCACTACCATTCCAAGCGCCGCGAAGCGCCGTTCGTGCCGGTCAACTGCGGCGCGATCCCCGCCGAGTTGTTGGAAAGCGAACTGTTCGGCCACGAGAAGGGCGCTTTCACCGGCGCGATCACCAGCCGTGCCGGGCGTTTCGAACTGGCCAATGGCGGCACCCTGTTCCTGGACGAGATCGGCGACATGCCGCTGCCGATGCAGGTCAAGTTGTTGCGTGTGCTGCAGGAGCGCACCT
Organism: Pseudomonas sp. NBRC 111131; assembly: GCF_001320525.1. Classification (NCBI taxonomy): domain Bacteria; kingdom Pseudomonadati; phylum Pseudomonadota; class Gammaproteobacteria; order Pseudomonadales; family Pseudomonadaceae; genus Pseudomonas; species Pseudomonas sp. NBRC 111131. The sequence goes on along the minus strand of NZ_BCBH01000003.1, from coordinate 277,059 downwards.
TCGAGCGGGTCGGTAGCAACAAGACCCAGAGCATCGATGTGCGCATCATTGCCGCGACCCATAAAAACCTCGAAAGCATGATCGAGGAGGGGACCTTCCGCGAAGACCTGTACTACCGCCTTAACGTGTTCCCGATCGAGATGGCGCCCCTGCGTGAGCGGGTGGAGGACATTCCGCTGCTGATGAACGAGCTGATTTCGCGCATGGAGCACGAGAAGCGTGGGTCGATCCGCTTCAATTCCGCCTCGATCATGTCGCTGTGTCGCCACGGCTGGCCGGGCAACGTGCGTGAGCTGGCCAACCTGGTCGAGCGCATGGCGATCATGCATCCCTACGGCGTGATTGGCGTTTCCGAGCTGCCGAAGAAGTTCCGTTACGTCGATGATGAAGACGAGCAGATGGTCGACCACCTGCGCAATGACCTGGAAGAACGCGTGGCGATCAACGGCCATTCGCTGAACTTCTCCAACCCGGCGATGCTGCCGCCTGAGGGTCTGGACCTGAAGGACTACCTGGGTAGCCTGGAGCAGGGTTTGATTCAGCAGGCGCTGGACGATGCGAACGGTATCGTCGCGCGGGCGGCCGAGCGTTTGCGCATTCGCCGTACCACGTTGGTTGAGAAGATGCGCAAGTACGGCATGAGCCGCCAGGGTGGCGAGGAGCAGTCGGAAGACTGACGCCTGGCGGCCCTGGCTTCATCGCCGGCAAGCGGGCGTGCACAAGTTCTGCAAGGTTGCTGCGCGCCCTGTGGGGGCCGGCTTACCGCCGATGAGCATGACCGTCCGCACAAACCCCCATCCCCGGCACGGCTATTGCTATACCGCTGGCACCATACCGTTTTTATGACGGTCAGCCACGCGAGTAAAGCACGATGCCCCAGGCCGCCCACTTTTCCCGAGTCCCTGATCCGCAGGGGCGTACCCCGGTCGAACAGGAGAGTCGACAAGGGCTGGAGCAGGCATTCGCCCTGTTCAACCAGGTGTCCACGCAGCTCAATCAGTCCTACAGCATGCTCGAGGCCCGCGTCAGCGAGCTCAAGGGCGAGCTGGCGGTGGTCGGTGCGCAGCGCATGGACGAGTTGAACGAGAAGGAACGCCTGGCTAATCGCTTGCAGAACCTGTTGGACTTGCTGCCCGGCGGGGTGATCGTGATCGATGATCAAGGGCGGGTGCGCGAAGCCAACCCGGCGGCCTGTGAATTGCTGGGCGAACCCTTGCTCGGCCAGCTGTGGCGCCAGGTGATCGCCCGCAGCTTTGCCCCGCGCAAGGACGACGGGCACGAGGTGTCGCTACGTGATGGCCGCCGCCTGTCGATTGCCACGCGCTCGCTGGATGCCGAGCCCGGGCAATTGGTGCTGCTCAACGACCTGACTGAAACCCGTCGCCTGCAAGACCAGCTGGCGCGCCACGAGCGTTTATCGTCGCTGGGGCGTATGGTCGCGTCGCTGGCCCACCAGATCCGTACACCGTTGTCGGCTGCCATGCTCTATGCCAGTCATCTGGCCGACGGCGAGCGCGAGCTCGCGCCCGAAACCCGTCAACGTTTTGCCGGCAGCCTCAAGGAGCGCTTGCATGAGCTGGAACACCAGGTGCGTGACATGCTGGTGTTCGCCCGCGGGGAGCTGCCGCTGGGCGATCGGCTGACCCCGAAAGCCTTGTTCCAGGCCCTGCAGCAGGCGGCCCAGTCCCACGTCCAGGGCCATGCCGTGCGCTGGCAATGCGACAGCCACCTGGGCGAGTTGCTGTGTAACCGCGATACCTTGGTCGGGGCGCTGCTCAATTTGATTGAAAATGCGCTGCAAGCCAGCGGCGCTGCGGCGCGGATCAAGGTGCACCTGTACCGTCGCGAGAACACTTTGCACCTGTGCGTCAGTGACGCCGGCAGTGGCATCGATGCGCAGCTGCTGGGGCGTCTTGGCGAACCGTTTCTGACCACCAAGGCCACCGGCACCGGGCTTGGGCTGGCAGTGGTCAAGGCCGTGGTGCGTGCGCACCAGGGCAAGCTGCAGTTGCGCTCGAAGGTGGGGCGTGGCACCTGCGCCAGGGTGGAGTTGCCGCTGATCGACGGGCAGCCCGCGGAGGGCGTGCAATGATCAAGGTGTTGCTGGTCGAGGATGACCGCGCGTTGCGCCAGGCGCTGGGCGATACCCTGGAAATAGGCGGGTTTGCCTACCGCGCCGTCGGCAGTGCCGAGGAGGCGCTGGAGGCGGTGCACGGCGAACTGTTCAGCCTGGTGGTCAGTGACGTGAACATGCCGGGGATGGATGGGCATCAGTTGCTGGCCCAGTTGCGCCGCCATTACCCGCAGTTGCCGGTGCTGCTGATGACTGCCCACGCGGCCGTGGAGCGCGCTGTTGAAGCCATGCGCCAGGGGGCGGTGGATTACCTGGTCAAGCCATTTGAGCCCAAGGCGCTGCTTAGCCTGGTCGAGCGCCATGCTGCCGGCCGCCTGAGTACGGCCGATGAAGAAGGCCCTGTGGCCTGTGAAGCCGCCAGTCGCCAGTTGCTGGAATTGGCGGCACGGGTAGCCCGCAGCGATTCGACCGTGCTGATCTCGGGCGAGTCGGGCACGGGCAAGGAAGTGCTGGCGCGCTACATCCACCAGCAATCACCCCGGTCGGCGCAGCCCTTTGTCGCGATCAACTGCGCGGCCATTCCAGACAACATGCTCGAGGCCACCTTGTTCGGCCATGAGAAGGGCGCCTTCACCGGTGCCATCGCCGCCCAGGCCGGTAAGTTCGAGCAGGCCGAAGGCGGCACCTTGCTCCTCGATGAGATTTCCGAAATGCCGTTGGGGTTGCAGGCCAAGCTGCTCCGTGTATTGCAGGAACGCGAGGTCGAGCGGGTAGGCGGGCGCAAGCCCATTGCCCTGGATATCCGCGTGCTGGCCACCACCAACCGTGACATGGCGGGTGAGGTCGCGGCCGGGCGCTTCCGCGAAGACCTGTACTATCGGCTGTCGGTATTCCCCCTGGCCTGGCAGCCGCTGCGCGCGCGCAGCGGCGATATTCTGCCCTTGGCAGAGCGGCTGCTGGCCCGGCATGTCGCCAAGATGAAACATGCGCCGGTTCGCCTTTCCAAGGCGGCGCAGGCCTGCCTGCAGGCCTATGCCTGGCCGGGCAATGTGCGCGAACTGGATAACGCCTTGCAGCGTGCGCTGATCTTGCAGCAGGGCGGCGTGATCGAGGCGGCGGATTTCTGTCTGGAGGGTGCCATTCCCTTGTCGGCTGGCAGTACGCCAGCAGTTGCCGAAGAGGCAGACGAAAGCGCGGGCCTGGGTGATGACATGCGCCGTCACGAATTCCAGATGATCATCGATACCTTGCGCGCCGAGCGCGGCCGCCGCAAAGAGGCGGCTGAGCGACTGGGCATCAGCCCCCGGACCTTGCGCTACAAGCTGGCGCAGATGCGCGATGCCGGTTTCGACGTCGAGGCCAGCCTGTTCGGCTGACAGGCTGCGCCCGCAGAGGTGTCTGCCCACGGGCAGGTGATGTTTTCAAAGGCTGGCACCTTTGTTGCTTTACACGAGCTACCCGCCGCATGAGTGTCAAAAAAATGCGGCCGCCGGAGAGAGAAGTTCATGACCCAAGGTGTTGAATTCAATCGTCTGATGTTGGACATGCGTGCCATGCAGGCTGATGCCATGTCGTTGCCCAAAGCCACGGCCGCCCCAGAGTTGGCGCCGGGCCAAAGCAGCTTTGCCGACATGCTTGGCCAGGCCATCGGCAAGGTGCATGAAACTCAGCAGGCCTCGACCCAGCTCGCCAATGCCTTCGAAATTGGCAAGAGCGGTGTCGACCTGACCGACGTGATGATCGCCTCGCAGAAGGCCAGCGTTTCCATGCAGGCGTTGACCCAGGTACGCAACAAGCTGGTCCAGGCGTACCAGGACATCATGCAGATGCCGGTTTGAGGACGGAAGTAAGTCATGGCTGAAGCAGTCGTCGATAACGCGCCCGCCAAAAGTGGCTCGCCAGCACCCAAGCCGCCACTGTTCGGCATGGCGTTTCTGGAAAACATCTCGCAGATGCCCATGCTGCGCCAGGTTGGCCTGCTGGTCGGGTTGGCGGCGAGCGTGGCGATCGGCTTTGCCGTGGTGCTGTGGTCGCAGCAGCCGGACTACCGCCCGCTGTACGGCAGCCTGGCGGGCATGGACACCAAGCAGGTCATGGAAACCCTGGCCGCTGCCGATATCCCCTATAACGTCGAGCCCAATTCCGGTGCTCTGCTGGTCAAGGCCGACGACCTCTCCCGCGCGCGCCTGAAACTGGCAGCCGCCGGCGTGGCACCCAGCGATGGCAATGTCGGCTTCGAGCTGCTGGACAAGGAGCAGGGGCTGGGCACCAGCCAGTTCATGGAAGCCACCCGTTACCGCCGCAGCCTTGAGGGCGAGCTGGCCCGGACCGTTTCCAGCCTGAACAACGTCAAGGCTGCCCGCGTGCACCTGGCGATCCCGAAAAGCTCGGTGTTCGTGCGCGATGAGCGCAAGCCAAGCGCGTCGGTACTGGTCGAGCTGTACCCCGGCCGCGCCCTGGAAGCCGGCCAGGTGATGGCGATCGTCAACCTGGTCGCCACCAGCGTGCCAGAACTGGACAAGTCGCAAGTTACCGTGGTGGACCAGAAGGGCAACCTGCTTTCCGACCAGTTGCAAGACACCGCATTGACCATGGCCGGCAAACAATTCGATTACAGCCGCCGCATGGAAGGCATGCTCACCCAGCGGGTGCACAACATTCTGCAGCCGGTGCTGGGCAACGACCGCTACAAGGCCGAAGTGTCTGCCGACCTGGACTTCAGTGCGGTGGAGTCGACCTCCGAACAGTTCAATCCGGACCAGCCGGCGCTGCGCAGCGAGCAGTCGGTGAACGAGCAGCGCTCCAGCAGCTCGGGCCCGCAAGGCGTGCCGGGGGCGCTGAGCAACCAGCCGCCAGCCGGTGCCTCTGCACCGGAAAATGCCACCACTGCCGCGCCTGCCGCCGGTGCCATCCAGCCTGGCCAGCCGCTGGTGGATGCCAACGGCCAGCAGATCATGGACCCGGCCACCGGCCAGCCCATGCTCGCGCCATACCCGGCCGACAAGCGTCTGCAAACCACCAAGAACTTCGAGCTGGACCGCTCCATCAGCCACACCCGCCAGCAGCAGGGTCGCCTGACGCGCCTGTCGGTGGCAGTGGTGGTCGATGACCAGGTCAAGGTCGACGCCAGTGGCGAGACCACCCGCGCCCCTTGGGGGGCCGAAGACCTGGCGCGCTTCACCCGCCTGGTACAGGACGCCGTGGGCTTCGATGCCAGCCGTGGCGACAGTGTGACGGTGATCAACGTGCCGTTCGCCGCCGACCGTGGCGAAGAGATTGCCGACATCGCCTTCTATCAGCAGCCGTGGTTCTGGGACATCGTCAAGCAGGTGCTGGGCGTGGTGTTCATCCTGGTGCTGGTGTTCGGGGTACTGCGCCCGGTGCTCAACAACATCACAGGCGGCGGCAAGCAAGCTACCGCGACGGACAGCGACATGGAGCTGGGCGGCATGATCGGTCTGGATGGCGAACTGGCCAACGACCGCGTCAGCCTGGGTGGCCCGACAAGCATTCTGTTGCCAAGCCCGAGCGAGGGTTACGAGGCGCAGCTCAACGCAATCAAAGGCCTGGTGGCCGAAGACCCGGGTCGCGTGGCTCAGGTCGTGAAAGAGTGGATCAACGCCGATGAGTGATAACCGAGCCGTTACCGCCAAGCTGAGCCGCACTGACAAAGCGGCGATCCTCCTGCTGTCGCTGGGTGAGACCGATGCCGCCCAGGTGCTGCGGCACATGGGCCCGAAGGAAGTGCAGCGGGTCGGTGTGGCCATGGCGCAGATGGGCAACGTGCACCGCGAGCAGGTCGAGCAGGTGATGAGTGAGTTCGTCGAGATCGTCGGCGACCAGACCAGCCTGGGCGTCGGCTCCGATGGCTATATCCGCAAGATGCTCAACCAGGCCTTGGGCGAGGACAAGGCCAACGGCCTGATCGACCGCATCCTGCTGGGGGGCAACACCAGCGGCCTGGACAGCCTCAAGTGGATGGAGCCGCGTGCCGTGGCCGATGTCATCCGCTTCGAGCACCCGCAGATCCAGGCGATTGTGGTCGCCTACCTGGACCCCGACCAGGCCGGTGAGGTGCTGAGCAACTTCGACCACAAGGTGCGCCTGGACATCATCCTGCGGGTGTCGTCGCTCAACACCGTACAACCGGCGGCACTCAAGGAACTGAACCAGATCCTGGAGAAGCAGTTCTCGGGCAATTCCAATGCGGCACGCACCACGCTGGGCGGTATCAAGCGTGCAGCCGACATCATGAACTTCCTCGACAGCTCGGTGGAAGGTGCGCTGATGGATTCGATCCGCGAAATCGACAACGACCTGTCGGAGCAGATCGAAGACCTGATGTTCGTCTTCAACAACCTGGCCGACGTCGACGACCGCGGCATCCAGGCCCTGCTGCGCGAAGTGTCCTCCGATGTGCTGGTGGTTTCGCTCAAGGGTGCCGACGAGCGGGTCAAGGACAAGATCTTCAAGAACATGTCCAAGCGTGCCTCGGAACTGCTGCGCGACGACCTCGAGGCCAAAGGCCCGGTGCGTGTCAGCGACGTGGAAACGGCGCAGAAGGAAATCCTCACCATTGCCCGCCGCATGGCCGAGGCCGGCGAGATTGTGCTCGGTGGCAAGGGCGCCGAGGAAATGATCTAAGACGCAGGTCTATCGACCGCCGTGGATCCCTGTGGGTGCGGGCTTGCCCCGCAACACCGGCAAAGCCGGTGCCATTCACCGCAGCGTCTGCTTCGCCGGACAGGCCCGCTTGCACAGGGGCCAAGCCTGCCTCCTTATCGAACAGGGTTCTGAGTACCTGAGAACATGCCCACCAAAGAATCCCACCCCAGCGACCTGATCCGCGCCCGCGACCTTGAGGGCGTCGACGTCTGGGCATTGCCCAGCTTCGACCCCGAGCCTGCACCGGAGCCTGAGCCGGAACCCGAGGTCATCGAGGACGAAGTCGAGGAAGTGCCGCTGGAGGAAGTCCAGCCGCTCACCCTCGAGGACCTCGAGGCGATCCGCCAGGAGGCCTACAACGAGGGCTTTGCCACGGGTGAGCGCGAGGGCTTTCACAGCACCCAGCTCAAGGTGCGCCAGGAAGCCGAGGAAGCGCTCAATGCCAAGCTCGCCAGCCTGGAGCAGCTGATGGAGCACCTGCTGGAGCCGATCGCCGAGCAGGACACGCAGATAGAAAAGGCCTTGGTGCACCTGGTCTCGCACATGGCGCGTCAGGTCATAGGTCGCGAACTGCGCAGCGACTCCAGCCAGATTACCCAGGTGCTGCGCGAGGCACTGAAGTTGCTGCCAATGGGCGCGGAAAACATCCGCATCCATCTCAACCCGCAAGACTTCGAGCTGGCCAAGGCGCTGCGCGAGCGCCATGAGGAAAGCTGGAAGCTGCTTGAGGATGACGCGCTGTTGCCGGGCGGTTGCCGTATCGAAACCGCGCACAGCCGCATCGACGCAAGCATGGAAACCCGTATCGAAAAGGCCGTGGCGCAGCTGTTCGACCAGCTTCACGATCAATCCCTGCATCCGGCGGCGCCGGATGTTTCCATCGAGCTGGGCGCCGACGATGCGCCTTGAACGCACCAGCTTCGGCAAACGCCTGGGGGGGTATGCCGAGGCGATCAAGCTGCCCGTGCAACCGGTGGTCGAAGGGCGCCTGCTGCGCATGGTCGGCCTCACCCTCGAGGCTGAGGGCCTGCGCGCAGCAGTGGGCGGGCGCTGCCTGGTGATCAACGACGACAGTTACCATCCGGTGCAAGTCGAAGCCGAAGTCATGGGGTTTGCTGGCAACAAGGTGTTCCTCATGCCGGTGGGCAGCATCGCCGGCATCGCGCCTGGAGCGCGCGTGGTGCCGTTGGACGACAGCGGCCGCCTGCCCATGGGCATGAGCATGCTCGGCCGGGTCCTGGATGGTGCCGGACGGGCGCTGGACGGCAAGGGCGGGATGAAGGCCGAGGATTGGGTGCCGATGGACGGCCCGATCATCAACCCACTGAACCGTGATCCGATCAGTCAGCCGCTGGATGTGGGCATTCGCAGCATCAATGGGTTGCTCACCGTTGGTCGTGGTCAGCGCCTGGGGCTGTTCGCCGGTACCGGTGTGGGTAAATCCGTGCTGCTGGGCATGATGACCCGCTTTACCGAAGCCGAAATCATCGTGGTAGGCCTGATTGGCGAGCGGGGTCGCGAGGTGAAGGAGTTCATCGAGCACATCCTGGGCGAAGAGGGCCTCAAACGCTCGGTGGTGGTCGCATCCCCCGCTGACGACGCGCCGCTGATGCGCTTGCGCGCAGCCATGTACTGCACGCGCATCGCGGAGTACTTCCGCGACAAGGGCAAGAACGTCCTGCTGTTGATGGATTCGCTGACCCGCTTTGCCCAGGCCCAGCGTGAGATTGCCCTTGCCATTGGCGAGCCGCCGGCCACCCGTGGCTACCCGCCGTCGGTGTTTGCCAAGCTGCCCAAGCTGGTGGAGCGGGCCGGCAATGGCGAGCCGGGTGGCGGTTCGATCACGGCGTTCTATACGGTGTTGTCCGAAGGCGACGACCAGCAAGACCCGATCGCCGACTCAGCGCGTGGCGTGCTCGACGGGCACTTTGTGTTGTCCCGGCGGCTGGCCGAAGAGGGCCATTACCCGGCCATCGACATCGAAGCCTCGATCAGCCGGGTCATGCCCCAGGTGGTCGATGCCGACCACCTGCGCCAGGCGCAGAAGTTCAAGCAATTGTGGTCGCGCCTGTCGCAAAGCCGCGACCTGATCAGCGTCGGCGCCTACGTCGCCGGGGGCGACCCAGAGACTGACCTGGCCATTGCCCTGCAGCCCAAGCTGGTGGAGTTCCTGCGCCAAGGGCTGGATGAAAATGTTGGCATCGGCCAGAGCCGCCAGCAGTTGGGGGCAATCTTCACGCCTCCGGCGAACGGTTGATAGGCGATGAGCGTATCCAGCCGTGCAGCGCGCCTGGCGCCTGTGGTGCAAATGGCCGAAGAGGCCGAGCGCAAGGCTGCCCAGCGCCTGGGGCATTTCCAGCAACTGGTGGCCCAGGCGCAGGCCAAGCTCACCGAGCTGGAGAGCTTTCGTGAAGGCTATCAGGCGCAATGGATCGATCGCGGCGGCCAGGGCGTCAACGGCAGCTGGCTGGTCAACTACCAGCGTTTTCTGGGGCAGCTTGAAACCGCCATGACCCAGCAGCGCCAGAGCCTGATCTGGCACCAGAACAACCTCAAGAATGCCCGTGGCACCTGGCAACAGGCCTATGCCCGGGTGGAAGGGTTGCGCAAGCTGGTGCAGCGCTACATGGAAGAGGCACGGCGGGCCGAGGACAAGCGCGAGCAGCGTCTGCTGGATGAACTCTCGCAGCGGTTGCCAAGGCAGGGGCATCTGTAGCCGGGCAAGCCTGCTACCACAGGATTTGCGTCTACTTTTGCTGTGGGGTCCGGCTTGTCGGCGACTAAGCCAGGGCAGGCAGCCTCAATTTGCGAGGGGCGCAACTGCCTGCTAAACCTTCAAGAGTTGCATTCGCCATCATCGAAGGAATCGCTAGCATGGCAGTCGAGACCGATTTTTCGCAGGACGGAAAAAAGCTCACGATCAAGATCAAGGGGCGCTTCGATTTCGGTAAGCATCAGGAATTTCGCGATGCCTACGAACGTCAGTCCAGGCGGCCCGACTCGGTGGTGGTCGACCTGAAAGACACCACGTACCTGGACAGCTCCGCGCTCGGCATGCTGCTGTTGCTGCGTGATCATGCCGGTGGTGATGATTCAGATGTGCGCGTGGTGCATGCCAGCTCAGACGTGCGCAAGATCTTGGCGATCTCCAATTTTGAAAAGCTGTTCGATATCAGTTGAGTGCCCAGGTGGAGCCCGCGCAGGCGTTGACCGTGCTGGTGGCCGAGGACGGGGCGACCGATCGCCTGCTGCTGGCGCAGATCGTGCGGCGGCAGGGGCACCAGGTGTTCACCGCGGAAAACGGCGAGCAGGCCGTGGCGCTGTTCGCCGAAAAGCGTCCGCACGTGGTCCTGCTCGATGCCCTGATGCCGGTGATGGATGGTTTTGAGGCGGCCCGACAGATCAAGGCGCTGGCCGGCGAGCAGCTGGTGCCGATCATCTTCCTCACCTCATTGAACGAGGAAGAGGCCTTGGTGCGCTGCCTGGAGGCCGGCGGCGACGACTTCATGGCCAAGCCTTACAGTGCGGTGATCCTGGGCGCCAAGATCCGCGCCATGGACCGTTTGCGCCGCCTGCAGGCGACGGTGCTGGCGCAGCGTGACGAAATCACCCGGCACCATCATCACCTGCTCAACGAGCAGCGGGTGGCCAAGGCGGTGTTTGACAAGGTGGCCCACTCCGGCTGCATCACGGCGCCGAACATTCGTTACCTGCAATCACCGTATGCGCTGTTCAACGGCGACTTGTTGCTGGCAGCCTTCACGCCGTCGGGCGACATGCACGTGCTGTTGGGCGATTTTACCGGCCATGGTTTGCCCGCTGCCGTCGGCGCCATGCCCCTGGCGGAAGTGTTCTACGGGATGACTGCGAAAGGGTACGGGCTGCCCCAGCTACTGCGCGAAATGAACGCCAAGCTCAAGCGCATCCTGCCGGTGGACATGTTCTGCTGTGCGCTGCTGCTTAACCTGAGCGTGCAGCGGGGTGCGGTGGAAGTGTGGAATGGTGGCATGCCCGACGGCTATCGGCTGTCGGGCGCTGGTGAGGTGCTCTCGACCCTGGCCTCGCGGCATCTGCCGCTGGGCATTCTGGCGCCCGAGCGCTTCGACGACAGTACCGAGGTACTGCCGCTGGCGGCAGGCGAGCGGCTGTTGCTGTTGTCCGACGGGGTGGTCGACACGGCCGATGAGCACGATTGCCTGTTCGGTGTCGAGCGCTTGCGTGCGGTGCTGGCGGCGAACCGCGATCCAGCGTACCTGTTCGATGAGGTGATGCAGGCGCTGGAACGCTTTGGTGGGCGGCCCCGGGATGACATCAGTCTGTGCGATATCCGCATGTTCACGGCCCAGGAGCGGGTCCCGGCGCCCACGATCTACTCCGACAGCGGGCGCTCCAGCCCGCTGGACTGGTCGCTGGGCTTCGAGTCGCGAGGCGAAAGCCTCAAGCGCTTCAACCCTGTGCCGTATCTGGTGCAGTTGTTGCAGGAAATCCACGGGCTGCGGTCGCGTACCGGTGACCTGCACAGCGTCCTCAGCGAGTTGTATTCCAATGCACTGGAGCACGGGGTGCTGGGTCTGGATTCGCGGCTTAAACGTGATGTGCAGGGGTTTGCCGACTACTATGAGGAACGCGCTCGGCGCCTGCGTGCCCTGGTCGATGGTTTCGTGCGCATTGACCTTAAGGTGGAACCGCACGCGGCAGGTGGGCGTCTGATGATCGAGGTGCGCGACAGTGGCGCAGGGTTCGATGTGCACAAGGTACTGTCGCGCCCGGCCCGTGAGCATGGCCTGAGCGGCCGCGGCCTGAACCTGGTGAGGCGGCTGGGAAGCCACGCCGGTTGGGGTGAGGGTGGCCGTTGCGCCTGGGTGCAGTTCGATTGGTGAGTCGCCTGGTGAGCCGCTTGGCGACTGAGGCATAATCCGGCTTGATCAAGGAGCGAGCAAGTGACTGACATGCATATAGACCACAAGGTGCTCAGTGACCTGCAGGAGGTCATGGAAGATGGCTACCTACAGTTGCTGGAAACCTTTCTGGAAGATTCCGAGCGGCGCCTGGCCCAGTTGCATGGCGCCAGGAATGCCGAGGAGCTCGGCATGGCGGCGCACAGTTTCAAAGGCAGCAGCGGCAACATGGGGGCTGTTGGCCTGGCGCAGTTGTGCCAGCAGTTGGAGGAGCGGGTGAAGGCGCTGCCGCTGTACGGTATCGAAGACCTGATCAACCGCATCGACCAGGAATATCTGGAAGTGCAGCGTTTTTATCGTGCTGAGCGCGAGCGCGTTTCGGCAGGCTGAGCGCGAGTTGGCGCGAGTTTTGCCTGTATGTGCCAGGATGTTTTTTTTGTTCCTGGCGCGGAGACCGTTCAATGCCTGTCGCACCCAACCCTTTGTTGCAAACCAGCACCCTGAGCAAGCCGTCGCGCGCGGGCTCCTCGCTGCTGGACAAGCCGCTGCAGGCGGCAGGTGCACAGGGCGGTGGCTTCGATCAGGTGATGGCCAGGCAGGGGCGTGACAAGTCGCCTTTGGGCGATGACAAAGGCGCCATGGCCAAGACCAGGGACAAACCCGATGTCGCCCAGGGCGGCAAGAAGGGGGCGGCGATTGCCGATGACGGCAACCCCTTGCCACCCGACGATACGCCGCAAGCCCCTGCCGATGCTGCGGCAGGCGGCGATTCCAGTTCGTTGGACGCCAACCTTGTGGCTGGCCAGGTCACCGATGCGCAACCCGGTGCGCAACTGTTGCAAGCCCAGGCCGAAGCGGTAGCTCCGGTACTGCAGGCTGCGGTCCAGCAGCCGCAAACCCCGGTCGTCGAGGCCTTGGCGGAGCAGCCAGAGGCTGAAACCTTCGACCCTGACACTGATCCCTTGGCCAATCTGCCTACGCTGCGCCTGGCCCTTGAACAGAGCGCGCAGGCAAAGGGCACCACCTCTGCTCATGCCGCTGACGCTTCCAAGCCTGCGGCCGACGATGGCCAGGCGACCGTCAATCCCTTGGCGGCCCTGCTGGACAAGGTCGAAGCCGAGGCGGCGAAATCGGGAGACGGTGGCGCAGACAAGGGGTTCGGTGCATTGCTCGAAGAGGGGCTCAAGGACACCAAGCGCGCGGACAGCGATACCCGTGTCGACGACTTCGCCAACCGCCTGGCCAGCCTGACCCAGGCGCCCACGGCGAAGACGGCCAATGCCCTGCCGGTCAACGGCAGCCCATTGCACCAGCCGCTGCCGATGAACCAGAACGCCTGGGCCGAAGGCCTGGTCAACCGGGTCATGTACCTCTCGAGCCAGAACCTCAAGTCGGCGGATATTCAACTGGAGCCGGCCGAGCTTGGCCGCCTGGACATCCGCGTCAACGTGGCGGCGGACCAGAGCACCCAGGTCACGTTCATCAGTGGCCATGCCGGCGTGCGTGATGCGTTGGATAGCCAGGTGCACCGTTTGCGTGAGCTGTTCGCGCAGCAGGGCTTGGCCCAGCCGGACGTCAACGTCGCCGATCAGTCGCGCGGGCAACAGCAGCAGGCCCAGCAGGACGGCGCGCAGCTGTCCGGGGTGGCGGCGCGCCGGGCGCAGAATGGCGGTAGCGCCGAGCAGGGTGAGCTTGCCGATGCTGCCCGGCCGGTCGAGCAGCAGGTCGTCATCGGCGACAGTGCGGTCGATTTCTACGCCTGATTGTGTTGCCCGTCCCGCCGATAGGGCTGGGACAGGCAAAACGCTCAATCTGGCATAACACTTGCTCAAGCCACGTCATCCTCCTATGAAACCCCGATGGACGACGGATTATTGGCATGGCGAAGAGCGACGCAGTGAAAGACCCCGCCACTAACGGCAAACTCAAGCTGATCCTGCTGCTGGTGCTGGCCTTGCTCCTGGCGGTCGGCTTGTCGGTGGGTGCCACCTGGTTCTTCATGCACAAGCGCGAGCCGGCGCCGGTCGACCCGACTGCGGCCAGCGTCAAGCCGGCGGCAATCTACGAACCGCTGGCTCCGGCCTTCGTGGTCAACTTCAACCAGAACGGTCGCCAGCGCTACATGCAGGTGAGCATCACCCTGCAAGGTCGCAACCAGGCCGACCTGGATGCTTTGAAGGTGCATATGCCGGTGATCCGCAACAACCTGGTGATGATGTTTTCCGGGCAGGGCTTCGACACCTTGGCCGGCAGCCCGGTAGGGCAGGAGATGCTGCGTCAGAAAGCCACCGCCGTGGTTCAGGAAGTGGCGCAGAAGGAAGTCGGCAAGCCGGTCATCGACCAGCTGCTGTTCACCAATTTCGTATTGCAGTAGGAGTCCGCAATGGCCGTACAGGACCTGCTGTCCCAGGATGAAATCGATGCCTTGTTGCACGGCGTCGACGATGGGCTGGTACAGACCGAGAGCGCTGCCGAGCCCGGCAGCATCAAGAGTTATGACCTGACCAGCCAGGATCGGATCGTACGGGGGCGCATGCCGACCCTCGAGATGATCAACGAGCGTTTCGCCCGCTATACCCGCATCAGCATGTTCAACCTGCTGCGCCGTTCTGCGGACGTGGCCGTGGGTGGCGTGCAGGTCATGAAGTTCGGTGAGTACGTGCATTCGCTGTACGTGCCGACCAGCCTCAACCTGGTGAAGATCAAGCCACTGCGCGGTACTTCGCTGTTTATCCTTGATGCCAAGCTGGTGTTCAAGCTGGTGGACAACTTCTTCGGCGGTGACGGCCGCCACGCCAAGATCGAAGGCCGTGAGTTCACGCCCACCGAGCTGCGAGTGGTGCGCATGGTGCTGGATCAGTGCTTCGTCGACCTCAAGGAAGCCTGGCAGGCGATCATGCCGGTCAACTTCGAGTACATGAACTCCGAGGTCAACCCGGCCATGGCCAACATCGTCGGGCCGAGCGAGGCGGTGGTGGTGTCGACCTTCCATATCGAACTCGATGGCGGCGGCGGTGACCTGCACGTGACCATGCCGTACTCGATGATCGAGCCGGTGCGCGAAATGCTCGATGCCGGTTTCCAGTCCGACCTGGACGACCAGGACGAGCGCTGGGTCAAGGCCCTGCGCGAGGATGTGCTGGATGTTTCCGTGCCGCTGAGCGCCACGGTTGCCCGCCGCCAGCTGAAGCTGCGCGACGTGCTGCACATGCAGCCTGGTGACGTGATCCCGGTGGAGCTGCCGGAGCACCTGGTGCTGCGCGCCAATGGCGTGCCGTCGTTCAAGGCCCGCCTGGGCTCGCACAAGGGCAACCTGGCCCTGCAGATCATTGACCCGATCGAACGCCGCTGACGGCGTGCCGGTCGCTCACTACGAATTGAATGCCTGTCGAGGACATCATGGCTAACGAAAACGAGATCACCTCCCCGGAAGACCAGGCCCTGGCTGACGAATGGGCTGCTGCGCTGGAAGAAACCGGTGACGCCGGCCAGGCCGACATCGATGCCCTGCTGGGCGGTGATACCGGCAACACTGGCGCTGGCCGCCTGCCGATGGAAGAGTTCGCCAGCTCGCCGCGGCCGAAGGAAAACGTCAGCCTCGAAGGCCCGAACCTGGACGTGATCCTGGATATTCCGGTGAACATCTCCATGGAAGTGGGTAGCACCGAGATCAACATCCGCAACCTGCTGCAGCTCAACCAGGGCTCGGTGATCGAGCTCGACCGCCTGGCCGGTGAGCCGCTGGACGTGCTGGTCAATGGCACGCTGATCGCCCATGGCGAAGTGGTCGTGGTCAACGAGAAGTTCGGCATCCGCCTGACCGACGTGATCAGCCCCAGCGAACGCATCAAGAAGCTGCGCTGAGTGAAAGCCGCGATGCGGGCCGTGGCGGCCCTTGCCGCGCTGTTTGCCAGCGAAGTGGTGATCGCCGCGGCGCCGGCTGCACCGGCTGCGGCGCAAACGCCCGCGCCCGGCAGCATGGGGGGGCAGCTGGCGCAAATGGTGTTCGGTTTGCTAGTGGTGGTGGGCCTGATCTTCTTCCTGGCCTGGCTGCTGCGCCGCATGCAGGGCGCCGCACCCAAGGGCGGCCAGGTGATCGAGATCGTTGGCAGCCGCGCCATCGGCCCGCGGGATCGCCTGTTGCTGGTGCAGGTCGGCAAAGAGCAGATTCTTATCGGCCATTCCCCTGGCAGCATCGAGGCCTTGCACGTGCTGGCCGAACCCGTGGAAGTACCTGCCAGCGCCCGCCAGGCGACGCCTGAATTTGCCCAGCGGCTGATGGAGCTGATGGGCAAGGACCAGAAGGACAAGAAGTGATGAGCGGCGCGCTGCGCATGTTGTTGACCCTGGCGCTGCTGCTGGCCGCGCCGTTGGCCTTGGCGGCCGACCCATTGTCGATCCCGGCCATTACCCTGTCCAATGGCCCGGACGGGCAGCAGGAGTATTCGGTCAGCCTGCAGATCCTGCTGATCATGACGGCGCTGAGCTTCATTCCAGCGTTCGTCATCCTGATGACCAGTTTTACCCGGATCATCATCGTCTTTTCGATCCTGCGCCAGGCCCTGGGCCTGCAGCAGACGCCGTCGAACCAGGTGCTGACCGGCATGGCGCTGTTCCTCACGATGTTCATCATGGCGCCGGTATTCGACCGGGTGAACCAGGATGCCCTGCAGCCCTACCTGAAGGAGCAGATGACGGCCCAGCAGGCGATCGACAAGGCCCAGGGGCCGCTCAAGGACTTCATGCTGGCGCAGACTCGGCAGAGCGACCTGGACCTGTTCATGCGCCTGTCCAAACGTACCGACATCGCTGGCCCCGACCAGGTACCGCTGACCATCCTGGTGCCGGCGTTCGTCACCTCCGAGCTGAAAACCGCGTTTCAGATCGGCTTCATGATCTTCATCCCATTCCTGATCATCGACATGGTGGTCGCCAGCGTGCTCATGGCCATGGGTATGATGATGCTGTCGCCGTTGATCATCTCGCTGCCGTTCAAGATCATGCTGTTTGTCCTGGTCGATGGCTGGGCGCTGATCATGGGTACCTTGGCTGGCAGTTTCGGCGGCGTCTGACGCCGTCAAGGAGAGCGCTGCATGACACCTGAAGTTGCCGTCGACCTGTTCCGCGATGCCCTCTGGCTGACCACGCTGATGGTTGCCACCCTGGTGGTGCCAAGCCTGTTGGTGGGCCTGATGGTGGCGATGTTCCAGGCGGCCACGCAAATCAACGAACAGACCTTGAGCTTCCTGCCGCGCCTGCTGGTGATGCTGGTGACACTGATCGTGGCCGGGCCCTGGCTGGTGCAGAAGTTCATGGAGTACATCACCGGCCTGTACACCAGCATCCCGCAGCTGATCGGTTGAGACGGGCATGCTGGAGCTGACCGACGCGCAGATCGGCACCTGGGTCGCCACCTTCATCCTGCCGCTGTTCCGGGTAACTGCGGTGCTGATGACCATGCCGATCTTCGGCACCCGCATGCTGCCGGCGCGCATCCGCCTGTACGCAGCCGTGGCCATCACGGTGGTGATCGTGCCGGCGTTGCCACCGTTGCCTGAATTCGATCCGCTGAGCCTGCGCGGCATGTTGCTGTGCGGCGAGCAGATCATCGTCGGGGCGCTGTTCGGCTTCTCGCTGCAGCTGCTGTTTCAAGCCTTTGTCATCGCCGGGCAGATCATCGCGGTGCAGATGGGCATGGCCTTCGCTTCGATGGTCGACCCGGCCAACGGGGTCAACGTCGCGGTGGTCAGCCAGTTCATGACGATGCTGGTAAGCGTGTTGTTCCTGCTGATGAATGGCCACCTCGTGGTATTCGAGGTGCTGACCGAAAGCTTTACCACCTTGCCGGTGGGCAACGCGCTGGTGGTCAACCAGTTCTGGGAAATGGCCGGGCGCCTGAGCTGGGTGTTCGGGGCCGGGCTGCTGCTGATCTTGCCGGCGATCGCCGCGCTGCTGGTGGTGAACATCGCCTTTGGCGTGATGACGCGTGCCGCACCGCAGCTGAACATCTTCTCCATCGGCTTCCCGCTGACCCTGGTGCTGGGCATCGGCATCTTCTGGGTCGGCCTTGCCGATATCCTCTCCCACTACCAGGCATTGGCCAGCGAAGCGCTGCAATGGCTGCGTGAACTGGCAAGGGCGCGCTGAGCATGGCTGAAAGCGAGAGCGGTCAGGACAAGACGGAAGACCCCACCGACAAGCGCAAGCGCGACGCGCGCGAAAAAGGCGAGATTGCCCGCTCCAAAGAGCTGAACACCGTGGCGGTGACCTTGGCGGGCGCCGGGGCATTGCTGGCCTTTGGTGGGTACCTGGCCGAGACGTTGATGACCTTGATGCGGCTCAACTTCTCACTGTCGCGCGAGGTGCTGACGGACGAGCGCTCGATGGGGTTGTTCCTGCTGACCTCCGGCAAGATGGCCATCTGGGCCGTCCAGCCGATATTGATGCTGTTGTTCGTGGTGGCATTGGTGTCGCCCATTGCGCTGGGCGGGTTCATCTTCTCCGGTAGCCTGCTGCAGCCAAAGTTCAGCCGCATGAACCCCTTGTCGGGGATCAAGCGTATGTTTTCGATGAACTCGCTGACCGAGTTGCTCAAAGCGATGGCCAAGTTCCTGGTGATCCTGATCGTGGCGCTGGTGGTGCTCAGCAATGACCGCCAGGCGCTGCTGGCAATTGCCAACGAGCCGCTGGAGCAGGCGATCATCCACAGCGTGCAGGTGGTGGGCTGGAGTGCTTTGTGGATGGCTGCCGGGTTGCTGCTGATTGCGGCGGCAGACGTGCCGTTCCAGCTGTATCAGACGCAAAAGAAGCTGAAGATGACCAAGCAGGAGGTCAAGGACGAGTACAAGGACAGCGAAGGCAAGCCTGAGGTCAAGCAGCGGATCCGCCAGTTGCAGCGTGAGGTGTCGCAGCGGCGCATGATGGCCGCCGTGCCGGAGGCGGATGTGATCATCACCAACCCGACGCACTATGCGGTCGCCCTGCAGTATGACCCGGAGAAGGGCGGGGTGGCCCCCTTGCTGCTGGCCAAGGGCACGGACTTCATTGCCTTGAAGATTCGCGAGATCGGGGTCGAGCACAAGGTGCAGATTCTCGAGTCGCCAGCGCTGGCACGGGCGATCTATTACTCCACCGAGCTTGAACAGGAGATCCCGGCGGGGTTGTACCTGGCGGTGGCGCAGGTGCTGGCGTATGTGTTCCAGATTCGGCAGTACCGGGCGGGCAAGGGTAAGCGGCCAGAGCCGTTGAAGGAAGATCTGCCGATTCCGCCGGATTTGCGCCGTGACCGTTGATCTGCTGCGGGGGCAGTTCGTCCGGCTAGGGGGCCGCTGAGCGCAAAAACCTAAAGTTGGAAAGCTTCTTGCAGAGCCACGCCCAAGCGCCCCTTGGGCGTCAAAGTTTTGCATGAAGAGGACTCGCGGTGGATCGCACTCAGTTAATCAGCAACGCTCGCCAGAACCTGGCCGGGCTCGGCCGGGGCAACCTGGGCGTGCCGCTGTTGCTGCTGGTGATGTTGGCAATGATGATGTTGCCGATTCCGCCGTTCCTGCTCGACGTATTCTTCACCTTCAACATCGCCCTGTCGATCGTGGTTCTGCTGGTCTGCGTTTACGCCTTGCGTCCGCTCGATTTCGCCGCATTCCCCACCATCCTGTTGGTCGCAACGCTGCTACGCCTGGCGTTGAACGTCGCCTCTACGCGGGTGGTCATGCTCCACGGTCAGGAGGGCCATGGCGCCGCCGGCAAGGTGATCCAGGCCTTCGGTGAAGTCGTGATCGGCGGCAACTATGTCGTCGGTGCGGTGGTGTTCGCCATCCTCATGATCATCAACTTCGTGGTGGTGACCAAGGGTGCCGGGCGTATTTCCGAGGTGAGCGCGCGCTTCACCCTCGACGCCATGCCCGGCAAGCAGATGGCCATCGACGCCGACCTCAACGCCGGCCTGATCGACCAGGCCCAGGCCAAGTCGCGCCGTGCCGAGGTGGCCCAGGAGGCAGAGTTCTATGGTTCGATGGACGGTGCCAGCAAGTTCGTGCGCGGTGATGCCATCGCTGGCCTGCTGATCCTGTTCATCAACCTCATCGGCGGCATGCTCATTGGCATGCTGCAGCACAATATGTCGTTCAGCGATGCCGGCAAGGTCTACGCGCTGTTGACCATTGGTGACGGTTTGGTGGCGCAATTGCCATCCCTGTTGCTGTCGACCGCTGCCGCGATCATGGTCACCCGGGCCTCGGGCTCCGAGGACATGGGCAAGCTGATCAACCGGCAGATGTTCGATTCGCCCAAGGCGCTGGCGGTATCGGCAGGGCTGATGATCGTCATGGGCCTGGTGCCGGGCATGCCGCATATCGCGTTCCTGAGCCTGGGCCTGCTGGCGGGCGGTGGCGCTTACCTGGTCTGGAAGAAGCAGCAGAAGGCCAAGGTCGAGGCGCAGAAGGAGGCGCAGCGTCAGCAGGACCTGCTGCCTTCTCCGCAGCGCGCGCTGGAAACCAAGGAGCTGGGCTGGGACGACGTGACACCGATCGACATGATCGGCCTGGAGGTCGGCTACCGGCTCATCCCGCTGGTCGACCGCAACCAGGGCGGCCAACTGTTGGCACGGATCAAGGGCGTGCGCAAGAAGCTCTCCCAGGACCTGGGCTTTCTCATGCCCACGGTGCACATCCGCGACAACCTCGATCTACAGCCCAGCGCCTATCGCC
This sequence comes from Pseudomonas sp. NBRC 111131, assembly GCF_001320525.1. Classification (NCBI taxonomy): domain Bacteria; kingdom Pseudomonadati; phylum Pseudomonadota; class Gammaproteobacteria; order Pseudomonadales; family Pseudomonadaceae; genus Pseudomonas; species Pseudomonas sp. NBRC 111131. The sequence goes on along the minus strand of NZ_BCBH01000003.1, from coordinate 256,717 downwards.
TGACGTTGATGGGGGTGATCTTGGCGGAAGCCGAGATCTACCCAGACCGCGAGTTGGCAATCAACCCTGGCCAGGTGTTCGGCACCCTCAACGGCATTGCCGCACGCGATCCGGCCTTTGGCCTGGAAGCGGTGTGGATCGATGTCGGCCAGCGCGCTCAGGCACAGTCGCTGGGCTATACGGTGGTGGATGCCAGCACCGTGGTTGCCACCCACCTCAACCAGATCCTGCAGAAACACTGCCACGAGCTGATAGGCCACGAGGAAGTCCAGCAACTGTTGCAAGTATTGTCCAAGGCTTCGCCTAAACTTGCCGAGGAGTTGGTGCCGGGTGTCATTTCCTTGTCGGGGCTGCTCAAGGTCCTGCAGGCATTGCTTGCCGAGCAGGTGCCCGTGCGCGATATTCGCAGCATTGCCGAGGCCATCGCCAACAATGCCGGCAAGAGTCAAGATACCGCCGCGCTGGTGGCCGCCGTGCGTGTCGGATTGTGTCGCGCCATCGTGCAAAGCATTGTCGGCGTTGAGTCCGAGCTGCCTGTCATCACCCTTGAGCCAAGGTTGGAACAGATTTTGCTCAATAGTCTGCAACGGGCCGGGCAAGGCCAGGAGGACGGTGTTCTTCTGGAGCCGAGCATGGCCGAAAAGCTGCAGCGCTCGTTGATTGATGCGGCCCAGCGCCAGGAAATGCAAGGCCAGCCAGCTATCTTGCTGGTGGCCGGCCCGATCCGCGCCATGCTGTCGCGCTTTGGTCGCCTGGCTGTACCGAATTTGCATGTTTTGGCGTATCAGGAAATACCTGACAACAAGCAAGTCACCATCGTTGCCACCGTGGGCCCCAACGGCTGAGGTAGTGGGTTATGCAAGTTAAGCGTTTTTTCGCCGCCGATATGCGTCAAGCCATGAAGCTGGTCCGTGATGAGCTGGGCTCTGATGCCGCCATCATCGGTAACCGCCGCATTGCTGGCGGTGTCGAACTGACGGCTGCGCTGGACTACAAGCTGTCCGCGCTGGCCCCGCGCGTGCCCAACGCCGAGCTCGAGCAAGAGCTGCGCAAGACCCACACGCGCATCGCCACCGCCCAGGCCGAGCTGGACAACCGCAGCGATGGCGACGAAGGCAATCGCCAATTGTTCGCCGGGCAATCGCTGACCGCCTCGGAGCCACTGATCGAGCCGCAGTCGGCTGCGCCTGCACCGGCAGCACCCGCCGCGCCGGCACCGGTGGACCCGCGGCTGTTCGATGCCATGCGCTCGGAGCTCTCGGGCCTGCGCGAGTTGCTCGAAGTGCAGCTCGGTTCGCTGGCCTGGAGCCAACTGCAGGGCAGCAAGCCGGCCCAGGCCAACCTCTGGCGCCGCTTGCAGCGTATCGGCCTGTCCGGACCGATCGCCCGCGAATTGCTCGAGCTCACGGGCGAGATCGAAGAACCACGGCAGGCGTGGCGCATGTTGCTGGCGCACCTGGCGCGGATGATCGAGGTGCCCGAGGTCGAGCCGATCGAGGAGGGCGGTGTGATCGCCATGGTCGGCCCTGCTGGCATGGGCAAGACCACCACCCTGGCCAAGCTGGCGGCGCGGTATGTACTCAAGTACGGCCCGCAGAACCTGGCGCTGGTGAGCATGGACAGCTTCCGCATTGGTGCCCAGGAGCAGCTCAAGACCTTGGGGCGCATCCTCAATGTGCCCGTGACCTACGTCGACCCGGGCCAGTCGTTGGCCCAGGCGCTGGAGCCGCTGCTGCGCAAGCGCGTGGTGCTGATCGATACCGCCGGCCTGCAGGCCAGCGACCCGGCCCTGCGCATGCAACTGGAAACCTTGGCCGGGCGTGGCATCGCCGCGAAGAACTACCTGGTGCTGGCCACCACCAGCCAGAAGCAGGTGCTCACCGCCGCCTACCACAGCTATAAACGCTGTGGCCTGGCCGGTTGCATCCTGACCAAACTCGATGAAACGGCGAGCCTTGGCGACGTGCTGAGCCTGGCCATCAGTCATGAACTGCCCGTGGTCTACCTCACCGATGGCCCGCGCATTCCTGACGACCTGCACCTGCCGCGGGCGCACCAACTGGTGACCCGTGCCGTCAATGTGCAGTTGCAGGACGAGCCCAGCGAGGAGGCCATGGCCGACATGTTCGCTGATCTCTATCACAACCCGCGGCGAGCAGGTTGATGATGAAGCGTATGCAAAATACCTACACCAAGGGGGCGGCAGCATTGCCCCTCGTGTGGCTTGGGTCCAAGCGAGACAAGGTAAACAACGAACATGGGTAGCATGCATCCCGTACAGGTGATCGCCGTGACCGGTGGTAAAGGTGGCGTCGGCAAGACTAACGTTTCAGTGAACCTGTCCCTGGCGCTGGCCGAACTCGGCCGCCGGGTCATGCTGCTGGACGCCGACCTGGGCCTGGCCAACGTCGACGTGTTGCTGGGCCTGACCCCTAAACGCACCTTGGCCGATGTCATCGAAGGGCGCTGCGAGCTGCGCGACGTACTGTTGCAGGGGCCAGGCGGCGTGCGCATCGTGCCGGCGGCGTCCGGCACCCAGAGCATGGTGCACCTGGCTCCCGCCCAGCATGCCGGGTTGATCCAGGCATTCAGCGAGGTCGGCGACAACCTCGATGTGCTGGTGATCGACACCGCTGCGGGTATTGGTGACTCGGTAGTCAGTTTTGTTCGTGCTGCCCAGGAAGTGTTGCTGGTGGTCTGTGATGAACCGACCTCGATCACCGACGCCTACGCGTTGATCAAGTTGCTCAACCGTGATTACGGGATGAACCGATTCCGCGTGCTGGCCAACATGGCACAGAGCCCGCAGGAAGGGCGCAACCTGTTCGCCAAGTTGACCAAGGTCACCGATCGCTTCCTCGATGTCGCCCTACAATACGTCGGTGCCGTGCCCTATGACGAGTGCGTGCGCAAGGCGGTGCAGAAGCAACGGGCAGTCTACGAGGCCTTCCCTCGTTCCAAGTGCGCGCTGGCCTTCAAGGCCATTGCGCAGAAGGTCGATAGCTGGCCATTGCCGGCCAACCCGCGCGGGCACCTGGAGTTCTTTGTCGAGCGCCTGGTGCAACCCACCAGCGCGGGGCCGGTACTATGAACGCAAGCGGTTTCAAGATGTACAGCAAGGCGTCGAAGGATGCCCAGTACGAATTGATCGAACGCTACGCCCCGCTGGTCAAGCGCATTGCCTACCACCTGCTGGCCCGCTTGCCGGCCAACGTGCAGGTCGAAGACCTGATTCAGGCCGGCATGATCGGTTTGCTGGAAGTCGCCAACAAGTACGACGCTAGCAAGGGTGCCAGTTTCGAAACCTATGCCGGCATCCGCATCCGCGGTGCGATGCTCGACGAAGTGCGAAAGGGGGATTGGGCACCCCGTTCGGTGCACCGTAATACGCGCATGGTCAGTGATGCGATGCGTGCCGTGGAAGCCAGAACCGGCCGTGACGCTAAAGATCATGAAGTTGCTGCCGAACTCCAATTGAGTCTCGATGATTACTACGGGATTTTGAACGATACCCTGGGTAGCCGCCTGTTCAGTTTCGACGACCTGTTGCAGGACGGCGAGCACGAAGGGCTGCACGAGGACGGTGCCAGTGGCCAGGTCGAGCCATCGCGCGACCTGGAAGACGAGCGCTTCCAGGCTGCCTTGACCGATGCCATTGCCAATCTGCCAGAGCGTGAGCGGCTGGTGCTGGCGCTGTACTATGACGAAGAGCTGAACCTCAAGGAAATCGGTGAGGTGCTGGGGGTCAGCGAGTCACGTGTCAGCCAGCTGCACAGCCAGTGCGCCGCGCGCCTGCGCAGCCGCCTCGGGGAGTGGCGGGCACGCTGAGCCCGGGGTCGTTGCAGTCGTTTTCACGTTGTACCGAATTGATTGAATGCGCGTTCGGGGCCGAGCGCGTTTGAGACTGCTTGGAGGTCTAATTGAACAAAGACATGAAAATCCTCATCGTTGACGACTTCTCGACGATGCGGCGGATCATCAAGAACCTGTTGCGTGATCTGGGTTTCACCAATACCGATGAGGCCGATGACGGCACCACGGCACTGCCGATGCTCGAAAGCGGCCATTACGACTTCCTGGTGACCGACTGGAACATGCCCGGCATGTCCGGTATCGACCTGCTGCGCAAGGTGCGTGCACACGACCGCCTGAAGGCTATGCCGGTGCTGATGGTGACCGCTGAAGCCAAGCGTGACCAGATCATCGAAGCGGCCCAGGCCGGGGTCAATGGATACGTGGTCAAGCCGTTCACCGCTCAGGTGCTCAAAGAAAAGATCGAGAAGATCTTCGAACGCGTCAACGGCTGAGTCACGTCAGGGGGCGCCATGGAATCAACACAATCGTCTTTGGGGGAGTTCGAATCGACCCTGAAGAAGCATGCCCAGGAGTTGGTCGAAAGCCTGGAGCGGGGGCGGTTCGGCGAGGCGGTGCAACTGATTCATCAGTTGAACCAGACCCGCGACCGAGGCCTGTACCAGGAGGTCGGCAAGCTCACCCGTGAGCTGCACAGCGCGATCGTCAGTTTCCAGATCGACCCGCACATGCCGCAGGCCGAGGAAGTCTCGCAGATCACCGACGCCACCGAGCGCCTGTCCTATGTGGTCAAGCTCACCGAAGGAGCCGCCAACCGCACCATGGACCTGGTCGAGCAGAGCACGCCTGTGCTCAACGATCTGGCGGCCGAGGCGCAGCGCCTGAGCGTTGACTGGCAGCGCTTCATGCGTCGCGAAGTTGCCGCTCCGGAGTTTCGCGAGCTGGTCAAGCGCGTCGACAGTTTCCTGACACACAGCGCCGAAGGGAACCGCAAGGTCGCGGGCCACCTCAACGACATTTTGCTGGCTCAGGACTATCAGGACCTGACCGGCCAGGTGATCAAGCGCGTGACTGCGCTGGTTACCGACGTGGAAAGCAATCTGCTCAAGCTCGTGCTGATGGCCAGTCAGGTCGACCGTTTTGCCGGTATCGAACATGACCACCAGCAGTTGCGCGCTGAAAAAGATCAAGAAAAACATCCGACACGGGGTGAAGGTCCGCAGATTCATGCCGATAAGCGTGAAGACGTCGTGTCCGGTCAGGACGATGTCGATGATCTGCTGTCCAGCCTGGGTTTTTAAGGAGCACGTTTAATGAGCTTCGGCGCCGATGAAGAAATCCTCCAGGATTTCCTGGTAGAAGCCGGCGAAATTCTTGAGCAACTGTCCGAGCAACTGGTCGAGCTGGAAAGCCGGCCCGACGATGCCGACCTGCTCAATGCCATTTTTCGCGGTTTCCACACTGTAAAAGGGGGCGCCGGCTTCCTCCAGCTCAACGAGCTGGTGGAGTGCTGCCATATCGCCGAGAACGTGTTCGACATCCTGCGCAAAGGTGAGCGCCGGGTCGATGCGGAACTGATGGATGTGGTGCTCGAAGCACTGGACACGGTCAACAGCATGTTCGGCCAGGTCCGCGAACGCAGCGAAGTGACCCCGGCCACGCCCGAGCTGTTGGCCGCGCTGGCGCGCCTGGCCGAGCCGGCCGCCGCCGATGCACCTGCGCAGGTTGCGGCTGCGCCGGTAGTCGAGGCGCCGGCTGCCGAGGCCGATATCACCGACACTGAATTCGAACAGCTGCTCGACTCGCTGGACGCCGTCAAGGCTCAAGCCGCTGCTGCCGAACAGCAAACGCAAGGCGAAACCGTCAGCGGCGGTTCGGAGGAAATCACCGACGCCGAATTCGAGTCGCTGCTTGACCAGTTGCACGGCAAAGGCCAGTTCTCCTCCGAGGTCGCAGCCGCCGAGCCTGAGGCCTCAGCCGCCAGCGTACCGGTGAGTGATGAGATCACCGACGAAGAATTCGAGTCGCTGCTGGATCAGTTGCATGGTAAAGGCACCTTCCAGACCGATGCCTTGCCAGCGGCCACGGCGGTGGCCGAAACGGCCCACAGTGCAGCGGTGCCGGCCAACGGCGATGACATCAGCGAGCACGAGTTCGAAGCGCTGCTTGACCAGTTGCACGGCAAGGGCAAGTTCTCCGGTGACAGTGTCGCTGCCCAGGCGCCTGCGGCCGTTGCCGCGCCTGTGGCCGCGAAGGCTGAAAGCAAGCCGGCTGCCAAGCCTGCGCCAGCCGCCAAGCCCGCGGCGCCCGCCCGTGCGCCAGCGGCCTCTGCCGACAAGCATGCCGTCAGCGAAGCGGAAACCACCGTGCGTGTCGACACCGCGCGCCTGGACGAAATCATGAACATGGTTGGCGAACTGGTGCTGGTGCGTAACCGCCTGGTGCGCCTGGGCCTGAACAGCGGCGACGAGGCCATGTCCAAGGCCGTGTCCAACCTCGACGTGGTCACCGCCGACCTGCAGACCGCGGTAATGAAAACCCGCATGCAGCCGATCAAGAAGGTCTTCGGTCGCTTCCCGCGTCTGGTTCGCGACCTGGCACGCCAGCTGAAAAAAGAGATCAACCTGGAACTGGTCGGCGAAGAGACCGACCTGGACAAGAACCTGGTCGAGGCCCTGGCCGACCCGCTGGTGCACTTGGTGCGCAATGCCGTCGACCACGGTGTCGAGATGCCGGATGAGCGCGAAGCCACCGGCAAGGCGCGCACGGGCCGCGTGGTGCTGTCGGCCGAGCAGGAGGGCGACCATATTCTGCTGTCGATTTCCGATGACGGCAAAGGCATGGACCCTAACATCCTGCGCGCCAAGGCCGTGGAAAAGGGCCTGATGGACAAGGATGCCGCCGAACGCCTGAGCGAGTCGGACTGCTACAACCTGATCTTCGCCCCGGGCTTCTCGACCAAGACCGAGATTTCCGATGTTTCCGGGCGCGGTGTGGGCATGGACGTGGTGAAAACCAAGATCTCCCAGCTCAACGGCTCGATCAACATCTTCTCGGCCAAGGGCCAGGGCTCGAAGATCGTCATCAAGGTACCGCTGACCCTGGCGATCATGCCGACTCTGATGGTGATGCTGGGCAACCAGGCGTTTGCCTTCCCGCTGGTCAACGTCAACGAGATCTTCCACCTGGACCTGTCGCGCACCAACGTGGTCGACGGTCAGGAAGTGGTGATCGTGCGCGACAAGGCGCTGCCGCTGTTCTACCTAAAACGCTGGCTGGTCCAGGGCCAGGTGCATGAAGAGCAGCGTGAGGGGCACGTGGTGATTCTCTCGGTCGGTACCCAGCGCATCGGCTTTGTGGTGGACCAGTTGGTGGGCCAGGAAGAGGTGGTGATCAAGCCGCTGGGCAAGATGCTGCAGGGCACCCCGGGCATGTCCGGCGCCACCATCACCGGCGACGGTCGTATCGCGCTGATCCTCGATGTACCGAGCATGCTCAAGCGTTACGCGGCACGGCGTATTTGATTTCGGTGGCGCGCCCTGGCGGGCTGCGTCGCCTAATGGAGTGTTTATGGCAGTCAAGGTCCTGGTGGTGGATGATTCCGGTTTCTTCCGCCGCCGCGTTTCGGAAATCCTCTCGGCGGACCCGACGATCCAGGTCGTGGGCACGGCGACCAACGGCAAGGAAGCGATCGACCAGGCACTGGCGCTCAAACCCGATGTCATCACCATGGACTACGAAATGCCCATGATGGATGGCATCACCGCGGTGCGGCACATCATGCAGCGCTGCCCGACACCGGTGTTGATGTTCTCTTCCTTGACCCACGAAGGCGCCCGGGTAACCCTCGACGCACTGGATGCCGGAGCGGTGGATTACCTGCCGAAGAACTTCGAGGACATCTCGCGTAACCCGGACAAGGTCAAGCAACTGCTGTGCGAAAAGGTTCACACCATTTCGCGCAGCAACCGCCGTTTTGGCGGCTACGCAAGCACAGCGCCCGTTGCCGCGCCTGCGCCGGCCAGCACTGCTCCGGCCCCCGCCAGCAGCCTGGCCAGCACCGCGCCAGCGCGCGTGGCGCCTGCCCGCAGCGCCGCGCCGGCTGTCGCTCACGCGCCGGCCCCCAAGCGTAAACCCTACAAGTTGGTGGCGATTGGCACCTCCACCGGCGGCCCGGTGGCCCTGCAGCGCGTGCTGACTCAACTGCCGGCGAACTTCCCGGCGCCGATCGTGCTCATCCAGCACATGCCAGCGGCGTTCACCAAGGCATTCGCCGAGCGCCTCGACAAGCTGTGCAAGATCAACGTCAAGGAAGCCGAGGACGGCGATATGCTGCGCCCCGGCCTGGCCCTGCTGGCCCCAGGTGGCAAGCAGATGATGATCGATGGCCGCGGCACGGTGAAGATCCTGCCTGGCGATGAGCGCCTGAACTACAAGCCCTGCGTGGACATCACCTTCGGTTCGGCGGCCAAGTCGTACGGCGACAAGGTACTGTCGGTGGTGCTCACCGGCATGGGCGCCGACGGCCGTGAAGGCGCGCGTCTGCTCAAGCAGGGTGGCAGCACGGTATGGGCCCAGGACGAGGCGAGCTGCGTGATCTATGGCATGCCCATGGCCATCGTCAAAGCCAACCTGGCAGACGCGGTGTACAGCCTGGATGAAATTGGCAAGCACCTGGTCGAGGCCTGCGTCTGATGGATGTCCTTAGCCTGATCGGCCTGATCCTGGCGTTCGTCGCCATCGTGGGTGGCAACTTCCTTGAGGGTGGCCATGTTGGCGCGCTGCTCAATGGCCCGGCGGCGCTGATCGTATTGGGGGGTACCCTGGCCGCGGCACTGTTGCAGTCGCCGCTGTCGTCGTTCAAGCGCGCCTTGCAGATCCTGCGGTGGATCTTCTTCCCGCCGCGGGTTGACCTGGCCGGCGGCATCGACCGGGTGGTCAATTGGAGCCTGACGGCGCGCAAGGAAGGCCTGCTGGGCCTGGAAGGGGTCGCTGATGGCGAGCCTGACCCGTATGCGCGCAAAGGCCTGCAGTTGCTGGTGGACGGCGCCGAGCCCGAATCGATCCGCAGCATCCTCGAAGTCGATTTCCTTACCCAGGAAGGCCGGGATATCCAAGCCGCCAAAGTGTTCGAGTGCATGGGCGGCTACGCGCCGACCATTGGCATCATCGGTGCGGTGATGGGCCTGATCCACGTGATGGGCAACCTGGCTGATCCGTCGCAGCTGGGCAACGGTATTGCCGTGGCCTTCGTCGCTACCATCTATGGGGTGGCCAGTGCCAACTTGATCCTGCTGCCGGTCGCCAACAAGCTCAAGGCCATTGTGCTGCGCCAGTCGCGCTACCGCGAAATGCTGCTCGAAGGCTTGCTGTCGATTGCCGAGGGTGAGAACCCGCGCTCTATCGAGCTGAAGCTGCAAGGCTTCATGGAGTAGCCCATGCGTCGCCGTCGTCATACCGAGGAACACGAGAATCACGAGCGCTGGCTGGTGTCGTACGCGGACTTCATCACCTTGCTGTTCGCGTTTTTCGTGGTCATGTATTCGATTTCCTCGATCAACGAGGGCAAGTACAAGGTCGTTTCGCAAGCGTTGCTGGGTGTGTTCAACGACCCTGAACGCAGTATGAAGCCGATCCCCATCGGCGATGAGCAGCCGCTTAGCGTGAAGCCGGCCGAGCCGTTGATCAGGGACAGCGAACAGACCGATGCGGGCCTGGCGCAGACCAATGTCGACCCGCTAAGGACCATCAGCGACGATGTGCGCGATGCCTTCGGCGACCTGATCAAGTCCGACCAGATGACGGTGCGTGGTAACGAGCTGTGGGTCGAGATCGAGCTCAATTCTTCGCTGCTGTTTGGCAGCGGCGACGCCATGCCCAGCGACACGGCGTTCGACATCATCGAAAAGGTGGCGAACATCCTCAAACCGTTTGCCAACCCGGTGCATGTCGAAGGCTTTACCGACAACCTGCCGATTCGCACGGCGCAGTACCCGACCAACTGGGAACTGTCGTCGGCGCGCGCCGCGAGCATCGTCCGCCTGCTGGCCATGAATGGGGTGAACCCTGGGCGCATGGCCTCGGTGGGCTATGGCGAGTACCAGCCGGTGGCCAGCAACGACACTGCCGAGGGCCGTGCGCGCAACCGCCGTGTGGTGCTGGTGATTTCCCGCAACCTTGAAGTGCGCCGCAGCCTCACCGGTACCGGCAGCGCCAATGCTACCCCGGACGCCGCGCTACGCCGGGCTGGCACACAAAGTGCACCGGTCGCGGGGAGTCACTAACTCGTCAATTCTCCGTCACTGCGCTGTTGGCGCGGTCCCTGTAGGAGCGGGCTTGCCCCGCGAAGCAGGCAACGTGGTTGATGACACGGGCTTCGCCCGGTTCGGGGACAAGCCTGCCCCCACGAGGGTGGGCGCTAAATTCATGAGTCAGAGTTGTCCTATGAGAGTCTGGGCAGTAGCCAATCAAAAAGGCGGGGTCGGCAAGACCACCACTACCATCGCTCTGGCCGGCTTGCTGGCCGAGGCGGGCAAGCGCGTGGTCGTCGTCGACCTTGACCCGCATGGCTCGATGACCAGCTATTTCGGGCACAACCCCGATGCCCTGGAGCACAGCTGCTACGACCTGTTTCTGCACAAGGGCGCAGTGCCCGAGGGCCTGCCGGGGCAACTGCTGCTGCCCACCAGTGACCCGCGCATTTCGCTGCTGCCCTCGAGCACCGCATTGGCCGTGCTCGAGCGCCAGTCGCCGGGGCAGAATGGCCTAGGCCTGGTGATCGCCAAGAGTCTGGCGCAGCTATGGCAGGATTTCGATTTCGCCTTGATCGACAGCCCGCCGCTGCTTGGCGTGCTGATGGTCAATGCGCTGGCCGCCAGCCAGCAACTGGTGATCCCGGTGCAGACCGAGTTTCTTGCGGTCAAAGGCCTGGAGCGCATGATTGGCACCTTGGCCATGGTCAACCGCTCACGCAAGCAAGCCTTGCCGTACCAGATCGTGCCGACGTTGTTCGACCGCCGTACCCAGGCTTCGTTGGGCACGCTCAAGGTGTTGCGCGACACCTATGCACAGCAGGTGTGGCAGGGCTACATCCCGGTCGACACGCGCTTGCGCGATGCCAGCCGCAACGGTGTGACGCCGTCGCAGTTCGACGGCAAGAGCCGCGGTGTGATTGCCTACCGAGCGCTGCTCAAGCACCTGCTCACGTACAAGGCGGCTGTGCAGGTGGCTTCATGACTGTGAAGACCGGAACGCGCCCGCAATTGGCCCTGCAATCCTATCTCGATGGTCTGTTGCAGGAGGCCACCGAAGCTGAGGGCGAGCTCGACGCGGCAGTGCCCAGCGACGATTTTGCCGCCGCTGTGCGTGAAGAACAGGCGCGTGACGCCCGACAGCAGCCAAGCATTGCCAGCAGCACGCCCAAGCCTTTTGCTGAACCGCAGCCTGCTGTGCTACCGGCAGTGCTCCCCGTCCAAGCACCGGTGGTGGCGGTGGTCGAGGCAGCGGTGGTGGCCGAGGCCAGTATCCCGGTACTGACCGAAGTTCAGGCGCCCGAGCCTGTTGCGCCGCTGGTCGAAGTGCACCTGCCAGCGCCGAACGCGCCTACGCCCCCGGCCACGGTCGATGGTCGCCCGGCCTGGGCCGCTGAGCCGTTCGAATGCCTGCTGTTCGATGTCGCCGGGCTGACCCTGGCGGTGCCTTTGGTGTGCCTGGGGTCGATCTACAGCCTGGAGGGCCAGGAGCTGACCCCGCTGTTCGGCCAGCCGGAATGGTTCCTCGGCATCCTCACGTGCCAGGCGGGCAACCTCAAGGTGCTGGACACTGCGCGCTGGGTCATGCCTGACCGCTACCGCGATGATTTGCGCCAGGGCCTGCAATACGTGATTTCGGTCCAGGGCTACGAGTGGGGCCTGGCGGTGCATCAGGTCAGCCGCTCGCTGCGCCTGGACCCGAGCGAGATCAAGTGGCGCAGCCAGCGCGGCCAGCGTCCGTGGTTGGCCGGCACGGTCATCGAACACATGTGTGCCCTGCTGGACGTCGCCGAACTGGCCGAGCTGATCGCCAGCGGCGCAGTCAAGCAGATGCATGCCAAACACCAATAACTGCGAACACACCGCCATTGGCGGATTTTGAGGGCTAGGGGAATGAAAAAGTCGTCTGCACAAGGTTCTGAAGATCCGATCCTGCAGTGGGTAACCTTCCGTCTGGACAACGAGTCCTACGGCATCAACGTCATGCAGGTGCAGGAAGTACTGCGCTACACCGAGATCGCCCCGGTGCCGGGTGCGCCGAGCTACGTGCTGGGCATCATCAACCTGCGCGGCAATGTAGTGACAGTGATCGACACCCGCCAACGTTTCGGCCTGATGCCGACCGAGGTGACCGACAACACCCGTATCGTCATCATCGAAGCCGACAAACAAGTGGTAGGCATCCTGGTCGACAGCGTGGCCGAAGTGGTTTACCTGCGCCAGTCGGAGATCGAGACGGCGCCGAACGTGGGTAATGAAGAGTCGGCCAAGTTCATCCAAGGCGTGTGCAACAAGAACGGTGAGCTGCTGATCCTGGTGGAACTGGACAAGATGATGACCGAGGAAGAGTGGTCCGAGCTGGAGAACATCTGAGTTGATTTTCGAGGTTGCTGTCATCTTCCTGGGGCTGCTATGGGCGCTGAGCCTGTGGTTTTTCCTCAACTACAGCAAGCGACAGCGTGAACTGGCTGCCCAGCAGGCCCAGGGCGACGCCCTGCGCGACCAACGCATCAAGGATCTGGCCAAGCGCCTGGATGACTACCAGAACGGTACGGTGCGCATGGGCGAGGCCATTCATGAGCTGCGCCAGGCGATGGCCACCTTGCCCGATCGCCTGGAGCGGCTGGAGCAACGCGACCCCAGCAGCGTTACCTTCAGCCAGGCGGCCAAACTGGTCGCAATGGGGGCCAGTGTGTCGGAGTTGACGGAAACCTGCGGGCTGACGCGGGCCGAGGCTGAGCTGATGAGCAAGCTGCATCGCAGCGAGTGAACGTGAAAAGGCGACCTGGGGTCGCCTTTTTTTTCGTTGAGCGTGCCGCTCAGGGCCTGGCCCAGGAGTTGAATCCGCCAATCTTGGCAATGCGGTTCAGCGCAAGCATCTGCCGTTGCGCTGCCTGAAACTCAGCCAGGTCGACGAACTGCCATGAGTGGGTGCGGGGGAACGCATACAGGTTGGCGATCTGGCGCAGTACGCCCAGCTCAGGCAACAGACGGTCGACCACATCGGTAAGCAACCTCGGCCCGGTGAGGCGGCTCAGCGTCCTGGCATAACGATAGAATGCTTCCGGGTCCGTTTGCAGAGAGGGCCTGCTGTCGTAGAAACCTGGCGCTGCCCGATAGCGCACCTGCATTTCTTCCAGGATTGCCTTGAGCGTTGGATTATTCGCATGGCTGCCTATCAGGCTGCCGTTGTACAGGCAGTGCATGTCCATTTTTTCGTTGGACACTGGAGGGTGCAACAGCAAGCCATTCTCATGGGTGACGAGTGCTACGTCGTCCAGCCGCTCACCCGGCACGCCTCTGGGTTCACCGTCCATTCGCCACGGGTATTCGCCAGGGGCCAGCAGTGTATCGTCGATGTCCATGTACAAGCCTCCTTCGTGGTCAAGCAGGGCATAGCGCAAAACGTCCGACGCCGAGGAGAAGTTGCTGGCCACCCCACCGTTGCCGTTGAGGGCTGCCTGGTATTGGGCGAAGCTTGGGCTTTCTTTGAAACGGGCGTAGAACGGCTGGTCCTCAAGGGGCAGTACTTCGACGCTGGGCGCGTGCTCGGACAAGCGCTGCAGGTTGGCCTGAAAGGCCGTCGGCTCGGCCCTGGAGAGGTACAGGCGCTGGGCATACTGAGTCTCCTGCAGCGTACGGGCATTGCTGGCTATATTGTCGATCAAGGTTTGCGCAATGACCTTGTCGCCAACCCAGATGCTCAGGATCTGTTTAGGGATCGGGCGCAGGCCTTCGGTGTGCACGACCGGTAGATCAATCGGCAGTTTCAGATCGACGCCCAACGCACGCAAGGTCGCCATGCGCATTTCATGGGTAACCTGACGCGTGCTCGCATCCACCTCGAGCAGATTCATCGAGCCTGGAATGGCGAGGTAGCAGGTCGGCTCCACCTCATTGAGGTCGCTCTCCAGGTGAAAGGCATCGGCCTCCATGTCGTAGAGCACTGGCGCTTGATAACCGCCGATCATCGCCGTGAGTTCGTCGGGCGACCCGTCATAGCGAGGGGTCCTGACCACTGCGCCAGCAACCGCAGGGTCGCCTCCCGGCAGAGGCGCAATGGGCTCTGGAATATGGAAATAATCAGCCACGTCGGCCAGCGGTAGCCCAGGGGGTGTAATGGGGCTCAAGGGGTAGCCGACTTGGTCGTTGACCCTGCTGGGCAATACAAAGCCGTCCTGTTTGAAGCGCAGCAGCACAGGTGCCTTGGACAGCCCGGCTGTGATCAACGGCGCTGCATTGAGCACCCCGAAGACCGACGCGCTGACGCCCTCGGCTTTCTGCTGAGCGTTCTTGGCATGGATGGCCTGGTCCAGGCCCAGGCCAAACTGGGCGATGCCACCCAGGGCAAACAGCGGGGCCAGTTCGGGCACCACCAGGGCTAGGGGGCCCAGCAGGTTGATTGCTGAATTCAGGTAGCCAAGCCACTTGGCCCTGGTCACATCGCTGTCGCTGGTGATGATGAACTGTGCGTCTTGGTAACTGCGCCGTTTCTGGCGTTTGGCCAAGGTGAGGAACAGGTCGCCTTTGATCCGCGGGCTGTATTGATTGGCCTTGTAGTTGATGTAGTCCTGTGGGGGCCAGATGCCTTGCACCGTAAAACCGGGGCGGTTGCTGTCAAGGTGGTAGGGCGCTGGGTAGCTGCCCAGGCCGCACAATGCGGTGTGAAGGCCGCTGTAGCTCAGACCGTCTTCGCGATCGGCCAGGGCGAAGTGCCCCTGCAGGGCATCACGGGTGCGCGGTGCGCGACACTCGTTGGCGAACCAGTCCAGCATGGCCTGTCTGTCGCTGAATTCGTGCAGGGGTGAGGCGTTACCCGGAATGTAGAGCAAAACCAGGCCGCTGACGGTGTCGTACAGGCACAGCAGGTCAGTGGCGGTGTAGCCATACACATTCAGCAGCCGGACTCGCACCCCGGGTTTACTGCTCGACTTGCCGTCACTGGGCATCGTCGCCGGCGAAGCTTGCAGACCGCACGCTTGCCACGCCAGCTTTCTACCGGCATCACTGAGGCTGCCTTCGATCACTTGTTTGTTGCACGCGGCGATGAAGTTGATCTTCGCGCCGATGCGGTAGTGTTCCAGGTTGGCATTCCAGTAGGTGTCGAGCATTGCCGTGTACTGCGCATGCAGGTCCAGCGTCCAGATAAATGCCTGGAAAGCCTCGGCTGCCAGGGGCACATGCGTATCCGCATTGTAAGGCTGGTTGTCGCTGTGGCTGAACAACCCGTTGTAGACGCTATACGGTGCGTGATAGTCGAACAGCCCTTGTTCGCGCAGGGTTTCGACGATGGTCAGCCGGCCCTTGGGCATTTCGCCGGCCCAAGGCGCATTGAACGCCGCTCCCAGCCAGTTGTTGGCCGACTCACCCTGCCAGCTCGAGAGAACCGCTTGGGTCAGGGTCATCTTCTGCACAATGAGCGCAACCCAGCCAAGCGTGGGGCTGAACTGGCAGTGCAGCGTGACCGCGTCGACGCGGTCAGGGTTCAGGTCGATGGACTGTTCGTTGGCCCACTGGCGGATGGCGTGGGCCGCTGCTCGGTCCGGGCGCGGAAAATCGACGAGGCTGTCGCGCACATATTGCACGCCCTTGGCATTCACGTACGGGTTGGTCATGGCGGTCACCTTTGACTAAGGGGGCTGGCTAAGGTGGCCTGAGCGTTGGGCGCGGTGGCGCTATTTAAGTATGCGCGTGTCGCAGGTTCGCCCAGCCGCCTCAGGTGAACCGCCAACTGTGAACATGGCCGATCTCGGCGACATCACCCAGGGGGGTGAAGGTATCCAAGTGCTCAACGAAGCTTTCGGCATTGATGAACAGCCTTCTGTCGCGCACCGGCGAGATCCACAGGTTGCAGGTTTCGCGAAGTTGGGCGAGCCAGGGCAGGCGCTGGGTGATGACGGCGTTCAGCACCCCTGGCCCGGTCAGTTGGTTGAGCCGGCGTTTGTACTCATGAAACGAGGCTGGCTCATGCAAGGGGTCCGGGCGATAGTCATAGAACGTTGGGTCCGCCTCGAAGCGCCTGGCGATTTCATCGGATATCGCATCCAGGGTGGGGTTGCCGGCATGGCTGCCAATGAAGCTGGTGTTGTATTGCATGTACATACCCAGCTCATCATTGGACACCGGTGAAGCCAGCAGCAGGCCGTCCGGGGTGGTCTGCAGCACTGCGCGCGTGAGCGCCGGTGTCGAGGGGCCGGGCACTGCGGGTTCGAGCAAGCGGTCATCGGCGTCCATGTAGAAGCCGCCATGGTGCTTGAGCAAGCGGTAGCGCAGGATGTCCGAGGCAGAGCTGAAGTTGGTCGCCACGCCGCCATTACCGTCTATTGCCGCCTGGTATTGGGCGTAGTAGGGGCTGGCCTTGAAGTCTTGGAAAAAGGGCTGCTTCTCAAGTGGCGATACCCTCAGCCCGGGGGCATGGGCATTGAGCAGCGCCAGGTTGGCTTCATAGCGCTCGGGTAGCTGGCTTGACAGGAACAGTTCGTAGTGGAAGTCGCTGCCTTGGAGCACGCGGGCATTGTGCGCCAAGGCCGCCAGATAGGGGGGGTCGATGGCACGTGTGCCCACCCAGACGCTGCTGATGCGCCTGGGCAACGGTGCAGGTTGTAGGGAGGCATAGCACGCATCATCCAGTGGCAACTGCAACTCGATGCCAAGCTGTCTGAGTGTGGCAGTACGCTGGGCGGCGGTCACGTCCCGTTGCGGTGGGTCCAGCGGGACCAGGCATTCTCCATCGCTGGAAGGGCGGTAGCGAGTGGGTGCGTCGAGGTGCAGGTCACTGACCTTGATGAAGCTGTCTGTTTGCAGTTCGTAGCAAACCGAATCGAAGTAGCGCTGTTCGCCCTGGCCAAAGAGTGCCGAAAACCGCGGCTGCAGATCGGCGCCCACCCAGCGTGCGACTGGGAGCGGTACAGCGCTGGGAGGCGGGCTGACGAATTCTACGGGGCGAAACGCTGCCTCTGCACAAGAAAGCTCGGCCTGCGGTTGCAGCGGGGCATCGCTGGCAAAGCGCGGCAGCCGCTGCACCGGGATGAAGCCCGGCCTGCGATAGCTGAAGAGCTTCGGCAGCCGATGCACAGCGGCCGGTACCAGCGGTAACGCATTGAGCAAGCCGTAGGCCTGGCTTTGCACACCCGCGACTTTTTCGTCGAGGGACTTGCCATGCAGGACGCTGTCCAACCCCAGGGCGAACTGCAGCACACCGCCGATGGCGAAGACCGGCGCCAGTTCCGGTAGCATCAGCGCGACCGGCGCGAGCAGGGTCAGGGCGGCTTGCAGGTAGCTGGTCAAGCGGGCCTTGGTGACGTCAGCGTTGCGGGTGATGAGGCTATCGGCGTCTGCGTAAGCGCGTGCCTGCTGACGGTAAGCCAGCGCCAGGAACAGGTCCCCGGCGATCTGCGGGCTGTAACGCTCGGTGCGGTAATTGATGACCGAGTCAGGCTCCCACACGCCACTGGTGGCGAAGCCGACGTGGCTGGGGGCGAATCGATGGGGGTGCGGATACAGGCCCAGGCCTGCGAGGGCCGTTTCAAGGCCACTGAAGTCCAGGCCGTCTGGCCAATCCGCAGGGCTGAAGCAGTGCTTGAGCGCCTCGCGTCTGTCCGGGTCGCGACATTGGCGGGCAAACCAGTGTTTCATCTCAGAGGCATCAGCGAACTCGTGCAGTGGCGAGCTGTTGCCAGGTATGTAAAGCAGCGTCAGGCCCGTGCCGATGTCCTGCAGGCAGAGCAGCGAGGTGGCGCTGTAGCCATAGACATTCAGTACTGCAACCTGGCTGTTGGACCGCTCGCCAGCGTTGCAGGTCGGCATCAGGCCGGCCACCTGCCAGGCCAGTATCCTGCCCCGTTCGGACAGGCTGCCTTCGCTTACCTGATGGTTCACAGCTGCGATGAAGGTGATTTTCAGTGCTTGCTGGTAGTGCGCCAGGTGCCGTTTCCAGTAGAGGTCGAGCGAGGCTTTGTAGGCGTGATTGAAGTCTTGTGCCCAGATGAAGGCCTGCAGGTCTTCAGCGCGCAGGGGCAAACGGGTACTGGCGTCATAGCGGGCAGGGGCGGTGCGCCGATACAAACCGTTGAAAATCAGGTAGCCAGTGCTGTTGTATTCGATACCGGCAGGTTGTAGGCGCTCGACCAGCGTGAGGGCACCCTGCGGCGCAATGCCGGCCCAGTCCCCGGCATGAAAGCCAAGGTAGCCCTGTGCAGGCTCTCCCTGCCAATTGTTCAGCAAGGCTTCGACCAGCGTGTAGTTTTGCGTCAGCACAGCGTGCGCGGTGAGGGCTGGTTGCCCGGCGGACAGTGGCACGTACTGATAATGGAAGGTGACGACATCGATCTCATCCACGCTCACGGGCACCGCGTACTTGGCCAGCCACTGTTTGAGCAACGTGCGGCCGAGTTGGTCGGGGCGGGGGAAACCGATCAGCGTTTCGCGCACGTTGTAGAGAGGATGTGAGGGAAGGTTATGCATTGAAATGACCCTGTGAGCAAGTGTGCCCACAGGGTCGCCGAGCGCACCGTTACCGGGTGGTACATAGTTAGGAGAGGCCTCATGGCGCGCGGCGCGCTGTGGGGTTCAGCCGGTTCAGGTCAGTGTCCAGCTGTGCTCACGGCCAATGCGGGCAATGCGGTCGAGCGGGGCGTGTTCGCGCAACACGGCATGGAACCGGCCCAGATTCAGTGTTGCGTGAATGTCGTAGACCGGTGACACCAGCAGGTGACAGATCTCGCGCAGCTGTCTGAGCAGTGGCAGCCGTTCGTCGACGACGGCATTGAGCGCACCGGGGCCGCTGATCAGGTTAAGGCGCCGGGCATAGCCCTGAAACGGCAGTGGCGCTTGGCGAGGGTCTGGCCGGCTGTCGTAGAAGTCCGGTGCCAAGCTGTAGCGACGCAGGATTTCGTCGGACACCGCGTCCAGCGTTGGGTTGGCGGGGTGGCTGCCGATCATGCTGTTATTGAACTTGATGTACATGCCCAACTGGTCGTTTGACACCGGCGGCGAGAACAGCAGGCCGTCATGCGTGGTCGTGAGAGCCACGTTGGCCAAAGGGGGGCTGAGCTCGCCCTTGCTCGCGGCCAGCAGCCGATCGTCTGCATCCAGGTAAAGCCCGCCATAGTGGTTCAGCAGCCGGTAGCGCAAGATATCGCACGCGGAAGAAAAGTTGCGGCCGCTTCCGCCATTGCCTTCGATGGCAGCGAGGTATTGCCGGTAATACGGTGAGCGGCTGAACGCTTGAAAGAAGCCCTGAGTCTCCAGGGGCAGCAGTTGCGCGCCCTCGGCCCGCGTGCGCAATACCTGCACATTGCGCTGGAAAACCTGCGGTTCCTGTTGTGACAGCAGGATCTGGTAGCGATAACCACTGCTGCGGGCGATACGCACGTTGTGCACCAGGGCTTCGAGAAATTCACCGTGCAGCAGGGCGTCGCCCAGCCAGACGCTACTGATGATTTTGGGGATCGGTGTGCGTTGCAGTTGTGCATAAGGCGCATAGTCGACGGGCAGGTCAAGGTCTATACCCAACGCCTGGAGGGTAGTACTGCGCTGGCTGTGCGTGGCGATATGCCGCTGTCTTAGCGGGGTCAGGGCGGTGTCCTCGGCATTGGCGAGCCGCCAGCGCAAGGGGGCAATCAAGTTGCTATCACGTGAGCGGATGAAGCTGTCACTGGCAAACTCATAGTGGACCCATTCGCCGACCATACCTTCACGGGTCTGTAACCAGGCCATAAAGCGGTGCTCGAGATTTTCATCGATACGCGCCACCACCGCTGCGAGGGAGTTGTTGGATACGATCGCCTGCTCACGGAACGCCAGTTCCACCGAATCGATCGCTTCGGCGATGGGCGCAGCGCCAACCGGCGTGCCTAGCAGTTGCGCAAGACGCACCGGGGCGAAGAACCCTGGCCGAGTACAACGAAATACCGAGCCATACTTGGCCACGCCCTGCCCGGCTGCGGGCAACGCGTTGAACAAACCAAATGCCAGCTCGGTAACCCCTGCGTCCCGGCTTTGCAGGTCCCTCCCGTTGATGGCCTGATCCAGGCCCAGGCCGAACTGGGCTAGGCCACCGACCACCAACAACGGGGCCAGCTCGGGCAAGAGGATTGCCAAAGGCGCAAGCAGGGCGGTTGCCAGGTTGAGGTAGTTGCCCCAGCGGGCCTTGTCGATTTCATGGTTGCTGGTGATCTGACTGTCTGCATCGGCATAGCTACGTTGCTTGCGCTGCAAGGTCAGGTATTCGAACAGATCGCTGATGATCGGGGGGGAGTAGGTGCCGGGGCGATAATCGATGATCTGTTGCGGCTCCCACAAGCCGCTGGTGGCAAAGCCGGGGTGCTGGGGGCTGAAACGATGCGCTTTGGGGTACAGGCTCAGGCCCAGCAAGGCTGTAATCAAGCCGCTGTATTCCAGGCCGTCGGGCCAGTCGGCACGAGCGAAATGGGCAAGCAGCGCACTGCGTTTTTCTGCAGCCTGGCATTGTTGCGCCAACCAGTGCTTCATGGCCTGTGCATCGGCGAATGCATGAAAGGGCGAAGCATTGCCTGGAATGTACAGCACCACCTCGCTGCCGTTGCCTTGCCTGATGTACAGGATGTCGGTCGAGGTGTAGCCGTATATGTTCAGCATCGAGACACTGAGGTCGCCGTAGGGCAACAACCCTGCAGCTCGCCAGATCAGCCGGCGCTGGGCCTCTGATAGGCTGCCCTGTAAGACCTGCCGGTTGCATGCGGCAATGAAGGCAATGTGAATCGCCCGTTGGTAGTCGTCTTGGTGGTGAGCCCAGTAGCGGTCGAGTTGCTGTTTGAAAAGGGTATGAAAATTCAACTTCCAGAGGGTGGCCTGAAAATCCTCTGCCCGTATCGGCAAGCGCGTATCCGGCGCGTAGCGGGGAGGCTCGCTGCGTGTGTACAAGCCATTGAACACCTGGTAAGGCGAAGCATTGGATAACGGGTCCAGGGGCTCCAGCCGTTCTACGATGGTCAATGGGGCTTGCGGCGGCGAGCCTGCCCAGTCGCCATAGTGGAAGCCTCCATAGCCAGCGGCGGGCTCGCCCTGCCAGTTGGTCAACAATGCTTCGACCAGGTTCATCTTCTGGGTGATGACCGCTTTTGTGTGGGTCTGGCCACGGCCTTCACCCGCCGGTTCGCTTCGGTAGTGGAAGGTGGTCACGTCGATCAGCAGCGGCGAATGCGCCGCACCTTGCGCGGTGAGCCAGTCGGACAGTGTCTGCTGGGCCAGCAGGTCGGGGCGGGGGAAATATTTCAAGGCCCGGCGAACCAGGGCCAGGCTGTGGTACGGAATAGGACGCATCAGGTCACCCTGCTAACGAAGAAGGGCGACAGGGTGGAGGGCTTGTGCGGCAAACGGCGTCAGGTAACGCTACCACCGCAGGGCAGGCGCAGCAGCGTGGGGCTGACGTCACGGGGCTGCGCGGTGTCGTCGGTGAAACCTGCAGGGACGCGACCGCGCAATTGCCAGGCGAAGGCAATGATCTCGGCGATGGTCAGGTACAACGCTTCGGGGATCTGCTCGTCCAGCTCCAGGCGAGCCAGCAGGCGCACCAGCTCGGCATTTTCGTAGATCGGCACCTCATGCTCACGGGCCAGCGCCAGGATGGCCTCAGCCAGTTCATCCTCGCCCTTGGCCGTGAGGGTGGGGGCTTGCTGGCCATCGTAACTCAAGGCGATGGCTTGGCGCGGTTGTTTGCTGCTCATGCGGTTTCGTCCACCCAGCGTTGTTCCACACGTGTGCGCGGCCCTTGTGGTGGAATGCCGGGGTGGCAGTGGAGGTCACCGACGTCCAGCCCCCGGGCCAGCAAGCGCTCACGCAGTGCGCCGAGCTGGCTGTCGATCAGCTGCGCGGTTTGTTCCCGTTCAGCCCACAATTGGCCGGACAAGCGGCCCTGGCTCAGTTGCGCCTGGACCTGCAGGGGGCCGAGCGGCGCCAGGTCGAAGGCCAGGTCAATACGCCACACCGCCTGCAGCGGGTCCTGTTGTTCACGTTCACGGTCGGCCTGTTGCTGCTGTGTTTCTTCGCGCTGCAGCTTGACCTGCAGCGGGATGAACTCCAGGCCATGGCGTACCGGGACTTCTGTTTGCCAGGTGGTCTGCAGGTTGCCGTTTTCAAGCGTACCGGATTGTTGCAGGCTGCTCAGGGCGTGGCTTTGCAGGCGCGAGATGGCGGCCGCAGCAAGGCGCAGCAGCTGTTGCAGGTCACCTTCGTGTTCCATGGCCTGCAGCAACCGAGAGGGCAGCGGGAACCCGCCTGGCGTTTGCCTCGGGCTGGCCCGTTCGAGCATGCCCAACGCACTGCGCGCCATGGCGGGCAAGGCCTGGGCCAGGGTGGTCGAAGCGCTGGCGGGGCTTGCCGGGGCATACGCCGAAGCCTGGGCGACCAGCCTGATCAACTGCGCTTTGAGGTCGGTTACCACGGGTGCGCCCCCACCGCCGAGTAGTTTGGCTTCAAGAAATGCACCGCTGTTGTTCAGCGCCTGCGCAAGCGTTTTGCCGTCACCCAGTTGACGGGCGTCCGGCAGGCTGGCCAGGAGGCGCTCGGCGCTGGTGCGCAGCTCGCCGTTGCTGGTCGGGTCGCCGGCCATTTGCTGCAAGGCGTTGAGCAGGCCGGGCAGGGAAGCCTGACGGCCCTGCTGGGTAAGCAACTGCTGGGCGATGTTCAATTGCTCCTGGCGGCCGCTGAGCGGCACGAAGCGCAGCGACTGGTCGCCTTGTACCAGCGCGCTGAGCAGGCTGCCGACTGGCAACGGGCGCGGGCTGTCGATGGCCAGGATCGCGCCGGCCTGGGCACTGTTGAGCAAGCTCACGAGGGCGCGGAAGCTGGTGGCGGCGCCTGGGGGCTGGGCCAGCGCCTGGTTGGTCAGCA
The DNA here is from genome assembly GCF_001320525.1 of Pseudomonas sp. NBRC 111131. Lineage (NCBI taxonomy): Bacteria > Pseudomonadati > Pseudomonadota > Gammaproteobacteria > Pseudomonadales > Pseudomonadaceae > Pseudomonas > Pseudomonas sp. NBRC 111131. The sequence goes on along the minus strand of NZ_BCBH01000003.1, from coordinate 233,783 downwards.
CCTTGCCTTGCAACAGGGTGCCGACCGGCACCTTGCGCGTGTCCAATTGTGTGAGAACGGTGACGTTGCTGGCATTGGCCTGTTGCACGAGTACCGCAAGGCGGTTGCTTTCTGGCTGGCTGACGGTGATCTGGCTGCCTTGGGGGATGGGCTGGCTGGTAGTGACCTGGAGCTGATTCTGGTTGCCGTTGGCCTGGATCAGTTTGAGCACCAACTGAAACTCGCTACCGGCCTGGCGCAGCGTCAACACTTCGGCCTGGGCCGTCTCGCCAGGCTTGAGCAGCCCAGGTTGCGCCTGGCTCAGGTTCAGCAGTTCACCGGTCATCGCCGCCTTGATCGCCTGGGGGTTGATCGCGGTTTGTGCACCGAGACTATTGATTTCAGTCATGATTGTATACAACCTGTCGAGCCCGCCCTCTTGGCTTAGGGGCCGTGCGTGTAATAATGCCGGCCGTCCGCCACTGCCACTGTAACGGCAGCGAGGGGGGCGACTTGAGACACTGCATAAGGCGAAACCGTGACCTTTCACCTCCAAGCCGTGGGCCTGGCCTGCGAGCGCGACTGGCGCCTGTTGTTCGAAGACCTGGATTTCGAACTGCGGCCCGGTGACATGCTGCAGATCAGCGGCCCCAACGGCAGTGGCAAGACTAGCCTGTTGCGCTTGTTGGCCGGGCTGATGCAACCCACTGCCGGGCAGATCCTGCTGGGCGGCCAACCCTTGGCCGAACAGCGCCATGCCCTGGCGAGCCTTCTGTTGTGGATAGGCCATGCTGCTGGCATCAAGGACTTGCTCAGCGCTGAGGAAAACCTCGCCTGGCTGTGCGCGTTGCACCAGCCTGCCACAAGCGAAGCGATCTGGGCCGCGCTGGCGGCGGTTGGCCTGCGCGGTTTCGAGGATGTTCCCTGCCATACCCTGTCTGCCGGGCAGCAGCGCCGTGTGGCGTTGGCCCGGCTGCACCTGGACAGCCCGCCGTTGTGGATCCTCGATGAACCCTTCACCGCGCTGGACAAGCAAGGGGTGGCGCAGCTTGAGGCGCACCTGGCGGGCCATTGCGAGCGCGGCGGCACGGTGGTGCTGACCACCCATCACACGCTTGACCGCAAACCCTCCGGCTACCGCGAACTGAACCTGGGGCAATGGGTGGCATGAGCGTATTCCTTCTGTTATTGCGCCGCGAAGCGCGCCTGTTGTTCCGCCGCCCGGCGGAGCTGGCCAACCCTTTGGTGTTCTTTGCCATCGTCGTGGCCCTGTTCCCGTTGGCGGTAGGCCCACAGAGCCAATTGTTGCAAACCTTGTCGCCCGGGCTGGTCTGGGTCGCGGCATTGCTGGCGGTGCTGCTGTCGCTTGACGGCCTGTTCCGCAGCGATTTCGAGGACGGTTCACTGGAGCAGTGGGTGCTGTCGCCGCACCCGCTGGCCCTGCTGGTGCTGGCCAAGGTGTTGGCGCACTGGATCTTTTCCGGCCTGGCACTGGTATTGTTGGCGCCACTGCTGGCGCTGATGCTGGGTTTGCCGAGCCATTGCCTGCCGGTGCTGCTCGGCTCACTGCTGCTGGGCACGCCAGTGTTGAGCCTGCTCGGCGCGGTAGGCGCCGCGCTGACGGTCGGTCTCAAGCGCGGTGGTTTGCTGCTGGCGTTGCTGATTCTGCCGTTGTATATCCCTGTATTGATCCTGGGCAGTGGCGCGTTGCAGGCGGCGTTGCAGAATATGCCCGCCACCGGGCACCTGCTGTGGCTGGCGAGCCTGACGGCCCTTGCGGTGACACTGGCACCCTTTGCAATAGCGGCCGGGCTGAAGATCAGCGTCGGCGAATAACGAGTCCCGGGCTTTCAAGCCCGGCTAATACCCTGGATGTACCCTGATGAAAATGAGCTGGACGTGGTTCCACAAACTGGGTTCCCCCAAATGGTTCTATGCCATCAGCGGCCGCATGCTGCCGTGGCTGACCGTTTCCGCCATTCTGCTGCTGGCCACCGGCGTCATCTGGGGCCTGGCTTTTGCCCCTCAGGATTACCAGCAAGGCAACAGTTTCCGCATCATCTACATTCACGTACCGGCGGCCATGCTGGCCCAGTCCTGCTATGTGCTGCTGGCGGTGGCCGGGGTGGTGGGGCTGGTGTGGAAGATGAAACTGGCCGACGTCGCCCTGCAGTGCGCGGCCCCCATCGGCGCCTGGATGACCGCTGTCGCGCTGGTCACCGGGGCCATCTGGGGCAAGCCGACCTGGGGCAGCTGGTGGGTCTGGGATGCGCGCCTGACGTCGATGCTCATCCTGCTGTTCCTGTACTTCGGCATCATCGCCCTGGGCCAGGCCATCACCAACCGGGACAGCGCAGCCAAGGCCTGTGCGGTATTGGCGATTGTCGGGGTGATCAACATCCCGATCATCAAGTACTCGGTGCAGTGGTGGAATACCCTGCACCAAGGCGCCACCTTCACCCTGACCGAGAAGCCCGCCATGCCGGCCGAGATGTGGCTGCCGCTGCTGTGCACAGCACTGGGTTTTTATTGCTTCTTCGGCGCGGTGCTGTTGCTGCGCATGCGCCTTGAAGTGCTCAAGCGCGAAGCGCGCGCCAGCTGGGTCAAGGACGAGGTGATCAACAGCCTGGGCCGGAGGGCCGCGTGATGGTTTTTTCTTCATTCGGTGACTTTCTCGCCATGGGCCATCATGCCCTGTATGTCTGGTCGGCGTATGGCATCTGCCTGGCGGTGCTGGCGCTCAATGTCGCAGTGCCCTTGCTGGCCCGCCGTCGCTACCTGCAAGAAGAGGCGCGCCGTCTGCGCCGGGAGAACAAGCAGTGAATCCGCAGCGCAAGAAACGCCTGTTCCTGATCCTCGGCCTGCTGGCAGGGGTGGCGGTTGCCGTCGGCTTTGCCCTCAGCGCCCTGCAGCAGAACATCAACCTGTTCTATACCCCCACCCAGATCGCCAATGGCGAGGCCCCCCTGGACACCCGCATTCGTGCCGGCGGCATGGTCGAAAAGGGCTCGGTGCAGCGTTCGGCCGATTCGCTGGACGTGCGCTTTGTGGTCACCGATTTCAGCAAGTCGGTGCCGATCACCTACCGTGGCATTCTTCCCGACCTGTTCCGCGAAGGGCAGGGCATCGTCGCCCTGGGCAAGCTCAATGCCGAAGGTGTGGTGGTGGCCGATGAAGTGTTGGCCAAGCACGATGAAAAATACATGCCGCCGGAAGTCACCAAGGCCCTGAAAGAAAGCGGCCAGGCAGCCACTGGCACGGGGGCCAAGCCATGAACGCGGCGTTGGTGATCCCCGAACTTGGCCAGTTGGCGATGATCCTGGCCATTTGCTTCGCTGCCGTGCAGGCCACGGTGCCGCTGCTCGGCGCCTGGCGCGGCGACAGCCTGTGGATGAGCCTGGCGCGCCCAGCGGCGTGGGGGCAGTTTGCCTTCCTCGCCTTTGCCTTTGCCTGCCTTACCCACGCCTTCATGACCGACAACTTTTCGGTCGCCTACGTGGCCAGCAACTCCAACAGCGCCTTGCCCTGGTACTACAAGTTCAGTGCCGTATGGGGCGCGCACGAGGGGTCGTTGCTGCTCTGGGCGCTGATCCTCGGTGGCTGGACCTTTGCCGTGTCGGTGTTCTCGCGCCAGCTGCCGCAAGGGATGCTGGCGCGGGTGCTGGCGGTAATGGGCATGATCAGCGTGGGCTTCCTGAGCTTTCTGATCATCACGTCCAACCCGTTCCAGCGCCTGTTGCCACAAGTGCCAACCGATGGCCGCGACCTCAACCCGCTGTTGCAGGACATCGGCCTGATCGTTCACCCACCGATGCTGTACATGGGTTATGTAGGCTTCTCGGTGGCCTTTGCCTTTGCCATTGCCGCGTTGCTGGGCGGGCGCCTGGATGCAGCCTGGGCACGCTGGTCGCGGCCTTGGACCATCGTCGCCTGGGCGTTTCTGGGGGTGGGCATCACCTTGGGCTCCTGGTGGGCCTACTACGAGCTGGGCTGGGGTGGCTGGTGGTTCTGGGACCCGGTGGAAAACGCCTCGTTCATGCCCTGGCTGGTGGGCACGGCGTTGATCCATTCACTGGCGGTGACCGAGAAACGCGGGGTGTTCAAGAGTTGGACCGTGCTGCTGGCAATTGCCGCCTTCTCCCTGAGCCTGCTGGGTACTTTCCTGGTTCGCTCGGGTGTGCTCACGTCGGTGCATGCGTTTGCCGCCGACCCGTCGCGCGGCGTGTTCATCCTGATCTTCCTGCTGTTCGTGGTCGGCGGCTCGCTGACCTTGTTCGCCCTGCGCGCTCCGGTGGTCAAGAGCCAGGTGGGCTTTGCCCTGTGGTCACGCGAAACGCTGCTGCTGGCCAACAACCTGGTGCTGGTGGTGGCGGCGTCGATGATTCTGCTCGGCACCCTCTATCCACTGGTACTCGACGCCCTCACCGGGGCCAAGCTGTCGGTGGGCCCACCCTACTTCGATGCACTGTTCCTGCCGCTCATGGCGCTGTTGATGGTGGTGCTCGGGGTGGGTGTGGTGGTGCGCTGGAAGGACACTCCCGGCAAGTGGCTGGTCAGCATGATGACGCCGGTATTGATTGGCAGCGCTGTGCTGGCGCCGATCGCCGGTTTCATTGTCGACGATTTCGACTGGCCGACCCTGAGCGCCTTCGCCCTGGCCGCCTGGGTAGTGCTCGGCGGGCTGCGCGACATTGTCGACAAAACCCGCCACAAGGGCCTGGCCAAAGGCGTGCGCGGGCTGCCCCGCAGCTACTGGGGCATGCAGTTGGCGCACCTGGGCCTGGCGGTGTGTGCCCTGGGCGTCGTGCTGTCGAGCAACAACAGCGCCGAGCGCGACTTGCGCATGGCGCCGGGCGAGAGTGTGGAACTTGGCGGTTATCACTTCCTGTTCCAGGGGGCCAAGCACTTCGAAGGGCCTAACTTCATCTCCGACAAGGGCACCATCGTGGTCAGCCGCGACGGCCGTGAAGTGAGCACCTTGCACCCTGAAAAACGCCTGTACACCGTGCAGCAGTCGATGATGACCGAGGCCGGCATCGACGCCGGTTTTACCCGTGACCTGTATGTCGCCCTGGGCGAGCCGCTGGAAAACGGTGCCTGGGCGGTGCGTGTGCACATCAAGCCTTACGTTCGCTGGATCTGGCTGGGCGGTCTGCTGACCGGCCTGGGCGGTTTGCTGGCGGCCTTCGACCGGCGTTACCGCGTCAAGGTCAAGACCCGGGTGCGTGATGCCTTGGGCGTGTCTGGAGCAGTTGCATGAAGCGTTGGATCATGGTGGTGCCATTGGCGGTGTTCCTGCTGGTGGCCGTCTTTCTCTACAAAGGGCTGTTCCTCAAGCCTGACGAGCTGCCATCGGCGATGATCGGCAAGCCGTTCCCAGCGTTTGCGCTGGCCGCTACCCAGGGTGGTCGTGACCTTACCCAGGCTGACCTGCTGGGCCGCCCGGCGTTGGTCAACGTATGGGCCACCTGGTGTCCGTCGTGCAAGGTCGAGCACCCGTACCTGAATCAGCTGGCCGAACAAGGTGTGGTGATTCACGGCATCAACTACAAGGACGACAATGCCGCAGCCGTGAAGTGGTTGGCTGAGTTCCATAACCCGTATCAGTTGGACATCCGCGACGAGCAGGGTAGCCTGGGCCTGGACCTGGGCGTGTACGGCGCGCCGGAAACCTTCCTGATCGACGCCAAGGGCATCATCCGCTACAAACACGTGGGCATCGTCGATGCCAGCGTGTGGCGTGAGCAGTTGGCGCCGCTGTACCAGGGCCTGGTTGATGAGGCCAAGCCATGAAGCGCTGGCTGGCAGCCGTTGTGCTAGGCCTGAGCCTTGCCGGCATGGCCAGGGCGGCCATCGATACCTACCAGTTTCGCGACCAGGCCGAGCGCGAGCGTTATCAGCAACTGACCAAGGAACTGCGCTGCCCCAAGTGCCAGAACCAGGACATTGCGGACTCCAACGCACCGATCGCCGCTGACCTTCGCCGGGAGATTTTCCGCATGCTCGGCGAGGGCAAGAGCAACCAGCAAATCGTCGACTTCATGGTCGATCGCTATGGTGACTTCGTGCGCTACAAACCCGCGCTGAGCGGGCGCACCTGGCTGTTGTGGTTTGGCCCGGGCATCTTGCTGGCCGGTGGCTTCGTGGTACTGGCCGTGATCGTGCGTCGCCGCCGCGCTCCAGTCGCCCCAGGCGCGCAACAGTTGTCCGCCGAAGAACGCGAGCGTCTCGCCAAACTGCTGGAAAAAGAACAGACCCATGACTGAATTCTGGCTTAGTGCGGGCCTTTTGCTGCTCGCCGCCCTCAGCTTTTTGCTGATTCCGATCCTGCGTGGCCGCCGCCTTCAGCAGGAAGAAGACCGCACCGCCCTGAACGTGGCGCTGTACCAGGAGCGTGTCGCTGAACTGGCCGCTCAGCAGGCCGCCGGTGTGCTCGACGACGATCAACTGGCCAGCGGCCGCGATGAGGCAGCGCGTGAACTGCTGGCCGATACCGAAGGCAGCGAACCCCCCCGCCAAGGGCACCTGGGTAAGACCCTGCCCTTGCTGGCGGCAGTGCTGGTGCCGCTCATGGCGCTAGGGCTGTACCTGCATTTTGGGGCCGCCGACAAGGTCGAGCTGACCCAGGAATTCGCGGCTGCGCCCACGTCGATGGAAGAAATGACCACGCGCCTGGAACGTGCCGTCCAGGCGCAGCCGGACTCTGCCGAGGGCCTGTATTTCCTCGGCCGCGCTTACATGGCCGAACAGCGCCCTGCCGATGCGGCGCGTGCCTACGAGCGGGCGGTGGCCTTGGCCGGTCGCCAGCCGGAGCTGCTTGGGCAGTGGGCGCAGGCGCTGTACTTCGCTGCCGACAAGCAATGGAGCGCGCAGGTGCAGGCGCTGACCGACGAGGCGCTCACAGCCGACCCGAATGAAGTCACCAGCCTGGGCCTGCGCGGTATTGCCGCCTTCGAAGGGGAGCGTTACCAGGAAGCGATCGACTACTGGAAGCGCCTGCTGGCGCAACTGCCCCAGGGCGATGCTTCGCGGGCGGCACTGCAAGGTGGCATCGACCGTGCAGCGGAACGCCTTGGCAACACCGGCGGCACCCTTGCCGCGCCCTTCGCTGCGCGCCTGAACGTGCGGGTGGAACTTGCGCCTGCGCTCAAGGACAAGGTCAGGCCGGACGACGCGGTGTTCATTTTCGCCCGCGCCAGCAACGGCCCGCCAATGCCTGTGGCGGCCAAGCGAGTGACGGTGGCGCAGTTGCCGCTCGAGGTCGAGCTGTCCGATGCCGATGCGATGATGCCGCAGATGAAACTGTCGGACTTCCCCGAAGTCCAACTGGTGGCACGCGTGTCTCGGGCGGGCCAGCCCACCCACGGTGAATGGATTGGCCAAGGCGCGCCGCTGGCCACGAGCACGCAGACTACCCAGCACCTGACCATCGACAGCCCAGACTTGTAAGAGAACACTGCCATGCACAGCACTGTCCGCCTGACCCTGATCACCCTGGCCCTGGGTTTGTCCGCGTGTACGGTGCATGAGCCGTACGAGCAGCCGTCGCCGCCGATCGAAACCGTGCCGCCACGCCAGGGGCCAGTCGTCAAGCCATTGCCCGGCGAGCAGCCTGCAACCCAACCGGGCAAGCCGGCGGCCATTCCCAAACCAATGCCGCGTACCTCTGCCAGTTTCGCGCCGCCACCGGGCGGGGCCAGTCATTGGGACCCGAAGCTCGGTGTTTACGTGCTGGAGAAAAAACCCAACACCTTCTACCGTCAGCGCACCTATTACCGCTATGACAATGGCTGGAGCTGGTCGCTGAGCCCGGACGGGCCTTGGCAGGAGACCGACAGCAGCGGTGTGCCGGGCGGATTGGGCCGAGCATTCGCACAGTAGGGCGGTGGGGCATTGCTCGCGTCCTCGCGGCGCGGGCGTTTTCGTACCAATACAGTACAGTTGAGCTTCGTTTTACCGATTGACTGTACTGGCCACTGACTCCGCATAATGCCCCTCTGAATTTCAAGGAGGTGGCATGAGCAAGACTGTCCTGGTACTGGTAGAAACCGTCGACGATTACCTGCCGTTACTCGAGCAGGCCGGTTACCAGCTCATCCGCGCACCGTCACCGCAGATGCGCGCCAGCGCCATCCAGCGCCATGCCGGCCAAATCGATGCCGTGCTCACCCGCGGCCCCTTGGGGCTGACCGCCACTGAAATCGCTGCCTTGCCCAACTTGCAGATCATTTGCGTGATCGGTGCCGGTTATGAGCAGGTCGACTTGGCTGCTGCTGCAGCCCGTGGCATTACCGTCACCAATGGAGCCGGCGCCAACGCCGCCGCAGTCGCCGACCATACCCTGGCCCTGTTGCTGGCACTGCTGCGCGACATCCCGCGTGCCGACGCCAGCACCCGCCGTGGGGAATGGAACCGGGTCATCAGCCCCTCGGTCAGTGGTAAACGCCTGGGGATCCTTGGCCTGGGCGCAGTGGGGCAGGCCATCGCCAAGCGGGCCCATCTGGGCTTTGACATGAGCATCAGCTACCACAGCCGCACGCCACGTCAGGACGTGCCCTACACCTGGTACGACAGCCCGCTGCACCTGGCCGATGCCGTCGACATCCTGGTCGTGGCGACCCCTGGTGGCCCCCACACCCATCATCTGATCGATGCGCAGGTGCTCGACGCGCTGGGTGCCGAGGGCTATCTGGTGAATATCGCCCGCGCCAGCGTGGTGGATACCCAAGCATTGATCGCTGCGCTGCAGGGTGGCCAGCTTGCCGGTGCAGCGCTGGATGTATTCGATGACGAACCGGCTGTGCCCGCTGCGCTCAAGGCGCTGGGCAACACGGTGCTCACCCCGCATGTGGCCGGCCAGTCGCCCGAGGCTGCGCGCGACACTGTCACCTTGGTCCTGCGCAATCTGCAGGCGTTCTTTGCCGGTGAAGCGGTACTCACGCCGGTGCACCCGTAACGTCGCTTTCGATTCTGCCCGGCCTTGGCCGGGCCTCAAGGAGTGTTTGCATGCAACTCGAGATTTTCCAGGTCGATGCCTTCTGCGCTGAGCCGTTCGGTGGCAACCCGGCGGCGGTGATCCCACTCGAAAGCTGGCTGCCGGATGACGTGCTGCAGCGTATTGCCGAAGAGAACAACCTGTCCGAGACCGCCTTCTTCGTGCGCAATGGCGAAGGCTTCGATTTGCGCTGGTTCACGCCTGCGGTCGAGGTCGACTTGTGCGGCCACGCTACCCTGGCCGCGGCCTATGTACTGTTCGAGCACCTGGGCGAACAGGCCCAGGTGCTGCGCTTTGCTACCCGCAGCGGCGAATTGCGTGTCAGCCGTAGCGGCGACGGCCTGTTGGCCATGGACTTCCCGGCCAAGCAGCCGGTCGCGGTGGACACGCCGGCCGGTTTGCTGAAGGCGCTGGGCCTGGGCGGGGCGACGGCTGTTTATCGCTCCGACGATTACGTGGTGGTGATCGATGATGCCGCGCTGCTCGACCCGCTTGAGCCTGACTTCGTCGCTCTGTCGGCCTTTGCGGTCCGTGGTATCGCCGTGACTGCGCCAGGGCGCGGTTTTGACTTCGTTACCCGCTGGTTCGGCCCGCGCGTCGGGGTCAACGAAGACCCGGTCACAGGGTCTGCCCACACGTCGCTGGCGCCGTTGTGGGCGCAGCGCTTGGGCAAGAGCGTCCTGAGCTGCGAGCAGGGCGGTGCGCGCAAAGGGCAGTTGTACTGTGAAGTACCGGGCAACGGCCGGGTGATCATCAGTGGGCGGGCGGTGTTGTACCTGCGCGGCAGCGTGTTCATCTGACCGCCCCGCAGGGGGCTCCGGCACTCGTCGCAGGGCGACCTATACTTGCCCACCCATTCCTTGCCAGGAGCCCCACCATGAGCCTTTCAAAGCACGGCAGTTGCCTTTGCGGCGATACCACGCTGCACGTCACCGTCGACAACACCCACATCAGCGCCTGCCATTGCAGCATGTGCCGTAAATGGACCGGTGGTCCGCTGCTGGTGGTGCACTGCAGCCAGCCGCCGCGGGTCGAGGGCCGCGCGCCCAGTGTCTACGACTCCTCCGACTGGGCCCAGCGCGGCTTTTGCGGGCGCTGTGGTACGCACCTGTATTACCGGCTCAAGGCCAATGACGGCTATGCCGTTCCGGTGGGGCTGCTCGACGGCGACGAGGCCTGGGATTTCGACTTGCAGATTTTCGTGGAACAGCGGCCTGCCTGGTATTGCTTTGCCAACCAGACCAAGGAGCTGACGGGGCAAGAAGCGTTCGACCAGTTCGGTTGAAGCAGGCCCGCTTGCCAAACCGCGGTATTCCTGAGAAAAGGGCGCCCTTGAAATTCATCGTTGGAGCATGCCCATGAGCAGCGAACTGCAGATCATCGACCTCGTCGAAGGCGACGGCAAAGCCGCCGTCAAAGGCGCCCTGATCACCACTCAGTACACCGGCTGGCTGGCCGATGGCAGCGAGTTCGACTCGTCCTGGTCGCGTGGCAAGCCGTTCCAGTGCGTGATTGGCACCGGCCGCGTGATCAAGGGGTGGGACCAAGGCCTGATGGGCATGCGCGTAGGGGGCAAGCGCAAGCTGCAGGTGCCGGCGCACCTGGGCTATGGCGAACGCAGTGTGGGGGCTATCCCACCGAATGCGGACCTGACCTTTGAAATTGAGCTGCTGGAAGTGCTGACGCGGGATGATTGAGCCAGCCATGGCCCAGTCCTTGTTTGAGCAAGCAATAAATCGGCAACGCGCAGGCCTTACTGTAACCCTTGCACAGGGACCGGCATTCACCGTCAGGGAGGAACCAAACGGGTTGAGGGCACTCTGAGGCCTACTCGTCGCCAGGGATGGCGCACACTACAAGGATGCGCTGCGGCTTCGACCGCCGGGCGATGTGGCGGGTCAACCCGATAGTTTTGCCACAAGAGCCTGCCTCCATGAAGTTGCCATCGTTCTTTCGACGCCGTCGCCCCTTGCTGCTGAGCCTGGCCCTTGTCGCTGCGGCTGTGCCACTGGCCCTGGCGGTGGTCGAAAGCCGGGCCCAACCGGTCGACGGTACCCAGACCCTGGTCTTTCTGCGCCATGCCGAGAAGCCGGGGGAGGGGCTGGGGCAGTTGAACTGCCAAGGCCTCAACCGTGCACTGGACCTCGCTACACTGCTGCCGGAACGCTTCGGCAAGGCCGATTATGTCTTCGCTGCCAACCCTTCGCGCCATGTCGAGGAAGGCCGTGGCGACCAGCGCTACAGCTACATCCGCCCACTGATGACCATCACCCCCAGCGCCATTCGCCTGGGCCTGCCGGTAAACATCGACTTTGGCGCCGACGACACTGATGAACTCGCCGAAGAGCTGCTGAGCGACAAGTACCGCAATGCGACTGTCTATACCGCCTGGTCCCATGGCTATCTGCCCGAGCTGATCAACGCGGTGGCCGACAAAGCCCTGGGTGATGAGCGTGTGATCACCGAAGAATGGAACGCTGACGATTTCGACACGTTGTACGTGCTGACCCTTACGTGGCACGACGGCAAGGCCAGCCTGCTGAGCCGTAACCTGCGCCAGGGCCTGAACGGCGGTGAGCATAGCTGCCCGACCTGATCGGCTGCTACTGTCTTGGCATGAACGCTGAAACAGGGGTAACGGATGAAGCACAAGGTGACGGTGATCGGCGGCGGGGTGATTGGCCTGGCAACCGCCTATGCGCTGGTGCGCGAGGGCCAGTCGGTTGAACTGATCGAGGCGCGCGACAGCCTGGCTTCAGCTACCAGCTTTGCCAACGGCGGGCAGTTGTCTTACCGCTACGTGGCGCCGTTGGCCGATGCCGGCGTGCCTTGGCAGGCGCTGGGCTGGCTGCTACAAGGTGATTCGCCGCTGCGCCTGCGTTTGCGCTTGGACCCGGCGCAATGGCGCTGGTTGATGGCATTCATGGGGGCGTGCCGGCGCAGTGTCAATCGACGCAACGGTGCGCAACTGCTGGAGCTGGCGCTGCACAGTCAGGCGACCTTGGCGCATTGGCGTGAAAACGATGGCCTGACGGATTTCGCCTGGAGGCGTAACGGCAAACTGGTTGCCTTTCGCAGCGAACGGGCATTTGCCCGCGGGCGTGAACACGTCGACACGGCCAACCAACAGGTGCTTGACGGCACCGACCTGAGAGCCTTGGAGCCGACGTTGGCCGACGTACCGTTCATTGGCGGTGTGCTGACGCCGGACGAGGAGGTTGCCGACTGTCACCGTTTTTGTGAACGCCTCGCCGAGCGCCTGCGCGCCTGCGGGCAGTGCCGGTTCCTGCTTGGCAGGCCAGTGACGCGATTGCTCGCACACGCCGACCAGGTCGTTGCCCTGCAGGTGGGCGAGGCGCGGGTTGATGTGCAGCGGCTGGTGCTGTGTGCAGGCCACCGCAGTGCGGGGTTGGGGTTACCGGGCATGCACCTGCCGGTGTATCCGCTGAAGGGTTACAGCCTGACTGCGCCGATTGCGCCAAAGCACCGTGCGCCTGAGGTGAGCATTACCGATTACGAGCGCAAGATCGTCTATGCACGCCTGGACCGCCAACTGCGGGTCGCGGCGATGGTGGATATCGTCGGTTTCGACGAATCGGTGGATGCGCGTCGGCTTCAAAGCATGCGCCGGCTGGCGCTTGAGACGTTGCCGAATGCGGCGGATTACGGGCAGGCCGTGGAGTGGGCGGGGATGCGGCCGGCGACGCCTACCGGGGTGCCGATCATTGGGGCTACAGCTTATCGAAACCTGTGGGTGAACCTGGGCCATGGGGCATTGGGGTTCACCCTGGCGTGTGGCAGTGCAGAGCGGTTGGCCAGGATGATGGGTTGACCGCGCTGGCCCCACAGGTAAACCACAAGCCGTCTGCGCGCTGAGGTACCTGTGGGGTTCGGCTTACCGGCGACAGTGCCGGTAAAGGCGCCTTATCGCCCGAACCGCATTGGCCAGCCCACCACCTTTTTCGCCCTTGGCGTGGCATAAGTGCGTACCTTGGACGTGCTCAACCCCAGTCGCACCAGGGACTCGGCAATGGTCACCGCCGCGCTTACGCCATCCACCACCGGCACCCCAGTGCGCTGGCGAATCTGCTCATCCAGCCCAGCCATGCCGCCGCAGCCCAGGCAGATGACTTCGGCCTTGTCATCGCGCACCGCGCGCTCTGCCTGTTCGGCAATGGTCTGCACGGCACGTTGCGGGTCCTCCTCAAGCTCCAGCACGGCCAGCCCGCTGGCGCGTACCGAAGCACAGCGGTCATACAACCCGGACAGTTTCAGCCGGTCCTCGATCAGTGGCACGGTACGGTCCAGGGTGGTAACCACCGAGTATGCATGGCCCAGGTACATCGCGGTGCTTGCGGCGGCGTCGGTGATGTCCACCACCGGCACGTTCAGCAGCTCTTGCAAGCCTTCGCGGCCATGCTCGCCGTAGCCGGCCTGGATCACGGCATCGTAGGGGCCGTCGTAGGCCAGCACCCGGTCCATGACGGCGATGGCGGCCAGGTAGCTCTCGAAGTTGCCCTCCACCGACTCGGCTCCGAACCAGGGGGTGAGGCCGACGATTTCGGTCCCGGGCGAGGCCACGCTGCGGGCCTGTTCGGCGATGGCCTCGGTGATGGCTTCGGTGGTATTGACGTTGGCGATCAGAATACGCATGGGCAGGCTTCCTGGGTCAATGGCTGCTGTGGTCGACGGCGATACACTCGCCGCTGACGTCGTGATATTGGCGATTGCGCGGGGCGATCAGCAGGTACAGCACGGCGGCGATGCCGGCCCCGATCAGCCAGGAAAACGGCGCGATGGCATGGAAGTTGGGGACCAGGGCGAGAACGATGGCCAGCAGCGCCGCCGGCACGAACGCGGCCACGGCACGCAGGTTGATGCCTTTGCTGTAGTGGTAGGCACCGGCCGGGTTTTCGCTGTAGAGCTCAGGCACGTTGATGCAGCCTTTTCTCAGCAGCCAGTAGTCGGCCATGATCACCCCGTACAGCGGGCCGAGCAGGGCGCCCAGGCCGGACAGAAAGTAGACGATCACCAGCGGGCTGTTGTAGAGGTTCCACGGCAGGATCAACACGGCCAGGGTGGCACTGATCAACCCTGCGCGGCGGAAGTTCAGATGACGGGGCGCCAGGTTGCTGAGCACGAAGGCCGGTGCGACGAAATTGGCCATGATGTTCACGGCCACGGTAACGATCAGGAAGGCCAGGCAGCCGAGGACCAGGAACGGTGTGCTGGGGATGCTGGCAACGATCTGGGTAGGGCTGTCGATGATCTGGCCGTTGAGCTTGAACTGCGCGCCGCACAGCACCACAGTGATCATGGCGAACACCAGAATGTTCACCGGCAGGCCCCAGAAGTTACCGACGCGGATGGTCTTGCGGCACGGCGAGGAGCGGGCGAAGTCGCAGAAGTTGAGCACCAGGGTGCCGTAGATCGCCAACCACAGGGCACCGCCCGCAAAGATGTTGCGCCACATCTCGTAGCCGGTGAGCGGCTCGGCCACCGACCAGGCGATACGTGCGTCTGCCTTGACGTACATGAAGATCGCCAGGCTGGCCACGGTGAGCAGGATCACCGGGCCGGCAAAGGCCTCGTAGCGGCGAACCATCTCCATGCCATAGGCGAGGATCACCAGCTGTACCAGCCAGATGGCCACGAAGCACACCCAGCCCAGGCTCGACAGGCCTAGCAGGCTGTTGTGGTCATAGGTCGCTACCTGCGGCCAGACGGCGCTGAGCAGCACCCGTAGCACCACCGAAGCCAGGTAGGTCTGGATACCGAACCAGGCGATGGCGATGACCGCACGGATCAGCGCCGGGATCTGCGCGCCATGGATGCCGAAGGCGATGCGGCTGATGACTGGGAACGGCACGCCCGTCTTCTGCCCCATGTAGCCGGACAGGTTCATGAAGAAGTACACCAGCGCCGCGCCAATCGCCAAAGACAACAAGATCTGCCAGCCACCCAGGCCCAGGGCGAACAAGCCCATGGCAAAGGAATAGTTGGCGATGTTGTGCACGTCGTTGGTCCACAGCGCGAAGATGCTGTAGCGCCCCCAGCGCCGCCCTTCCAGACGGGTTGGGGCGAGGTCGCGGTTATGCAGGCGCGGGCTCAGTTCAAGGGGGGGGAGGTAACCGGCCAGGGTGGCGGCGGGGTGAGTGCTGGCGGCGGAGAGTTCAGGGGCAAGGTCGAGGCTGGTTCGCATTCCGGCAGGCTCCTGATGCACGTGGACTGCGATGAGCGGGCATGCGCACGGGCTCGCCATCTCGTCGGTGCAGCGTTGGCATCACTGGGTTCTGGGCGCGGCGGCCGGCGTGAGCCGGGGTCGCGGGCTTTGTGTATTTATGTTTTGTCAAACTTGTATACAAAACACGAACACACAAAAGCGAGTTCCATGCCAGACGGAGAGCAACTTTCAGGTAGCCATTATTTTGAAACTAATCCGTTGAAATATAACTTTATGAAATAAATCATTTATAAGTTGACCATCTGAACAGGATTAAATTTTTACCGTCCTGACTATTTGATCGAATGGTCAGAATTAGTTGAGCGGAAGGTGTAACGTATTGGGGCGACGTCGGGAGAATTGCACACAAAAATGGCACTTAAGGTGACATTATTGTGTACAAAAAATAGCCAGCCAGGGCTCGCCGCCAAGGAGATCAATTCATCGGCGGCAATCGCCGTTTAACCGGGCTCTTCTTGATGATTGCCGTATTGGTCTCGGCCAGCACATTGATGCGGTCGAGCAAGGTATCCAGTTGTTCCATCGAGCGCACGTGCAGCCGGGCGATGAAGCAATCCTCGCCCGTGACCTTGTCGCACTCGGTGAACTCAGGGATGGCGACGATCTGCCGTTCCACCGCTTGCAACTGCCCCGGCAGTGGACGGATGCGCACGATAGCCTGCAGTTGGTAACCGAAACTGCGCGGGTCGACATCGACGGTATAACCGCACAACACGCCACGTTCCTCCAGGCGGCGCAGACGCTCGCTGACGCTGGGTGCGGAAAGGCCGCTGATCTGGGCCAGCGCTTTGAGCGAGCGGCGTGAGTCTTCCATCAGGGCGTTGATCAGCAACTGGTCGATCGCATCGGTCATGGGTGCCTCGTCAGGTGTTTCTTGAGATTGACCTTGATAGTAAAGGCCACACCCGCTTTTTGCCTTGGTTATCCGCTGGAAGGCCCCGTCTGACCCGATTCATAATCAGGCCGTCATCCTTGGGAGGTGTGAGATGGACAGTTCGGTGCGCCGTGGCTCGTTGGAAATGATCGCTGCCATGCTGATTTCCGGGACCATCGGCTGGTTCGTGCTGGTGTCCGGCCAGCCTGTGCTGGACGTGGTGTTCTGGCGTTGCGTGTTCGGCACCGGCACCTTGCTGCTGGTCTGTGCCGCCTTCGGCTTTCTAAGGCCGGGGGTGATCAGTCGTACGGCTGTGCTGCTGGCCATCGCCAGCGGCGTCGCCATCGTGGGTAACTGGCTGCTGCTGTTTGCCTCCTACTCGCGTGCTTCGATCGCTATCGGCACCGCGGTGTACAACGTCCAGCCGTTCATGCTGGTCGGGCTGGCCGCAGTGTTCCTGGGCGAGAAGATCACCGCCGCCAAGGTTACCTGGTTGAGTGTGGCGTTTATGGGCATGTTGGCGATCGTCAGCGCCCATGGCGCAGGACAGGCGGGCGGTAGCGAATACCTGCTGGGCATTGCCCTGGCCCTGGGTGCAGCGTTTCTGTATGCCATCGCCGCGCTGATCATCAAGCGCCTTGCAGGCACCCCACCGCACCTGATCGCGCTGATCCAAGTGGCTACCGGGGTGTTGCTGCTGGCACCGTGGGTCAAACTGGGGGGGCTGCCAGGCGAACCTTCGGCGCTGGCCAGCCTGGTGACACTGGGCATGGTACACACGGGCCTGATGTACGTGCTGCTGTACAGCGCCATTCAGCGCCTGCCCACGGCGCTCACGGGGGCGCTGTCCTTCGTCTATCCGATTGCTGCAATCCTGGTCGACTGGGTGGCCTTCGGGCACCGCCTGGCGCCGTTGCAGTGGTTGGGTGTGGCGCTGATCCTGCTGGCGGCAGCGGGGATGCAGCAGGGGTGGTGGTTTCGTTCGCATGCAGTCGTGACCAAAGGCCAGTGAGGCTGCAGTCGCGTCTTACCGCCGGTGAGCCGGCTGCCATAGGTGCCGCGCGGCTGCTGGAGGCGCGCAGTGGCCTTGCGGGGTAGAATGCTCCCTTTTACCTGCATGCGACCCGCCATGACTTCGCCGATCCAGACCCTCGAACAGCATCTGCTTGCCGCCCTCGACCCCGCCCCGCAGGAAACCCGCCGCCTGTTCCATGGCCGCGGCCGCTGCTGGCCGGGGCTGGAGCAGGTCACGGTCGACTGGCTGCAGGGGGTGTTGTCCGTGGCGCTGTTCCGCGCGCCGGCGCAAGGCCAGCTGGCTCAACTCGAAGCCATGCTGCGCAACCTTGCCGAGCGCCCGCAATGGTCCGGCCAAGCGATTCTCATCCAGCACCGCTACCTGCCGGACAGCCCGGGCCAATGGCTGTGGGGCGAGCCAAGCCAGCAGCGCGAGGTGGTCGAGGACGGCCTGACTTACCTGCTTGACCTGGGTGTGCGGCAGAACAACGGCCTGTTCCTGGACATGCGCCATGGTCGGCGGTGGGTGCGTGAACACGCGGCAGGCAAGCGGGTGCTCAACCTGTTCGCCTATACCTGTGGCTTTTCGGTGGCGGCAATTGCCGGTGGGGCCGAGCAAGTGGTGAACCTGGACATGGCCAAGTCGGCGTTGTCCCGTGGGCGAGACAACCATCGGCTCAATAGCCACGATGCGTCACGGGTGGCTTACCTGGGGCATGAGCTGTTCAAGTCCTGGGGCAAGGTACGCAAGTACGGGCCCTATGACCTGATCATCATCGACCCGCCCACGTTCCAGAAGAGCAGTTTCGTGCTGACGCAGGATTACGCAAAAATTCTGCGCCGTTTGCCGGAGTTGCTGAAGGCAGGTGGGACGGTGCTGGCCTGTGTGAACGACCCTGGCATCGGGCCGGAGTTTCTGATTGAGGGGATGGCTGAGCAGGCGCCCTCGCTGGCCTTCATCGAGCGGTTGGACAACCCGCCGGAGTTTCCTGATGCGGATCCGGCGGGGGGCTTGAAAGCCTTGGTGTTCAGGCAGGCCTAAGCCTGCCTGCCTCATGCTGAAACACCACGCACAGGCAGCGGGTACACCTGGGCGAAACTCACATTCTCCGTCTGGTCCACGCGCTTCTTGAGCCGCTCGTTGAACGCCCGGCTTACGGCATACTGCCCGCCGGAAATGGTGCGGAACTGCGCGGTCAGCACAAACCCGTTCAAATCCATGCGGTCGACCCCGAACACCTGCAGCGGCCCTTGCAGGTTGATGCGCAGCAGGGGGTCGTCGCTGATCGACTGCCCCACCTGATGGATCAGCGCCAGCGCCTCGTCCACATCGCTGTCGTAGGTGAACTGCACTGAGAAGAACGCATAGGCAAACTGCCGCGACTGGTTGGTGACTGCCTTGATCTGGCCGAACGGCACCGAATGCACGAAGCCCTTGCCATCGCGCAGGCGCAGGGTGCGGATGGTCAGGCTTTCGACGGTACCCGCGTGACCGGAGTCGAGCACCACCCAGTCGCCGATCGAGATGGTGTCTTCGATCAGGATGAACAGGCCGGTTATCACGTCCTGTACCAATTGCTGCGACCCAAAGCCGATAGCCAGGCCAATCACCCCGGCACCGGCCAGCAGCGGTGCGACGTTGATGCCCAGGTTAGCCATGGTGGTGATGGTACAGATGACGATCAGGATGACTTTGATGGCATTACGCAGCATCGGCAGGATGGTGCGCACGCGGGTGCTTGGTTGGCGCGTTGCGCGGCGGCCGACAGCGGGTTTGAGCGCTTCCTGAATGGCGGTATCGAGCACCACCCAGAGCAGCCAGGTGACCAGCAGGATCAGGCCGATGCTCGACAGTGAATTGCTGATGGCCTGGCCCAGGCTGTTGCTCAGGGCGAAATTGATCACCGAGAAGCCCCATATACGCCCCAGCAGTTCGATGAACGCCACCGCCATGCTGATGCGCAGCAGCGCGTGGGCAAGGCTGCGCAGCAGTTCCTTGTAAGGCCGTACGCGTTGCGCCGGATCTGCAGCGGGGGGCGCCAGCAGGTGCTGCAGCAGCGTGCTGAGAAATACCGTGCAGACCAGCAGCACGGTTGTGAGTAGGGCTTTTTGCAGGGCCTTCTGGCTTTCTTCGCCGGCACCGACCAGGTGGATTGCCGACACCAGGATCATCAGCAGGATCGGCAAGTACCAGACGGTCGAGAAGATCCGCAGGGTTTCCTGCACTGCCCGGTGTTGCAGGCGGTCCTTGAGGGCACGGTTGCGGATCAGGTGAGCGACCGGGCGGCGCAGGCGCACGACCAGGCTGGCGAAGATGAAGGTGGCGGCCAATCCGGTGAACACAGCAATGCTGGCGGTGATGTTGCCGCCCAACTGGCGAGCGATCTGCGGGCTGGTCAAGGCGTCGCTCCAGGCCGCGAGAAAGCCGATCAGGAACAGGGGGCGCGGCGCCATGCGCTTGATCACTGCCACGGCCTGGCGCTTGTGGCCGGCATCGAACAGCGTGACCAGGCACAGAATGATCGAGGTCGAGAACAGGCCGCTGCTGCTGGCGTAGGCCAGGCTCAGCCCCAAGGCGCGGGCCACCGAAGGTTCGAGGAAACGGCTGACGTAAAGGGTCAGAGGCAGGCTGGCCAAGGCCGGCAGGGTGTAGGGCAGCAGATAGCCGAGCAGGCTGCTGGCGCGCTTGCGCTGGCGCAGCCACGGGGTGGCCGTGGTGCGTCTGCTGAGCCAGCGGCCCAGGGTGGTGAGGACGGCAAAGCTGGCAGCCCAGGTAAGGGTGAGCAGCAGGAAGTTGCCAACCAGTTGCAGCGAATCGCTGGCGGAGTGGCGATCAACCAGGTGTTCCACCTCCTTGGCTGCGCGGTCGGTGCGCAAGCGCCAGGCGTCGACCAGGTGGGCGTCGAGGTCCAGCTCCCGGGCGGCGCTGTCCAGGCCATCTGCCAAGGCCCCGAGCAAGCCGCCCTGAAGCACCGGTTCGGGTTCGGCGGGTTGTTCTTCGGCGGGCGCAGGATCTGCAGCAAGCAGGTGGGTGCTCAGCAGGCAGCCGAGCAGCAGGGTGGTGAGGTAACGCAGCACTGGAGTACTCCTTGGGCCGGGGTGAGCGGGGCAGGGTTACTCAAGAAACTGATTGTTCAGCGGTGGGGAAGTTCGAAGAAGTGTGTTGCCGCAGGGGCCTATCGCCGGCAAGCCGGCTTGCCGGCGATAGGGTCTACATCAATTACTGGTTGGTATAGATCTGGTCAAAAACGCCACCGTCATTGAAGTGAGTCTTCTGCACGGTACGCCAGTCACCAAAGGTCTTCTCCACCGACAGGAAGTCGACTTTCGGGAAGCGGTCGGTGTACTTGGCCAGCACGGTTGCATCACGCGGGCGCAGGTAGTTCTGCGCGGCGATTTCCTGAGCCGCCGGCGACCACAGGTACTTCAGGTATTCCTCGGCCACGGCCTGGGTACCTTTCTTGGCCACTACCTTGTCGACCACGCTCACCGGCGGCTCGGCTTCAGCCGACACGCTCGGGTAAACCACTTCGAACTGATCGCGGCCAAACTCGCGGGCGATCATCTCGGCTTCGTTCTCGAAGGTCACCAACACGTCGCCAATCTGGTTGGTCATGAAGGTCGTGGTCGCGGCGCGACCCCCGGTATCGAGCACGGGCGCCTGCTTGAACAGCTTGCCGACGAACTCGCGGGCCTTGGTTTCATCGCCACCCTGCTTGAGGACGTAGCCCCAGGCCGACAGGTAGGTGTAGCGGCCATTACCCGAAGTCTTCGGGTTGGGTACGATCACCTGTACGCCGTCCTTGAGCAGGTCGGGCCAGTCCTTCAACGCTTTCGGGTTGCCCTTGCGCACGATGAACACGGTGGCCGAGGTGAAGGGCGCACTGTTGTTCGGCAGGCGGGTCACCCAGTTGTCCGGCACCAGCTTGCCGTTGTCGACAAGGGCGTTGATGTCGGTGGCCATGTTCATGGTGATGACATCGGCCGGCAGGCCATCGATCACGGCGCGCGCCTGTTTGCTCGAGCCGCCGAAGGACATCTGCACATTGACCTTCTCATTGTGCTCGGCCTCCCAGTGTTTCTGGAACGCCGGGTTGTAGTCCTTGTAGAAGTCGCGCATCACGTCGTAGGACACGTTGAGCAGGGTCGGGGCGGCCTGGGCGAGGTTGCCCAGGGCCAGGCCTGCGGCCAGCAGCGAGGCGGTGAAGAGCTTTTTCACGAAGCATTCCTTGTTAGCGTACAGAGAGTTGGCATTGTGCCAGCGACTATAGCCTTTCGCTTTGGGGCGATTAAAGACCGAATGGCTCTTTACTTATGCGCTTTGCCAGGCGGGTGTTAGGTATCTAGCCACCGGCGGCCCGGTGCCATGCCTAAGCTCGCGCCTCCCCAAAGGAGGTGCGAGCCATGACTCATCAACCCGATCAGCCGCCACATACCGATTGCCTTGCCCTGGAGCAGGCCTTTCAGGACCGATTCATTGCAGCGCGTCTGCCGCAATGGTTGCAGGCGGCCTGTGCCAAGCCTATGCCAGGGCTGAACGAGGCGCTGCGCCAGAGCCTGACGTTACGCCAGCAACTGAGCGACGTGCTTGGCCGCCTCGAAGGCATCGACAGTTTTTCGACCAGGCGCCTGGAGCAGGCATTGGCGGCACACTGCAAGCAAACCTTCGATGTGCATCGCTGGTCTTTCGTCGCCGGCCACCGCCAACCGGTGATCAATACGCAGCCTGTGGGCATACACCTGACTGAGGTGGTGTATGGCGACAGGCCGCTGCTTGAGGCGGCGCTGCGCAACTTTACCGTCGATGAGGCGGCGGCGGATGGCCAGCCGCGTGGCAATCGTCTGACCAGTGCGCGGCAGGGCACTGTCAAACCGCCTTCTGCGCTGGCGTTTGCCAACCTGTGTCGCCGCCTCGACCTGGGCGGTCAATATCAACGTCACCTCGACAGCGTGCTGCTGGCGCCGACAGCACAAGGCCACAGCGTGGCAGCGCTGTTGGGCGACGCCCAGCGCCAGCAGATGCTGGTGGACGCCTACAAGGCCAGGCACAGCGGGGTGCTCGACAACGACGAACTGCACCTGATCATCGGTGTGTGCCGTGATGGCGTGTCGCCGCGCCTGCAAGGCAGACCGGTGGTGGCCAAACAACTGAGCCTGCTGGGCTGCAAACTCGAGCAGATCGTGTTGCTGGACGTCATCGAAGCGGGTTGGTTGCGCAATACCACTCGACGCTTGCTGGCGTACGTACCGGGTGACCCCCATGGGCCTTGGTGTGTGGCCAGCAGCCTGCGGCGGTTGGCCAATGACCTGGGGCGGCGCCTGCGTACCCGTGACTATCAGCGGTTCTTCAGCCGCTTCGTGCGGCGCCGGGACAGCCAGGCATTCTTCTCGGTGATTATCCCGGCGTACGCCGATCTGGCGGATTGGGCCAACTACGACCTTGAAGAGCACATGCAGGCCTTGCCCCCGGCATTGTTCGAAACCCTGGGCACGGCGCGCATCGCGCAGATCAAGGATGACGCGGCGATGATCGCCGTCCCTGTAGCGGACCTTGACCGGGCCGTGCAAGAGGCGCATGACCAGCGCCTGGCCGCAGAGGGCTGGGCGCTGCTCAACCTGGCTGGCCTGTTCATTCCGATGGTCGGCGCAGGTTTGCTGGCGTTCACTGCCTGGGGGTTGCTCAAGGAGGTATTCCATGGCGTCGAGGCCTGGCATGAAGGCGATACCCGGGCCGCGCTCGATCACTTGACCCATGTCGCTACCGACCTTGCCGTGATGGGCGCCACCGCTGTCGGTGTGGGGGTAGCACTGCGCACCTGGCAGCGGTCGGTGAAGGTTGACAGCCTGCTGCCTGGGCTTGTGGAAGATGGCAGCACACGGCTGTGTGATCCGGTACTGGCCGATTACCGTGCCTCGCCCTTCACGCAGGCGCGTATGGATGAAGAGGGGGTGCATCACCTGGAGGGCCGCGCCTGGGTCGAAATGGACGGCCATTGCTACCCCGTGGTTCAAGGCGCCGCTGAGGGCCAGTGGCGCCTACGGCCGCGTGGTGGGTATGGCCCTCGGCTGAGCCACAATGGGGCCGGGGCCTGGCGGCTGTGGTTCGAGCAACCGGCGCAGTGGGACGACACCTACCAGCTGTTTCGCCGACTTGGCGGGCGCCTGCATGAGTTGGATGACGAGCAGATCGACCAGGTGCTGGTGGCTCACAACCTGCAAGCCGACCATCTGCGCGCCCTGCATGTGGAGGGCCAGGCCCCGGACGCCGCGCTTGTCGACAGCGTCGAGCGGTTTTTGCTGGATCGACGCATCGGCGTGCTGATCGAGCGTTTGCGCGCCGGGCAGCCGCTCGACGATGGCGCACTCCTGCAACACGTGCGCGCATTGCCGGGGGGGCAGGAGCTCGATGATCAGGCCTTGGCCGAGTTGGCTGCCGGCCAGCGCCGCCTGTTGTTTGAGCAGGCCTATGACGCAACGCAGCCTGCACCGAGCGCAGAAACCGGGGTGTTGCGTCGAGCGTTCCCAAGCTTGCAGGAGCCGGTGGCGCGCGCACTGCTGCGTAATGCCCCTGCGGCTGACCGCGCCCGGTTGACCGAGCGTGGGCGCGTGGCCCTGAGGCTGGCCGAAGCCGCGCGTCTGCAGGCCGCGCGGGTTCGTCAGGCCAGGGTGTTCGAGGCCTTTTACCTGGAAGTGGCACAGCACGTGGACTTGGCACGGGTGGCGCTGTCCATGCTCAAGCACCTGCCTGCCGGCGCGAGTGTGCGCTGGGCGCTGTTTGACGGCGACGCCGAGGCGCCGTTGCTGGTCACCGACCCAGGCGGCTTGTACCACTACGGGCTACGGCACGAAGGCGGAGCGTTTCGCCGGGTGGATGCAACAGGCCGAGCGTTGGGGCAGCCCGGTGAGCTGTTCGCGGTCATGGCCGACGCCTACGACAGCCCCCAACGGGATGCACTGGGGATTGGCGAGCCATTCGCTCACAACTTGCGCGTGCTGCTCAGCCGC
Organism: Pseudomonas sp. NBRC 111131; assembly: GCF_001320525.1. Lineage (NCBI taxonomy): Bacteria > Pseudomonadati > Pseudomonadota > Gammaproteobacteria > Pseudomonadales > Pseudomonadaceae > Pseudomonas > Pseudomonas sp. NBRC 111131. Next base: position 209,672 of record NZ_BCBH01000003.1, on the reverse strand, counting down.
CAGGCCGTCGCGCATCGCGCCGAGGTGGCTCAGCTGTTGGGTACACGCCGGTTGAGCGGCTGGTTCCGGCCGCCACAGCGCGAGCTCGATGGCCGTCTGGGCTACCGGCTCAGCGGGCGGCGGGAAGGTCGGCCACAGGCGCTGTTTGCCTCGGTGCGTGACGTCTATCCGAGCTTTTCGGACGCGCAGGTGTTGGCCTGGGTTGAAGACCTGCGCACTACGGGTGTCGATGTTCATACGGAAATTGCCCGGTTGAACAACGAGCTTGGGGCGTTACGCCAACGGTTGGATCAATGGGTACTGGAGGCAGCGCCAGGTGGCCTGCAAGAGGAGCGGCGCTACTTCCGGCGTTGCCTGATCGACTGCTGGCAACGGCGGGTCACCGTGGGTGTGAACAATATCCTGGCGCCTCAGAGTTTCCGCTTCGCCATCTTTGCCGCAGTGCCGGGCAACCTGCCTGAACTGCCTGCCCAGGTAAGGTTTGCCCATGTCTTCGAACTGGCGCTGCTGGGGATGCAGCTGGACGACATTCCTGTGGCATTCCTGGCGACGTTCCCCAACCTGCGCATCCTTGAACTGAGTGGCAACCGGCTGAGCCGGGTGCCGGCAGCGATCGCGCAGATGCCGGACCTCAATGAGCTGGACCTGTTCAACAACCGCATCGTGCTCGATCCGGAACAGGCGGGCATACTGGCCGGTTGCCGGTCTCTGCAATACCTCAACCTGTCGTTCAACCCGCTGGGCCGTGGGTTTTCCCTGCGCGCACTGAATCGGCTGCGCCGGCTGCACATGCGCGGTACAGGCCAGACCGAACTGCCGCCTGGGGTGCTGAGCTGTCCCGACCTGCTACAGGCCGATTTGCGCGATAACCTTATCGCCACTTTGCCCGCCAGTTACCATCGGGCACCTGTGTGGGCCAGGCGCTCGCTCATACTGTGGGGCAACCCGTTGAATGCACGCGACCTGGAGGGCCTACCCGTGCAGTGGCCATCGCTGGGCCAGGGCCAGAGTGCGCTCCCGGGCACAACCTTCGTGCGCCAGCGTTGGCTGGACAGCGCCAATGTGCTGGCACGTGACGAATTGTCTGCTTGCTGGGAGTCGCTGGAGACAGAGCCAGGGAGCGATGACTTTTTCCAGCTGTTGGGCCGCTTGCTGGACACGGCAGAGTTCACCCAAAACGGCGAAGCCCTGGCCGAGCGCGTGTTTACCCTGCTGCAGGCCATGAGAGACCATGCCAGTCTGCGCGAGGCATTGTTCAATCAGGTCGATCGGCAACTGACTTGCCAAGACAGCGTGGCGTTGTGCTTCAGCAACCTGGAGTTGAGCATGCTGGTTTGGCGTGCCCGTGCCGATGCGGGGGTGGGCGATCAGCAAGGCGCCTTGCTGCACCTGGGGCGACAGCTCTGGCGGCTGGACGCGCTTGACCGAATTGCGCTCGAGGATATTCAAAGGCGGCGTGCAGCAGGGCGCAACCCGGACGAAATCGAAGTGGGGCTGGCCTACCGGGTGGCGCTGCGCACTGCGCTGGACCTGCCGGCCCAACCCGGCGACATGCTGTATGCCGAGGTGTCGGGCGTGGGGCCCTCACGCATCGAGGCGGCGCGCGCCCGGGTGCAAAGCAGCGAGACCGACGAACAGGTAGCCGCTTCGCTGGTCCAGCGCGAGTTCTGGCGCGAACACCTCGAACGCACCCAGGCGGCACGCCTGGAAGCTGCTGATGCGCCGTTCCATGAACGCTTGCAGGCCTTGTTGGAAGGCGCCGAGGGCGTGCCCGAGGCCGAGTACCTGGCCAGGGTCGCGGCGGTCAACAATGAGCGCCAGGCAGCGCGCAACGAGCTGCTGCTGGCATTGACCCGCGAGGCGCTGGCAGCGCGTGTCACTGCTCCTTCCTGAACAGTGCATTGCCGCAGCGCGAGCAGAATGACGCGCTGGGCTCATGGGTATTCTTGTGGCACGTCGGGCAGTCGTGCCGCAATTGTTCCCCGCGCATGGCATTGGCCAGTTCTGCGGTGAAGATCCCAGTAGGCACGGCAATGATCGAGTAACCGGTAATCATCACCAGCGACGACAACACCTGCCCCAGGGGCGTTTTCGGCACGATGTCACCAAAGCCCACGGTGGTCAGGGTGACGATGGCCCAGTAGATGCCTTTGGGGATGCTGGTAAAGCCATGCTCCGGTCCTTCGACCACATACATCAGGGTGCCGAACACAGTGACCAGGGTGGATACGCTGGCCAGGAACACGATGATCTTCTGCTTGCTGCCGCGCAGCGCCTCCAGCAGGTAATGGGCCTGTTTGAGATAAGGACTGAGTTTGAGTACGCGGAAGATCCGCAGCATGCGGATGACGCGGATGATCAGCAGGTACTGGGCATCGCTGTAGTACAGGGCGATGATCCCCGGCACGATCGCCAGCAAGTCGACCAGGCCATAGAAACTGAAGGCATAGCGCAAGGGCTTGGGCGAGCAATACAGGCGGGTGATGTATTCGGCCAGGAAGATCGCGGTAAAGCCCCACTCTATGCCAGCCAGCAGGCCGGCGTAGCCTTGGTGCACTTCATCGATGCTGTCGAGGATGACGGTGACCAGGCTGGCCAGGATGATCAGCAGCAGGATTTTGTCGAAGCGTCTTCCTGCCACGGTATCGGACTGGAAGACGATGACGAAGAGCCGCTCGCGTATTGATTGCGGGGTTTGCATGGTTTGTGATCCGGGGGCGTAAGCAACAAGCCTAAAAGGTCAGAGACCGGGCCTGCAACAGGCTGAACTGGCAAAAATGCCAGTTTCAGGTCTGTGAGTGTGGGCCGCAGAACGGCGTCAGCCATGGGGGTTGGCATTACCGTAGGCTCAGTTATGTAGACGCCCTATATCTCGACGCAGTAGAAGCTGCCAGAAGTGGTTGCCCCCATGCATCAGCCAGCAGGCCAGTACGAACGGCGCTGTCAGTCCGGCAATGGGCATCAAGTTGAACAGCGGTTGTATCAACAGCGCCAGGGCGATGGCCAGCAGCGTCACCCAAGGTTTTTCACCTTGCCTGCTGAAGGCCAGTGCCGCCAGTGCGGCATTGAAGCCATAGAGGCCCAGCCAGGCGGCTTGCGCTTGGTCGGCGAGCAGGGCCACGCCACCGCCGATGGCCGAGCCGATCACCGCCCACATTGCGGCATAAGGGTTGGCAATGACTATACCGAGGATGATCAGCGAACCGGCCAGGGGGTGGTCGAGCAGGAAGATCTGGCCTATGCCACGGGCGATGGCATACAGGGTGTCGGCTTCGACGAAGCTGGCGGGCGATGGAGTGGCAAACATCAATGTGCCCCAGCCCAGCAGCACGAATGGCGCCGTATAGGCGATCAGCAGCTTGCCGCCGCGCTTGCGCCACTGGTGGGTGATGATGCTGGACATCCCGCCAGCGGCAATGATCAGCGGCGGCATGATCGCCGACCACGGCAGTACCGCACTAATCAGGATGCCGATCAGCACGCCGTTGTAACAGTACAACCCGGCTTGGCGGTCAGCGCGGTCGTAGTGGCGGCGCTGGGCAGTGAGCAAGCCGGCAAGGGCGCCGAGCAACGCGCCGCCGACCAGGCTGGGCGCGGTCACCAGGATGGCCAGCAGGCAGCACAGGCCGCACAGGGGGTTGCGCAGCAGCAGCACCTGGCTGAAGCCGTTGAGCAGCGCCGTGGCCCAGTCGGGGCACGGGTTGAGGAATTTTTGGTGTACATGGGGCAGTCAGTAAGGTTGATGGAAGAGCGGTGGGCCTCTTCGGGCCTCGGTTTTGCGCAGGTCTGTTGTTGTGGTGCAGGGGGAGGGCTTTGCCCTCCATTCGCGGGGCAAGCCCGCTCCTACAGGTAGACCGCTTACCTTGTGGGAGCGGGCTTGCCCCGCGAAAGGGCCTTTGAATCAGATCAAGGTCTCGATCCGCAGCGTATTAGTCGAGCCCGGCTTGCCGAACGGCACACCGGCCGTGATCAGCAACGTGTCACCACGGCTGGCCATACCCTGCGCCTGGGCAATCTCCAGCGCGGTGGAAACCACCTCATCGACCTGACGCAGGCGGTCGTTGACCACCGAATGCACGCCCCAGGCCACGCTGAGGCGGCGCGCGGTGTTCAGGTTCGGTGTCAGGTTGAGGATCGGTGCCCCTGGCCGCTCGCGGGCCGCGCGCAGGGTCGAGGCACCCGACTCGCTGTAGTTGACCAGCACCGCCACCGGCAGGATGCCGCTGATGCGGCGGATGGCGCAGCTGATGGCGTCCGACACAGTGGCTTCGGCCTTAGGCCGGCCAACGTCGAGCTGGGCCTGGTAGTCCGGGCCGTTTTCCACCTGGCGGATGATCTTGCTCATCATCTGCACCGCTTCGAGCGGGTAATCACCCGAGGCAGTCTCGGCCGACAACATGACCGCGTCGGCACCTTCGGCCACGGCGTTGGCCACGTCGGTGACTTCGGCACGGGTTGGCGCTGGCGAGAAACGCATGGACTCGAGCATCTGCGTGGCCACCACCACCGGTTTGCCCAGTTGGCGGCAGGTGCTGATGATGCGCTTCTGGATTTGCGGCACGCTTTCGGCCGGCACTTCCACGCCAAGGTCACCGCGGGCCACCATGATCGCGTCTGCCAGTTCGGCGATGGCTTGCAGTTGTTCGACTGCCGATGGCTTCTCGATCTTGGCCATCAGGTAGGCACGGTCGCCAATCAACTGGCGCGCTTCAATGATGTCCTCAGGGCGTTGGACAAACGACAGGGCCACCCAGTCCACGCCCAGTTCCAGGCCAAAGGCCAGGTCGCGGCGGTCCTTTTCGGTGAGCGGGGAGAGGTCGAGTACTGCTTGCGGTACGTTGACGCCCTTGCGATCGGACAACTCGCCACCGTTCAGCACTTCAGTGTCGATGGCGTCGTTGTGCTTGGCGGTGACGCGCAGCCGCAGCTTGCCGTCGTCCAGCAACAGGTCCATGCCGGGCTCAAGGGCTGCGATGATTTCAGGGTGTGGCAGGTTGACCCGGCGGCTGTCGCCCGGGGTCTTGTCCAGGTCCAGGCGCAGGGCCTGGCCGCGTTGCAGCTGCACCTTGCCTTGCGCGAAGCGGCCCACGCGCAGCTTCGGCCCCTGCAGGTCCATGAGGATGCCCAGCGGGTAGTTCAGTTGCTGCTCCACTTCGCGGATCCACTGGTAACGCAGGGCATGGTCGGCGTGTTCGCCGTGGCTGAGGTTGAGGCGGAAGATATTCACCCCGGCTTCGACCAGTTGGCGAATGTCGTCGATGCCGTTGATCGCAGGGCCGAGGGTGGCAAGGATTTTGACTTTTTTATCAGGCGTCATGATTGGGCAGTCTCGAGGATCAGGATGGCGCGGAAGTCGTTGACGTTGGTGCGGGTCGGTTCGGTGACGATCAGCGCCTCCAGCGCGGCGAAATAGCCATAGCCGTTGTTGTTGTCCAACTCGTCGCTGGCCGACAGGCCCAGGGCCTCGGCGCGGGCGTAGCTGCCTGGGGTCATGAAGGCGCCGGCGTTTTCTTCCGAGCCATCGATGCCGTCGGTGTCGCCGGCCAGGGCGTATACGCCCGGGAGGCCTTTGAGGCTTTCGGTGAGGCTGAGCAGGAACTCGGCGTTGCGCCCGCCACGGCCATTGCCGCGTACGGTCACGGTGGTTTCGCCGCCGGAGAGGATCACGCAGGGGGCCTTCAATGGCTGGCCATGCTGGACGATCTGCCGGGTGATACCGGCGTGCACCTTGGCCACCTCGCGGGATTCACCTTCCAGGTCGCCGAGGATCAGCGGGCTGAAACCCGCCTGTCGCGCTTTGACCGCAGCCGCTTCGAGTGATTGCTGGGGTTTGGCGATCAGCTGGAAGTGGCTGCGGGCCAAGGCTGGGTCATCGGCCTTGACGGTTTCCGAAGCCGGGTTGTTCAGCCAGTCGATGACTGCTTTGGGCGCTTCGATGTTGTAGCGTTTCAGAATCGCCAGGGCGTCAGCCGACGTGCTTGGGTCGGCCACGGTGGGGCCAGAGGCGATCACGGTGGCCAGGTCGCCCGGTACATCAGAAATGGCATAGGTGTAGACCGTGGCCGGCCAGCAGGCCTTGGCCAGGCGGCCGCCCTTGATCGCCGAGAGGTGCTTGCGCACGCAGTTCATCTCGCCGATGGTGGCGCCGGATTTCAGCAGTGCCTTGTTGATCTGCTGCTTGTCGGCCAGGGTAAGGCCCTCGGCCGGCAGTGCCAGCAGCGCGGAACCACCGCCAGACAGCAGGAAGATGACGCGGTCGTCTTCGTTGAGGTTACTGACCAATTCCAGTACGCGTTTGGCCACGGCCAGGCCGGCGGCGTCGGGGACCGGGTGGGCGGCTTCGACCACCTCGATCTTCTGGCAGTGGGCACCATGGCCATAACGTGTGACCACCAGCCCGCAGACTTCGCCCTGCCAGCTTTTCTCGACCACTTCGGCCATGGCGGCTGCGGCCTTGCCGGCGCCGATGACGATGACCCGGCCGCTACGGTCGGCGGGCAGGTAGGGTTCGAGGACTTGACGCGGATGGGCGGCGGCGATGGCTGTGTCGAACAGCTCGCGGAGAAGTTTTTGCGGATCGACCGACATGGCAGGCTCCCAATTATTGTTGTTCTGCAGAATCGAAAACGCCCCTGGAACTGCCTCCGTGCAGGCCGAACCAGGGGCGGGTGTTGCTCGGTGGTGAATTCATCGCTGGCAAGCCGGCGCCCGCAAGTAGTGCGCGGGGCGCGAGGTGTGCGGCGATTGGGCTGCCAGGCAGCCCGAATTCAAATCATTTGTCGTCGCGGATCGAGAAGTTGGCCATGTGCTCCAGGCCTTTGATCAGCGCCGAGTGGTCCCAGTTGCTGCCGCCCAGGGCAGCGCAGGTGTTGAACACTTGCTGTGCATTGGAGGTGTTGGGCAGGTTGATGCCCAACTCCTTGGCGCCTTGCAGGGCCAGGTTCAGGTCCTTCTGGTGCAGGCTGATGCGGAAGCCTGGGTCGAAGGTGCCCTTGATCATGCGCTCGGCATGCACTTCAAGGATTTTCGACGAGGCAAAACCGCCCATCAGTGCTTCACGCACCTTGGCTGGATCGGCGCCGTTCTTGGCGGCGAACAGCAGCGCTTCACTGACTGCCTGGATGTTCAGGGCGACAATGATCTGGTTGGCGACCTTGGCCGTCTGGCCATCGCCGTTGCCGCCGACGCGGGTAATGTTCTTGCCCATGGCTTCGAACAGCGGCAGGGCGCGTTCGAACGCTTTCGGGCAGCCACCGACCATGATGCTCAGGGTCGCGGCCTTGGCGCCCACTTCACCGCCCGACACCGGTGCGTCCAGGTAGGCGGCGCCAGTGGCCTTGATCTTCTCGGCAAAGGCCTTGGTGGCGGTGGGGGAGATCGAGCTCATGTCGATCACCACCTTGTTCGGGCCGGCGCCTTCGGCAACGCCGTTTTCACCGAACAGTACGGCTTCGACCTGCGGGGTATCCGGCACCATGACAATGATGAACTCAGCTTCCTGGGCCACTTCCTTCGGGTTGGCCAGGGCCACTGCGCCAGCGGCGACCAGGTCGGCTGGGGCGACATCGTGATGGGTGGAAACGAACAGGCTGTGACCTGCCTTTTGCAGGTTCTGGGCCATGGGCTTGCCCATGATGCCGGTGCCGATGAAACCGATTTTAGCCATGAGAATGTGCCTCTTGTATTTGTATGTTCATGTTCCCGGGGGAGCCCTGAACCCTGTGGGAGCGGGCTCGCCCCGCGAATGCGGTGGTTCAGGCTGTGGTGGTGTCCTTGCGGGCGCTTTCCCGGGGCAAGCCTGCTCCCACGTGGGTTTTAAGCCAGCCCAGGCCTGCTTCGGTGGTGGTCAGCGGCTTGTACTCTGCGCCCACCCAGCCCTGGTAGCCGATGCGGTCCAGGTGCTCGAACAGGAAGCGGTAGTTGATTTCGCCAGTACCCGGCTCGTTACGGCCTGGGTTGTCGGCCAGCTGGATGTGGTTGATCAGGTTGAGGTTGGCTTCCATGGTGCGAGCCAGGTCACCTTCCATGATCTGCATGTGGTAGATGTCGTACTGCAGGAACAGGTTGTCGCTGCCGACTTCGGCCTGGATGTCCAGCGCCTGCCGGGTGGTATTCAGGTAGAAGCCTGGGATGTCGCGGGTGTTGATCATTTCCATGACCAAGCGAATGCCGGCGGCCTTCAATTTGTCGGCGGCGAACTTCAGGTTCTCGACGAACGTCTTGCGCACATCGGCGCACTGCAAGCCTTGCGGGCGAATGCCGGCCAGGCAGTTGACCTGGGTGTTGCCCAGGACCTTGGCGTATTCGATAGCCTTGTCGACACCGGCGCGGAATTCGTCGACGCGGTCAGGATGGCAAGCGATACCGCGCTCGCCCTTGCCCCAGTCGCCGGCTGGCAGGTTGAACAGCACCTGGGTCAGGCCGTGGGCTTCGAGCTGTTGCTTGATGTCGGCAGCGCTGAAGTCGTAGGGAAAGAGGTATTCGACGCCGCTGAAACCAGCGTCGGCGGCAGCCTTGAAGCGGGCCAGGAAGTCCTGTTCGGTGAACAGCATGGACAAGTTGGCAGCGAAGCGAGGCATGAGTTGTCTCCTTGCAATGAAGGCCCCCGGCCTGGGCGGTTGCGGGGGCGTCAGGCGATCAGTCCAGCAGCGAGATGGCGGTTGGCGCGTCGTTACCGACCAGCGCCAGGTCTTCGAACTCGTTGACCGCGTTTATCTCGGTGCCCATGGAAATGTTGGTCACACGCTCGAGAATCACTTCCACCACCACCGGTACGCGGAACTCTTCGGCCATCTTCTGTGCCTTGAGCAGGGCAGGTGCGATGTCAGCCGGTTCGAACACGCGGATGGCTTTGCAGCCCAGGCCTTCGACCACGGCGACGTGATCGACCCCGTAAGTGGCGGCATCGGTGGCGTTGATGTTCTCGAACGCCAGTTGTACACAGTAATCCATGTCGAAGCCACGTTGTGCCTGACGGATCAGGCCCAGGTACGCGTTGTTCACCAAGACGTGGACATAGGGCAGGTTGAATTGCGCGCCCACGGCCAGTTCTTCGATCATGAACTGGAAGTCGTAGTCACCGGACAGCGCAACGACCTTGCGTTTCGGGTCAGCCTTCACCACACCCAATGCTGCCGGGATGGTCCACCCCAGCGGGCCGGCCTGGCCGCAGTTGATCCAGTGGCGTGGTTTGTACACGTGCAGGAACTGCGCGCCGGCGATCTGCGACAGGCCGATGGTGCTGACGTAGCAGGTGTCCTTGCCAAATACCTGGTTCATTTCTTCGTAGACGCGCTGCGGCTTGACCGGCACGTTGTCGAAGTGGGTCTTGCGCTGCAGGCTCGACTTGCGCGCCTGGCAGTCTTCCAGCCAGGCCTTGCGGCACTTCAGCTTGCCGGCTGCTTTCCATTCGCGGGCCACTTCGATAAACACGTCCAGCGCCAGGCCTGCGTCGGAAACGATGCCCAGGTCCGGTGTGAACACCCGGCCGATCTGGGTCGGTTCGATATCGACATGCACGAATTTGCGGCCTTCGGTGTACACGTCGACAGAACCGGTATGGCGGTTGGCCCAGCGGTTACCGATGCCGAACACCAGGTCGGACTTGAGCAGGGTGGCGTTGCCGTAGCGGTGCGAGGTCTGCAGGCCGACCATGCCGACCATCTGTGCGTGGTCGTCGGGGATGGTACCCCAGCCCATCAGGGTCGGGATGACCGGCACGCCGGTCAGCTCGGCGAATTCGACCAGTTTGTCGCTGGCGTCGGCGTTGATGATGCCGCCACCGGCGACCAGCAGCGGGCGCTCGGCGTCATTGAGCAGGGCCAGGGCCTTTTCGGCCTGAACGCGCGTGGCCGATGGCTTGTGCACTGGCAGTGGCTCGTAGGCGTCGATGTCGAATTCGATCTCGGCCATTTGCACATCGAACGGCAGGTCGATCAGCACAGGGCCTGGGCGGCCGGTGCGCATTTCGTAGAAGGCCTTCTGGAAGGCGTAGGGCACCTGGCCTGGCTCCAGCACGGTGGTGGCCCACTTGGTTACCGGCTTGACGATGCTGGTGATGTCGACCGCCTGGAAGTCTTCCTTGTGCAGGCGCGCACGCGGTGCCTGGCCGGTGATGCAGAGAATCGGGATGGAGTCGGCCGAGGCACTGTACAGGCCGGTGACCATGTCGGTACCGGCAGGGCCGGAAGTACCGATGCACACGCCGATGTTGCCTGGGTTGGCGCGGGTGTAGCCCTCGGCCATGTGCGAGGCGCCTTCGACGTGGCGAGCGAGGACGTGATCGATGCCACCGACTTTCTTCAGGGCCGAGTACAACGGATTGATGGCAGCCCCCGGGATGCCGAACGCGGTATTTACACCTTCACGGCGCATGACCAGAACGGCTGCATCGATTGCTCTCATTTTGCTCATGGTTTGTGCCTCATCGATTTTGTAATTGTATACAACTTGCTTTGCGGCAGAGTGTATTCACGCCTGATGGTTCAGGTCAATGGATTTTCATCGGGGGAAAGCGCTTTCGTCGGAGCGCCCGCGAAAAAGGCGTTTCGTCTGATTCGGTACGATCGTTTCAAAATATTGTATACAAAAATATTGTCTGTTGTGTTCTATTGGCTGCATCGGTTTTCAAACTGCCCTCAGGGCTTCTCACAACAAGAAGAGGACCTTTCCATGAATGCTTTGAACCTCAAGGTCGCAGTCAGCCTGGTGAACGCCGCGCTGGCTGCGGGCCGCAAGATCAACGCCGCGCCGCTGACGGTGGCGGTGCTCGATGCCGGCGGGCATGTGCTGGCCTTGCAGCGCGAGGACGGTGCCAGCCTGATTCGCCCGACGTGGCCACGGGCAAGGCCTGGAGCGCGATCGCCCTGGGCAAGGGGTCGCGCTTGCTGGCGCTGGATGCACAGCAGCGACCGGCGTTTTTTGCTGCATTGAATGGCTTGGGTGAGCGGCCGGTGGTGCCGGCGCCGGGTGGCGTGCTGATACGGGATCAGGGCGGCAAGGTGCTGGGCGCAGTGGGGATCAGCGGCGATACGTCGGATATCGATGAGCAGTGCGCGATCAGTGCAATCGAGGAAGTGGGGCTGACGGCGGATGCCGGCGTAGTGGCCTGAGTTTTTCGGCTGTACCGGCCTCATCGCCGGCAAGCGTGGGCCAGCCTGTGAGGCCTGTGGCAGCGGGCTTGCCCCGCGCGGTGGTTGGCACCGGCTTCGCCGGTGAGGTACCTCACAGGGTTTGTGTGCAAGCCAGCTTACCGGCGACCGTGCCTGTCAGGCTGCCTCGGGCTCACAGCCCTTGAGCACCAGCCGAATGATGGTCTCGGCCGCTGCTTCGTAATCACTGTCAGCCAACTTGGCCTTGCCGGTGATCACCGAAATCTGCCAGTCAAAATCGGCATAGGTCTGCGTCGCCGCCCAGATGCTGAACATCAGGTGATGCGGGTCGACATTGGCAATCTGCCCGCGTTCGATCCAGCGCTGAATGCACTCGATGTTATGGCGAGCCTGCTCGTTGAGCTGCTCCACCTGGCTGGGCGAGAGGTGCGGCGCACCGTGCATGATCTCGCTGGCGAACACCTTGGACGCATGCGGCAAGTCGCGCGAGATGCGGATCTTCGAGCGGATGTACGAACTCAGCACTTCCTTTGGATCGCCATCGGCATTGAACGGTGTCGATGCCTGCATGATCGGCGCGATGATGCTCTCAAGGACCTCACGGTAGAGGTTGTCCTTGGATTTGAAATAGTAGTAGACGTTCGGCTTGGGCAGGCCGGCCTTGGCCGCGATATCGCTGGTTTTGGTGGCCGCGAAGCCCTTGTCGGCGAATTCCTCGCTGGCTGCGCGTAGGATCAGTTCCTTGTTGCGCTCGCGAATGGTGCTCATGGTCAGGGATCTTCCTCGTGTCTGGCCACCTCTAAGAGGGATCGGGCATGGTAGCACCGGCCCCGACGGCCGCTCAAGGCAGCGACTTTCGGCTAGACTCCGGCCCATTCACCTCATTGGAAACAGGCAAACATGGCAGGAAGCAGTCTACTGGTACTGATCGACGATATCGCCACGGTACTCGACGACGTCTCGCTGATGACCAAGGTTGCGGCGAAAAAGACCGCAGGCGTGCTGGGCGACGACCTGGCGCTCAATGCGCAGCAGGTCACCGGCGTGCGCGCCGAGCGCGAGATCCCGGTGGTGTGGGCAGTGGCGAAGGGGTCGTTCGTGAACAAGGCGATCCTGGTGCCGGCCGCGCTGCTGATCAGCGCGTTCATTCCCTGGGCCGTGACGCCGTTGTTGATGGTCGGGGGGGCGTACCTGTGTTTCGAGGGTTTCGAGAAGCTGGCGCACAAGTTTCTGCACAGCAAGGAGGAGGACGCTGCCCAGCACAGCGCACGCAGCGAAGCGCTCGCCGATGCCAACGTCGACTTGGTGGCTTACGAGAAGAGCAAGATCAAGGGGGCGGTGCGCACCGACTTCATTCTGTCGGCAGAGATCATCGCCATCACCCTTGGCACTGTGGCCGATGCGCCGCTGCCCCAACAGATCATCGTGCTGTCGGGCATCGCCATTGTCATGACCATCGGCGTTTACGGGCTGGTGGGGGGGATCGTCAAACTCGATGACCTGGGGCTGTGGATGGCCCAGAAAACCTCGAGCCTGACGCGCGCAGTCGGCAATGGCATCCTGCGCGCGGCACCGTACATGATGAAAAGCCTTTCGGTGATCGGTACGGCAGCGATGTTCCTGGTCGGTGGCGGCATTCTGGTGCATGGGGTAGCGCCCCTGCATCACGCCATCGAGGCGTTCAGCGAGGGGCGCGCAGGCATGCTGACCGGGGCCTTGCTCAATGGCCTGGCCGGCGTTGTGGCCGGCGCCGTGGTGCTGGCGGTGGTCAGCCTGGCAGCGAAGGTGTGGCGGGCGATCAGGGGCTGACCGCCACGCCGGCGTCTTCGGGCTTCCAGGCCAGTAAACCCTGGCTGAAGCCGTACGCCGCGCTCTGATAGTAGGCGATTGCCCTGCGCACCAGCGGGTTATCGTTGCCCACCGTGGTTTCGCGGCTTTTGCCCAGGGCATCTTCATGCACGCGCATTGCGCCACGCGGGCTGAGGATGGCCAGGTTGGTACCGTCGAACAAGCCCAGGTGCTGGTAGTTACCGATCACCACCCGTGGCGCAAGGTCATCTTGCATCAGCAAGTCGCGCCCGAAAAACGTCGAGGTATAGCTCATGCCCAGCAGGCCGAGCAGGGTCGGCGCCAGGTCGATCTGGCTGGCCAGCTTCGACTCCTCGCGCGCCTCGATCAGCTTCGGCGCATAGATGAACAGCGGGATCTGGTAGTTCTGAACCGGTAGGTCTTCCACGCCAGCGCTGCCGGCGGTGTGGTCGGCGACGAAGATGAACAGGGTATTGTCGAACCAGGGTTTGCCCTTCGCCGCCTCCAGGAACTGCGCGATGGCATGGTCGGTGTACTTCACCGCGCCTTCACGGCCCTCACCTGACGGGATGTCGATACGGCCGTCCGGGTAGGTGTACGGGCGATGGTTGGAGGTGGTCATCAGTTGCAGGAAAAACGGCTTTTGCTTGGCGTGATCGGCATCGGCCAGCTTGAGGGTTTGCCGGTACAGGTCTTCGTCGGCGATGCCCCAGGCGTTCTTGAAGCTGATTTCGCTTTCATCGATGCTGCTCTGGTCGACGATGCGGTAACCATTGCCACTGAAGAATGCGTTCATGTTGTCGAAGTAGCCGCGCCCGCCGTAGACAAACACAGCATCGTAGCCCTTGGCCGATAGCTGCTGGCCCAGGCTGGCGTAGCCGCTTTCGCGGCCGATGCGTTTGACGATCGAGCGCCCAGGCGTTGGCGGGATCGACAGGGTAATGGCTTCCAGGCCGCGGTCGGTACGGGTGCCGGTGGCGTAGAAATTGTTGAAGTACAGGCTCTGGCGACGCAGGGCGTCGAGGTTGGGCGTGAGGTTGCGTGGCTCGCCGTTGCTGCCCATGTACTTGGCGCTGAAGCTTTCGATCGTCACCAGGATGATATTGGGGGTGCGCTGCGGGCTGTTGGCAATGACGTGGCGCCGGATGTCCTGTGGCTCCTTGCCCTGGAAGTGGGCGTCAGGTTCGGCCAGCTCCTGATGCATTTGTGCGCCGACCTCAGCTGCATCGAGGCTGGCGTAGAACTGTGTGTAGTCCAGTTCGTTGTTGCGGAAGGCGGCGAAGAACTGATACGGGCCGTTGCTGGCCAGCTCGCGTTGGTAGGCGTTGCCTCCCTGACCGCGGGGGAACTGCTGGTCGATCACCAGGGCGTTGAGGCCAGCCAAGACCGCCAGCAGGGTAATACCCACCAAGCGCTGGCGCAGTTGTGGCCCGGGAGCTGCGAGTGCCTGGGCCAGCGGCCTGCGCAGCAGCATGGCCAGCAGGCCCGCCACCAGCGCGATGCCGCCCAACAGGGCGGGTAGGGGGTAGGATTCGCGAATGTTGTCCAATACCTCCTTGGAGTACACCAGGTAGTCCACGGCGATAAAATTGAAGCGCACGCCGAACTCATCCCAGAACAGCCATTCGGCTACCGCGACGAACAGCATCACGAACAGGCTGACCACTAGCACCCCGCCCAGCAGCCAGCGGTGGGCCTGTGAGCGCCACAGCACGGTTGGGCACAACGCCATGTACAGGCCCATCGGCAGGGCTGCATAGACCAGGAAGCTCAAGTCGTAGAGCGCCCCGTCAAAGAATAAAGCGAAGTAATTGCCGCTCACTTCATCCAGATGGGTAACCAGCAAGATGAAGCGTGTCAGCAGGAAAATACCGAACCAGAGTGAACACAGCAGAAGCAGGTAACGCCAAGGGGCGGTGAGGGTAGTGCGCATCAAATAGGCCTGTTTTATTTTTAGTTGTACGAAGCAAAGCAGGCTAAATCACAGGGTGCAAAAAATATGTCAAAAAATCGCGGTGCGTTTATGGAAAGTCGGATTTATAGTCAAACCTCGTCGATTGAATTAGGAATGAGGAGGTGCGCACATGTTCGGCAATGTTTTGACCTATGACGCCTACCACCTGGCGCTTTACCTGATTACCGCGATAGCTTGGGTGAGCCTGGGGTTCTGCTTCCTGATGCGTGGGGCCGGCGTACAGGCGCTTTACAAGGGCTGCGCCATGTTCGGCGTGGCGCTGGCACTGAGCCTGGGTATGCTGGTGCTGGATATTTTACGGGTGCTAGAGCACCCTCACGTGGAAATGTCATTGGTGATGGTGGGCATGGTATTGCCCGTCATCGGTATTCTGACTTTAAAGGCAGATTCCATCGTAAGTAAGCATTCACTTAAAAGGGTGTAAGAAGTTGCTTACAATCAGGTGCGTGACAGCGTTGCTACGTTGCAACGCTGTCACGTTTCAGCCCGTCAGAAGTGCACTTTTACCAACAGGCTGGCGGTGTTCTGGTCGGTGGTAAAGGCATCGCTGTCCTTGATGCCGTACTTGTTTTTCCAATAGTCGTATTCAATACCCACGTAGAGCTGCTTTTCACCCAAGTGCAGCGCTTTGCCCAGGTCGTATTTGATCTGGGGGTTGAAGTGCAGGTTGGCCTGGTAGGTGCCGCGGCGATTTTCGTCGTTATCGACGACCCAGTCCATGTAGCCATCGATCAGCACATCGGACGAGCCGACCGCAATGGTGTAGGACCAAACTGGGGTAATCTGCCAGACGTTGTCACCCGGGCGGCTGCCGTCGGTGGTGCGCTGGTAGAAGTTGAGCTGGAAGTAATCGAAGCCAGGGATTGCCAGGTCGAAGCCAGGGCCGATCAGGTAAGCCTCGGTGTCGCCTTCGCCGAACTCGTACGTCATGGCCAGCAGCACATCCTTGATGGGGCCGAACTCGAGCTTCTGGTCGAAGATCTTGCCAAACGACAGGCGTGGGCTGATCTCACCGTAGTAGGTGTTGGGGCCGTTATTGGCGTCCTTCTTGCCCTGGTAGAAAATCTTGTCGACGAAGATGAAGTTGTCGCCGTACTTCCACGCATCGGCGTGTTCGAAGGTGACGGTCTGTTGGGTTTCGGGGTTGACCTTGAAGTTCTTGCCCCACAGATACGTCAGGCTGTTGTTCTGCCACAGCAGCAGGTCATCGGCGTAGGTGGTGCCGCACGCCAACAGGCCGCTCGCGAGTATCAGGCTATTGATGGTACGCATTGCGAGTGTCGCTCCCTTGATTGATCTGTTGTCAGCGCTCGGTGTTGGCGCTGTTATTGTCTTTTGGGTCAGCTTTTTTTGATTGCCCACAGCTGTTTGGCAAGCGCTGCGCCAACTTTTCCGCGTTAGCTACAACCTTCCTGCTCGACTTGTTCTGAACGGATGAAAATGGGTAGGTCAGGCTGGCAATACGTTGGCCAACCGCCCGAATTCATTGACTGAGCGGTCAGTAAACGCGGGCAGGATCCGTCCTGCCCTGAGCGAGGGGGCGCGCAGATTACTGGCTTGCGCGCCTGGCCTCAAGTGCTCCGTCCTGGAGCACGGTGAATCAAACTTGGGCGTTTGATCAGCTTTTCAGAAATGCACTTTGATCAGAGCGCTTGCCACACTCTGATTGGTTTCGAGGTTGCCGCGGCTATCGATGCCGTACTTGTCCTTCCAGTAGCTGTATTCAAAGCCTACATACAACTGTTTGGCACCCAGGTTCAGCGCTTTGCCCAGGTCATATTTGACCTGTGGGTTAAAGTGCAAGTTGGCGTGGTAAGTGCCGCGTCGTGTTTCGTCATTGTCGGTGACCCAGTCCATGTAACCGTCTATCAGAATGTCCGACCTGCCCACAGGGACGGTGTAGGACCAGCCAGGGGTTATCTGCCAGACGTTGTCCCCTGGTCGGCTGCCCTCGGTGTTGCGCACATAGAAGTTCAGGGTGAAGTAGTTGAAGCCGGGGATGTCCAGGTCGAAGCCAGGGCCGATCAGGTAAGCCTCGTTGTCGCCTTCGCCGCGCTCGTAGGTCATCGCAAGCAGTACGTCCTTGACCGGGCCGAAGGCCAGTTTGCGGTCGAGCATCTTGCCAAACGACAGGCGTGGGCTGAACTCACCGTAGTAGGTGGTGACACCTTTGCTCGCGTCAGGCTTGCCGTTGTAGAAGATCTTGTCGACGAACAGGAAGGTGTCGCCGTACTTCCATTTGTTGGCGTGCTCGAACGTGATGGTCTGTTGGATGTCGGGGTTGACCTTGAAGTCCTTGCCGTACAGGTAGGTCAAGCTTTCGCCATGCCACAGCAGCCATTCGCCTGCATGCGAAGGAAGGGTGGCCAGCAGGCTGCTGCCCAGCAACAGGGACGAGGTGATGCGCTTCATGTTGTGATTCCCGGACTTATTGTTTTTGTTGGCGGTTTTTTTTGGCGCGCAGGCGCCCCGAGCGACCCATTCCGGTGGGCCGACGGTGTAGCGGTTACTGCGAAAGTGAAAAGGGCGGCGATTGCGCCGCCCTGCAACTCAATGCTGGTGACAGGCGTCGTTATGCGCCGCGCGGTCTGCGCCGCCGAGGATGTTGAACAGCACGTTCAGTACCAGGGCACTGACTGTGGCCATGGCGATGCCGCTGTGGGTGATGGGTTCCATCCACTGCGGCATCTGGGCGAAGAACTCTGGACGCACCACAGGGATAAGGCCGAAGCCGACGCTGACCGCAACCAGCAGCTGGTTGCGACGGTCGCCGATGTCCGCTTCCTGAAGGATCTTGATGCCGGTGGCGGTGACCATGCCGAACATGGCAATGGATGCCCCGCCCAGTACCGCAGGTGGAATCGAGGCGATCAGGAAGGCCGCCTTGGGCAGCAGGCTGAGCAGGATCAGCAGCCCGCCGGCCATCACCGTGACGTAGCGGCAACGCACCCCGGTCATCTGCACCAGGCCGATGTTCTGGGCAAACGAGGAGTGGGTGAAGGTGTTGAAGAAACCGGCAATGAACGATGCACCGGCATCGCACAGCAGGCCACGGCGCAGCATCCCGGGGGTGACTTCGCGATCGGTCACCTTGCCCAGGGCCAGGAACATACCCGTGGACTCGACGAAGATGATCACCACCACCAGGCACATCGACAGGATCGGTGCCAGGCTGAAGGTCGGCATGCCGAAGTGCAGTGGGGTCACCACTTGCAGCCACGGTGCGTCGCTCAGGCCTGACAGGTCGACCATGCCGATCGAGCCGGCCAGGATGTAGCCAAGGCCCATGCCCACCAGTACCGACACATTGACCCAGAAGCCACGCATGAAGCGGTTGATCAGCAGGATGACGGCCAACACCAGGCCCGCCACCAGCAGGTAGATCGGCGAGCCGAAGGTCTGCGCCTGGTGGCCGCCGCCGGCCCAGTTGACCGCAACCGGGAACAGCGACAGGCCGATGGACGTAATCACGGTACCGGTCACCAGGGGGGGGAAGAAGCGCACTACCTTGGACATGAACGGCGCGATCAGCATGCCGAAGAACCCGGCAGCGATGGTCGCGCCGAAGATCCCCTGCAGGCCTACGCCGGGCATGCCGGCCATGGCTACCATGCTGCCCACCGCAGCGAAACTGGCGCCCATCATCACCGGCATGCGGATCCCTACCGGGCCGATACCGAACGACTGAATGATGGTAGCCACGCCGGCAACCAACAGGTCGGCGTTGATCAGGAAGGCGACTTCTTCACGAGACAATCCAGCAGCCTGGCCGATGATCAAAGGCACGGCAATCGCACCTCCATACATCAGCAGAACATGTTGCAGGCCTACCAGGATCAGTTGGAACAGGGGCAGAGGCTGACGCGGTGGCGCAACGGGGATGTACGCCTTGCGTGACTCGGACATGCAGCACCTCGAGTTTTGTTTTTATTCTCGGATCCAAGCGTCAGCTGCAAGCGGCAGGCCCGATGAAGGCAGCCTGGGTTTTCCGTTTGAAGTCGATCGCTCGATGCTTGCTTGTTGCGTGTTTCTTTAAACCGTTGGCCGGCATTGCCGGCCCTTTCGGGGCGCAAGGCCGCTCCTACCAGGGCGCGCGGACGCCCCGGCAGGAGAGGTGTATCAGTTGACCTGGGCGCCTTTGGCGATCCAGTCACCGACGAGCTTGCGCTCTTCGGCAGTCATCTGGGTGATGTTGCCCAGCGGCATGATCTGGCTGGCGACCGCTTGCGCCTGAATGCGCGCGGCCTGAGCCTGAATCTGCTGCGGGGTATCGAACATCACCCCGGCAGGGGCGGCGCTGAACAGTGGGCTGGTCGGCTTGGACGAGTGGCACACGGTGCAGCGTTCCTGGATGACGGTGTGGATCTTGTCGAAGGCGCCGCCGCCAGCCTGGGCACTGGCCTGGGCCGAAGCCTCAGCCGGTGCGGCGGGTGCTTCGGCGGCCTTGGCGGCCTCCTCGGCGCGCTGTTCGGCAGCGGTCTTGCCACCGACTGCGGTGGCCGGCAGTGGCTGGTAGTCGATGTTTGCCGCCGCCTGTTCAGGTGCTACCGCCAGCGGTTTCGGGCCGGTGACGTAGGCCAGGCAGATCATGGCCAGGGCGCCGACGGGCAGTGTCCAGGCGTACTTGTTGCTGTCGTGGCGGGTGTTGAAGTAGTGGCGGATCAGGACCGCAGCCACTGCAATCCCGGCCAGGATCAGCCAGTTGTACTGGCTACCGTAGGTGCTCGGGAAGTGGTTGCTGATCATGATGAACAGCACCGGCAGGGTGAAGTAGTTGTTGTGGCGCGAACGCAGCAGGCCCTTGGCCGGCAGTACCGGGTCGGGCGTCTGGTTGTTCTCGATCGCCGCCACCAGCTGGCGCTGGGCCGGCATGATGATGCGGAACACGTTACCGACCATGATGGTGCCAATGATCGCGCCGGTGTGCAGGTATGCACCACGGCCACTGAACACCAGGCTGAAGCCCCAGCAGGCGGCGATGATCAGCACGAACAGCACACCGCCGAGCAGCGCTGGCTTCTTGCCCAGGGGCGAGTCGCACAGGAAGTCGTAGATGAACCAGCCGGCGATCAGCGAACCGATACCGATAGCGACGCCTTCGGCACCGCTCAGGGTGCTGCCAGGTGCCAGCAGGTACAGGGCCGGGTTCCAGTAGAACACCACGCACAGCAGGGCGATACCGGACATCCAGGTGAAGTAGGCTTCCCATTTGAACCAGTGCAGGTTCTCGGGCATTTTCGGGGGGGCGAGTTTGTATTTCTCCAGGTGGTAGATACCACCGCCGTGAATCGCCCAGAGATCACCCGACAACCCATCGCGCGGGTTGCTTCGGTTCAGGTGGTTCTCCAGCCAGACGAAGTAGAACGATGCACCGATCCAGGCGACACCGGTGATCATGTGAACCCAGCGAATGCTCAGGTTCAGCCATTCGTGAAGGTGTGCTTCCACAGTAGTTACCTCTGCCAGTCACCGAGAAGATGACTGACCTTTTCTTATTGGTGGGGATTGAGGATCAGCATCTGTTCCTCGGTGAAGTAATGCTCATCGCAGTTGTTGCCGGAACCGCTGCGATCAACCACCAGGAAATCATCCCGCTTTTCGATCGTCAGCACCGGGTGGTGCCAGACGCCGCGATGGTAATTAACGCCCTGCCTGCCATTACTGCGGAAGGCACGGACCAAGCCTGATACAGGTGCATCGCCAACCGGCGCGACCACGATCAGAAAGGGGTTGCCGAGCAGCGGGATGAAAGCCTGGCTGCCCAGCGGATGGCGTTCCAGCATGCGCACGGTCAGCGGCATGTCCAGCGCGTCGGCGCGGAAGATGCTGATGATCGCCTTGTCTTCGGGCTCGGCGGTCTCGACCGTGGCGAGCTTGTGAAAGCGCATGGTCGAGCCGTTGTTGATCATGAAGTGGTCGCTGCCATCGGTTTCGATCACGTCACCGAACGGGGCGAAGGCTTCTTTGGTCAGGGGCTCGATCATCAGGTTGCGCATGCGGTTATCTCTTCTATGTTCGTTATTCTGGATAAGGCTCTAACGTTGCGGCAGCGATTACAGCTGCAGCAGACGGAACAGGGCGATCAGGTTGATCTGCGCCAGGGCTTCCTTGAATTCGGCATCAGTGTCGTTGTGGATGCGCTTTTCAAAGGCGGCGAGAATCTGGTGCCGGTTGCTACCTTTGACCGCCATGATGAACGGGAACTGGAACTTGGCCTTGTAGGCGTCGTTGAGCTCGGTGAAGCGGGCGAATTCTTCGGCGGTGCATTGATGAATGCCTGCGCCGGCTTGCTCGTTGGTGCTCGATTCGGTCAGCTCGCCCTGGATAGCGGCCTTGCCGGCCAGGTCTGGGTGAGCATTGATCAGTGCCAGCTGGTCTGCATGGTTGGCGCTGAGCAGAATGTCACTCATGCGCTGGTGCAGCGCCTCGATCTCGTCCAGCTCCCCCAGTTGGCCCAGGTCGTAAGCTTTTTCGGCGACCCACGGCGAGTGCTCGTAGATGTCGGCGAACGCCTTGACGAAGGCGTCACGGTCCAGGGCGGAGGGCTTGAGGGTCTTGAAGGCGGTCATCAGGCGTTCTCTTTCTTGTACGGATGGGTGGTGTGCCAGTGGCGGGCGATGTCCACGCGACGGGCGAACCAGACCTGTTCATGGCTCTTGGCGTAATCGACGAAGCGCTTGAGCGCGGCCAGGCGCGCGGGACGACCGACCAGGCGGCAATGCAGGCCGATGGAGAGCATTTTTGGTGCGTCGGCCCCTTCGGCGTAGAGCACGTCGAAAGCGTCCTTCAGGTACTGGAAGAACTGCTCGCCGCAGTTGAAGCCCTGCACCTGGGTGAAGCGCATGTCGTTGGTGTCCAGGGTGTAGGGGATTACCAGGTGCGGCTTGCCGGTGGGGGTGTTCGGTTCCCAGTAGGGCAGGTCGTCGTCATAAGTGTCGCTGTCATACAGAAAGCCACCTTCTTCCATCACCAGGCGACGGGTGTTCGGGCCGGTGCGGCCGGTGTACCAGCCCAGCGGGCGTTCGCCGGTGAGCTCGGTGAGGATACGGATGGCCTCAAGCATGTGCTCGCGTTCCTGGGCCTCGTCCATGTTCTGGTAGTCGATCCAGCGGTAACCGTGGCTGCAGATCTCGTGGCCAGCCTCGACCATGGCGCGGATCACGTCGGGGTGGCGCTGGGCGGCCATGGCCACGGCGAAGATGGTCAGCGGCACGCCGCTGTCCTTGAACAGCTTGAGCAGGCGCCACACGCCGGCGCGGCTGCCGTACTCGTAGAGCGATTCCATGCTCATGTTGCGCTGACCCTGCAGTGGCTGGGCAGCCACCATCTCGGACAGGAAGGCTTCGGATTCTTTATCGCCGTGCAGGATGTTGCGCTCGCCACCTTCCTCGTAATTGAGCACGAAAGACAGCGCGATGCGGGCATTGCCCGGCCAGTGCGGGTGAGGTGGGTTGTTGCCGTAACCGATCAGGTCGCGAGGATAGTCAGCGCTCACTGCAGTCTTCCTTCTTGTGCGTTAGTGCCAGGGGTGGGCGGGCCGCGTCGGTATGTCGCACCACCGGATGGGCTGATTGTATACAACTTCTGAAATCTTTTGTAAGCCTGTTTTTCCGCATTTCTTCCCTTTTGTCGCCTGAGAATAGGTTGCAAGAAACCTGCCTGGTTGGTCAGTAAATATCATGAGGGTCTGCACGGGGCCTGAATTTGCGACAGGAAGCTGTGCGTAGCGCGCTACGGCGAGGGGGCTTAAAAAATTGTGTACAATTTATCTGCGAAATGTCTTAATAACGCCATTCCTGTCCATCACAGGCCATTGGCCGTGCCGATGGTTGTGTATTTTTAGCCCACAGATTGAACAAGAGGCGCCAAGCAATGGGACGTTTGACCACACACGTACTGGACGCAGCCCACGGTTGCCCAGGCAGCTCGATCAAGGTCGAGTTATATCGCGTCGAAGGCCAGCAACTGGAACTGGTGAACACCGCCCTGACCAACAGCGATGGCCGCGTAGATGCGCCGTTGCTGCAGGGTGACGACTACCGGACCGGCGTCTACCAGCTGCAGTTCAGCGCTGGCGATTATTATCGTGCTCGCGGCGTACAGCTGCCGGACACGGCATTTCTGGATGTTGTTGTGCTGCGCTTTGGCATCGACGAGTCGCAGGAGCACTACCACGTGCCGCTGCTGATTTCGCCGTACAGCTATTCGACCTATCGCGGGAGCTAGTTGGTCGCTAGAAGAATCTTCGTAGGTCCTTGGCCCGCTCTCACACTGGCGGGCTTTTTTTCGTCTGGTGTTTTTCGTATTGCCTGGCCAGGTCCCGTCGTCGGCTTGGTGGGGAAACAGCATGAATAAAGAAAGGGCGCCGAAGCGCCCTTGGTAACCGAAGAACAAAGTCAGAGGAACACAAACTTGGCAATGAAGATCGCGCACAGCACCCACAGGCTTGCCGAGATCTCTTTGTACTTGCCGGTACCTGCCTTCAACGCCACATAGCTGATGAAGCCCAAGGCAATACCGTCCGCCACCGAGAAGGTCAGCGGCATCATGATCACCGTGACAATCGCCGGAATGCTGTCGGTCGCTTCGTCCCAATGGATGTGCGCCATGCTGCCCATCATCAGCATTGCTACGTAGATCAGTGCACCGGCCGTCGCATAGGCCGGAATCATTCCCGCCAGTGGCGCGAAGAACATCGCGGCGATGAACAGCACACCGACCACCACGGCGGTCAGCCCGGTGCGGCCACCGGCGGCTACACCTGCGGCGCTCTCCACATAGCTGGTCACCGGCGGCACGCCGACCACGGCGCCTAACACGCTGGAGGCACTGTCAGCCTTCAACGCCCGTGACAGGTTCTCGATACGCCCATCCGGCGCCACCAGGTTGGCCCGTTGCGCCACACCCATCAAAGTGCCTGCTGTGTCGAACATGTGCACGAACAGGAACGCCAGCACCACGCTGATCATGCTGACGTTGAACACGCCCGCCACATCCATCGCCATCCAGGTCGGTGCCAGGCTCGGCGGCATCGACATCACCCCGCCAAACTTGACCAGGCCCAGGCCCCAGCCCGCCAGAGTGACACCTATGATGCTGATCAGGATCGCGCCGAACACCCGCTTGTAGCTGAGGATGGCGATCATCAGGAAGCACACTGCCGCCAGCAGCGGGGCCGGCTCATGCAGCGAGCCCAGCTTGATCAGAGTGGCGGGGCTGTCGACGATGATGCCTGCCGTTTTCAGGCCGATCAGCCCGAGAAACAATCCGACCCCAGCCCCCATGGCATGGCGCAGGCTGACCGGAATGCTGTTCAGCAACCATTCGCGCACTCTCGACAAGGTCAGGAACATGAACAGCACGCCCGAGACGAACACCGCTCCCAGTGCTGTTTCCCAGTTGTAGCCCATGGTCCCGACCACGGTGTAGGTGAAGAACGCGTTAAGCCCCATGCCCGGTGCCAGGCCCACCGGCCAGTTGGCGTACAGGCCCATCAGCAGGCAACCGAGCGCAGCGGCGATACAGGTGGCGACGAAGGCGGCACCATGGTCGATGCCAGCGTCGGCCATGATGTTGGGGTTGACGAAGATGATGTAGGCCATGGTGATGAAGGTGGTCACCCCGGCGATCATTTCGGTCTTGACGGTGCTGCCGTGTTGCTTGAGTTTGAAAATCCGCTCCAGCCAACTCGGTTCGAGCGGTGGGGCGAGATCCAGCGTAGGTGCGTCGGATTTGCGGCTTTCCACAGCGGTTACTCCTCAAGTCTTTCTTGTTGTTCTTGGAGCCGTCGGCCTGAGCAATGCACTGGGTGGCTCCACGAGGGATGGCAGACATCCGACCTGTTAGTTGACTCGCGGGTCAAGAAGTTGCTCGGTGGATTATGCTTTTGTGTACAAAGAATGCAAATAATGTTTTATCTTTTGTGCGCACAATCAGCCGTGCAACGGCTATATAGGTAAAAGGCCACCTGCAGAAACGGCTCAGCCTGTGTACAATGGCGCCATACTTTCCTTCGTGCCTCGAGAGCCCATGAACGAACAGCTGCAACCTCTGAAGAAACCTGCACGCGTCGGCAAGGCCGGCCGCAGCGGTACCCAGGACGACATCGTCTATGCACATATCTTCGAGGCGATCCTCGAGCAGCGCCTGGCGCCGGGTACCAAGTTGAGCGAGGAAGCGCTGGGCGAGATCTTCGGCGTCAGCCGCACCATCATTCGCCGGGCATTGTCGCGCCTGGCCCACGAAAGCGTCGTGCTGCTGCGGCCCAACCGCGGTGCGGTGGTGGCCAGCCCGACAGTGGAAGAGGCTCGCCAAGTATTCTTCTCGCGCCGTATGGTCGAACGTGCCATTACCGAGTTGGCCGTGCAGCACGCCACGCTGGAGCAACTGAACGAGCTGCGGCAGATGGTGCGCGAAGAGCGCGACAGCTTCTCCCGGGGTGACCGGGGCGCTGGCATCCGGCTTTCCGGTGAGTTTCACCTCAAGCTGGCCGAGGCGGCTGGCAATGCGCCACTGGTCAGCTTCCAGCGCAGCCTGGTGTCGCAAACCTCGCTGATCATTGCCCAGTATGAAAGCGGCAACCGGTCGCACTGCTCCTATGACGAGCACATGCAACTGATCGATGCCATCGAAGCCCGTGATGCCGAGCAGGCGGTCAGCCTGATGATGCATCACATGGACCACATCGACAGCAAGCTGAACCTGGATGAAGAGAGCGCCTCGGACGACCTGCATGCAGTGTTTTCGCATCTGCTGAAAAAGCCCAAGGTTTCTGCGAAGGGTTGATCGTTTGCTTTGCTCATTGAGGGGCCCTGTGGAGCAACCGGCTAGCACACCCCCTAAGCGCTAGCGCGCCCACAGGGGCTACGCCGTTACTGGCCATTGCGCAAAGGTCTGCTAAATTCTTGTGGGCAAACCTTCATCAAGTAGTTGGGCTTGCGCATCCATTGCGTTCCACTACTTGTTGAGGATAGGTCCATGACCATGTCTCTGGGTAAACGTATGGGTGCCGAGCTGATCGGCACCTTCTGGTTAGTGCTTGGCGGCTGTGGCAGTGCGGTACTGGCAGCCAGTTCCCCTCTCGGCATCGGTGTGCTCGGTGTCGCCTTCGCCTTCGGCCTCACCGTACTGACCATGGCCTTCGCCATCGGCCATATCTCTGGTTGCCATCTGAACCCCGCCGTGTCGTTCGGGCTGGTGGTAGGCGGGCGTTTTCCGGCCAAAGAGCTGCTGCCCTATGTGATCGCGCAAGTGATTGGCGCCATTCTGGCTGCGGGTGTGATCTATCTCATCGCCAGCGGCAAGGCCGGTTTCGAGCTGTCTTCGGGCCTGGCTTCAAACGGCTACGCCGACCACTCGCCCGGTGGCTATACGCTGGGTGCGGGCTTCATCAGTGAAGTGGTGATGACGGCGATGTTCCTGGTGGTGATCATGGGGGCCACCGACGTCCGGGCACCGGCAGGGTTTGCGCCCATCGCCATCGGCCTGGCCTTGACCCTGATCCACCTGATCTCGATCCCGGTGACCAATACCTCGGTCAACCCCGCGCGAAGCACGGGGCCGGCGCTGGTCGTCGGTGGCTGGGCCTTGCAGCAGCTGTGGCTGTTCTGGCTGGCGCCGCTGATTGGCGCGGCAATCGGCGGCGCGTTGTACCGGGGCCTGGCGAAGGAGCCTTAGCGCTGGTGCACGCAGCGCCCGGCAGCGTAGGTTTCACGCACGGTGCGGTCATCGCCCAGGGTGGTGAGCACGAACAAGGTCTCCTCGATGCTGCTGGACTGCTGAATGCGGTAGTCCAGCAGCGGCGTGGCCTTGTAGTCGAGTACCACGAAGTCGGCATCGTTACCCGGGCGCAGGCTGCCGATGCGGTCGTCCAGGCGCAGGGCGCGAGCGCCGCCGAGGGTGGCCAGGTACAGCGACTTGTAAGGGTGCAGGCGTGCGCCTTGCAACTGCATTACCTTGTACGCCTCGTTGAGGGTGTTGAGCAGCGAGAAACTGGTGCCGGCGCCGACGTCGGTGCCCAGGCCGACATTGACCTTGAAGCGCTCGGCCTGGGGCAGGTTGAACAGGCCGCTGCCCAGGAACAGGTTGGACGTCGGGCAGAAGGCCACTGCCGAGCCTGTCTCGGACAGGCGCTGGCATTCGTCGTCGCACAGGTGCACCCCGTGGGCGAACACCGACCGCTCGCCGAGCAGCTCGAAGTGATCGTAGACGTCCAGGTAGCCCTTCTGCTCGGGGAACAGGTCCTTGACCCAGTCGATTTCCTTGAGGTTTTCGGACAGGTGGGTGTGCAGGTACACCCCCGGGTGTTCCTTGAGCAGTTGCCCGGCAAGTTTCAGTTGCGTTGGTGTACTGGTCGGTGCGAAGCGCGGGGTAACCGCGTAGTGCAGGCGGCCCTTACCGTGCCAGCGCTCGATCAGCGCCTTGCTGTCGGTGTAGCTGGAGTCGGCGGTGTCGGTCAGGTAGTCCGGTGCATTGCGGTCCATCATCACCTTGCCGGCAATCATGCGCAGGTCGAGCCGCTCGGCCTCTTCGAACAAGGCATTGACCGACTGTGGGTGCACGCTGCCGAACACCAGCGCGGTGGTGGTGCCGTTGCGCAGCAGTTCCTTGAGGAAGATCTTCGCCACCTTGTCGGCGTGATCCTGGTCGGCGAACTGCTTTTCGCACGGGAAGGTGTAGGTGTTCAGCCAGTCCAGCAGTTGCTCGCCGTAGGAGCCGATCATGCCGGTCTGTGGGAAGTGGATATGGGTGTCGATGAAGCCCGGTGTGATCAGCGCATCCTGGTGGTGCACCACCTCGATGTGGGCGTCCAGGGTCGGCAGCAGCTCGCTGGCGTGACCGATGGCAGTGATGCGGCCATCGTCGACCACCAGCAGGCCGTCCTCGAAGTATTCATGGGAGGCTTGCAGGCCTACCTCGGCCGGGTCGGCGATGCTGTGCAGGATGGCGGCACGGTAGGCTTTGCGGGTAACGGTCATAACTCACTCGTCAAATGGCTTGGCTGCGCCGGGAGGGCGGCAGCAACTGGGCGATGGGGCCGGCGTTGGCGGCAGCGTCATGCTGGCCAAAGCAGGCGTTGTAGGTGGCAATGATTTCCCCGGCGATGGACACGGCGATCTCGATCGGCAACTTGCCCTTGACCTGCGCCAGGCCCATCGGGCAACGCATGCGCGCCACCACGGCGTCGTCGAAGCCGCGCTCGCGCAAGCGGTGCTCGAACTTGACCCGTTTGGTTTTCGAACCGATCAGGCCGAACCAGGTGAAATCGTTGCGTTTGAGAATGGCGGCGGTCAGTTCCAGGTCGAGCTGGTGGTTGTGGGTCATGACGATGCAATAGCTACCGGCAGGCAGTTCGGCCACTTCGTCGACCGGCTCCTCGCTGACCACCTTGGTCACCCCGCTGGGGATGCGCTCGGGGAATTCCTGTTCGCGCGAATCGATCCAGCGCACCCGGCAGGGCAACGCGGCGAGCAAGGGTACCAGAGCACGGCCTACATGGCCCGCCCCGAACACGGCGATCTGCGCCTGCACGGCGGCCATCGGTTCGAACAGCAGCACGGTGACACCGCCGCAGCACTGGCCAAGGCTGGCACCGAGGCTGAAGCGCTCCAGGTGTGGGGTTGCCCGATGTTCCTCGAGCATCTGCCGGGCGATGTGCAGCGCCTTGAACTCCAGGTGGCCGCCGCCGATGGTGTCGAACAGGCCGGTATGGCTGACGACCATTTTCGAGCCAGCGTTGCGCGGGGTCGAGCCGCGCTCCTCGATAATGGTCACCAGTATGCAGGCTTCGCCCCGGGACTGGTGGTCGGCGAGGGCGTTGATCCATTGGTGCATGGTGCAGATCCTCATGTTCAGGGGGCCTGGAGGGCGCCCACCCAACCTCAGTGCGTCACAGGTTCCAGTTCGTGTTCGGCGCTTTGTTGCTGAGCAGCCGTCTGTCGCATCTGCTCGCAACCCCACAGCACCCGCTCCGGCGTCGCCGGCGCATCGATGTTGGGCTGCACCTTGTAGTCGGCCAGGCTGGCCACGGCATCCTTGATGGCGCACCAGGCGGCGATACCGAGCATGAACGGTGGCTCGCCCACGGCTTTGGAATGGAACACGGTGTCCTCAGGGTTCTTGCGGTTCTCCACCAGTTTCACCCGCAGGTCCAGCGGCATGTCGGCCACCGCCGGGATCTTGTAGCTGGCCGGGCCGTTGGTCATCAGTTTGCCTTTGGCGTTCCACACCAGCTCTTCGGTGGTCAGCCAACCCATGCCCTGAATGAAGCCGCCCTCGACCTGGCCGATGTCGATGGCCGGGTTCAGCGAGTCGCCCACGTCATGCAGAATGTCGGCGCGCAGCATCTTGTACTCGCCGGTGAGGGTGTCGACGATCACCTCGACGCACGCTGCGCCGAAGGCAAAGTAGTAGAAGGGGCGGCCGCGGGCCTGGCTGCGGTCGTAGTAGATCTTCGGTGTACGGTAGAAGCCGGTGCTCGACAGCGACACCTGGCCAAAGTAGGCCTGCTGTACCAGTTGCTCGAAACTGATGATCTGGTCACGCACCCGCACATGGCCGTTGCGGAACTCGACGTCTTCCTCGGTCACCTGGTAGTGCCGCGCAGCAAACTCGGTGAGGCGCTTCTTGAGGTTTTCGGCAGCGTTCTGGGCCGCTTTGCCGTTCAGGTCGGCGCCACTGGAGGCCGCAGTTGGCGAAGTGTTGGGCACCTTGTCAGTGTTGGTGGCGGTGATCTGGATGCGGCTGATATCCACCTGGAACACCTGCGCCACCACCTGCGCCACTTTGATGTTCAAGCCCTGGCCCATTTCTGTGCCGCCGTGGTTCAGGTGGATGCTGCCGTCGGTGTAGATGTGGATCAGTGCACCCGCCTGGTTGAGGAAGGTGGCCGTGAAGGAGATGCCGAACTTCACCGGGGTCAGCGCCAGGCCTTTCTTGAGGATCGGGCTGTTGGCGTTGAAGCGGCGGATCGATTCGCGTCGCTCGGCGTAGTCGCTGCTGGCCTCCAGGTCGGCGGTCATTTCGTCGAGCATGTTGTGTTCGACGGTCTGGTAGTAATGGGTGACGTTGCGCTCGGTCTTGCCGTAGTAGTTGGCCTTGCGCACTGCCAGCGGGTCACGGCCCAGGTGGCGGGCGATGTGGTCCATCACCTGCTCGATGGCGACCATGCCCTGGGGGCCGCCGAAGCCGCGGTAGGCGGTGTTGGAGGCAGTGTTGGTCTTGCAGCGGTGACCGTTCACGGTGGCATCGCCCAGGTAGTAGGCGTTGTCGGAGTGGAACATGGCGCGGTCGACGATCGAGCCGGAGAGGTCGGGCGAGTACCCGCAGTTGCCGGCCAGGTCGAAGTTGATGCCGTGCAGGCGGCCGTTGTCGTCAAAGCCGACATCGTATTCGACGTAGAACGGGTGGCGCTTGCCGGTCATCATCATGTCTTCGACCCGGGGCAGGCGCATCTTGGTCGGCTGGCCGGTCAGGCGCGCGATCACCGCGCACAGGCAGGCAGGGCTGGCCGCTTGGGTTTCCTTGCCACCAAAACCGCCACCCATGCGGCGCATGTCGAGCACCACCTTGTTCATGGGGACATCGAGCACTTCGGCGACCAGCTTTTGCACTTCGGTGGGGTTTTGCGTGGAGCAGTAGACGATCATGCCGCCGTCTTCGGTCGGCATGACTGACGAGATCTGCGTCTCCAGGTAGAAATGTTCCTGGCCGCCGATATGCAGGGTGCCCTGCAGGCGGTGCGCAGCACCGGCCAGTGCCGTGGCAGA
The DNA here is from genome assembly GCF_001320525.1 of Pseudomonas sp. NBRC 111131. Lineage (NCBI taxonomy): Bacteria > Pseudomonadati > Pseudomonadota > Gammaproteobacteria > Pseudomonadales > Pseudomonadaceae > Pseudomonas > Pseudomonas sp. NBRC 111131. The sequence continues at coordinate 179,010 of NZ_BCBH01000003.1, read as the reverse complement.
GTCGCCGCGCTGGTGGGTGTGGCTGTCGAGCACGAAGTGTTTCTTGCGAAACGCCTCGACCACGTCCAGTACCGGCTCCAGGTCTTCGTACTCGACGATAGCGGCCATGGCCGCGCGCCGCGCCGTCTCGAGGTCGCGCGCGGCCACCGCGAGTACCGGCTGGCCGAAGAACTCGACCTTGTCGATGGCCAGTAACGGGTCACCGGCCACCACCGGGCCAATGTCCTTCAGGCCTGGGATGTCTTCATGGGTGATGGCGATGCGCACGCCTTCGAAGGCATAGCACGGCGTGGTGTCGATGCGCAGGATGCGCGCATGGGCACGGTCAGCGGTGCGGGCGTAGACGTGCAACTGGTTGGGAAACTCCAGGCGATCGTCGATGTACACCGCTTCGCCGGACACATGTTTGTCGGCGCTGTCATGCTTGACGCTGCGCCCGACCCCTGTGCTGAGGTCCTGGCTGAACAGTTCGGCCATCTCGGCCTGGCTCTTGACGGCGTGTTGGTTAGACATAGTCGGTCACCCGGGTTTCGATGTGCGGCGTTTGCAGTTCGATGAAGTACTTGCGCAGCAGGTTCTGCGCGGTCAGCAGGCGGTACTCCTTGCTGGCGCGGAAGTCGCTGAGCGGGGTGAAGTCCTCGGCCAGGGCCTGGCAGGCGCGCTCGATGCTGGCCTGATTCCACGGTTTGCCGCGCAGCGCGGCTTCACAGGCGCGGGCACGCTTGGGGGTCGCGGCCATGCCGCCGAAGGCGATACGCACGCCACTGGCAACGCCGTTTTCGATGCTCAGGTTGAACGCTGCGCAGACGGCCGAGATGTCGTCATCCAGGCGCTTGGACACTTTGTAGGCGCGGAAGGCCCAGTCGCTGCTGGCGCGCGGCACGATGATCTTCTCGATGAACTCGCTGTCCTGGCGGGCGGTGATGCGGTAATCGATGAAGTAATCCTCCAGCGCCATCGTGCGCTGGCGGTCGCCCTGGCGCAGGACGATCTGCGCATCCAGGGCGATCAGCAAGGGCGGCGAGTCGCCGATCGGCGAGGCGTTGCCGATGTTGCCGCCGAGGGTGCCTTGGTTGCGAATCTGCAGCGAGGCGAAGCGGTGCAGCAGGTCGCCGAAGTCGGGGTATTCCTCGTTGAGTGCGCCATAGCAGTCGGTCAGCGGGGTGGCTGCGCCGATTTCCAGGTGGCTTGCCGTCTTGTCGATGCGCTTGAGTTCGGCCACGTGGCCGACGTAGATCATCACCGGCAAGGTCTTGTGGAATTGGGTGACTTCCAGCGCCAGGTCGGTGCCGCCGGCCAGCAGGCGTGCTTCAGGGTGGGAGCTGTAAAGGTCGGCCAGATCGGCCACGGTCAGTGGCACCAGGCAGCGTTTGTCGCCACTGTTGAGTTCGCCGGTCTGGGTGGGCGCGATAGCTTTGAGGCGGCTGATGGTCTGGGCCTGCTGGGCGTCGAACTGGTCACGGCAGGGTTGGCGGCAACTCTGCGCGGCGGCGTCGAGGATCGGCCGGTAGCCGGTGCAGCGGCACAGGTTGCCGGCCAGGGCTTCCTGGGCCTGGTGCAGGTCATGGCCTTGGCTGTTCTTCTGCAAGGCGAACAGCGACATGACGAAGCCGGGTGTACAGAAACCGCATTGGGAGCCGTGGCAATCGGCCATGGCCTGCTGCACGCTGTGCAGTGTGCCCTGGTGTTTGAGGCCCTCGACGCTGATCAGTTGTTTGCCGTGCAAGGACGAGACGAAGGTCAGGCACGCGTTCAGGCTGCGGTAGCGCAGGCTGTCCGCGCCTTGCTCGTCCGGGGTCAACTCGCCGACCACCACGGTGCAGGCGCCGCAGTCGCCACTGGCGCAGCCCTCTTTGGTGCCGGGTTTGCCCAGGTGCTCGCGCAGGTACTGCAGCACCGTCATGTTCGGGTCCAGGGCGTGCTCACTTCGCAGCTCCTGGTTGACGAGAAACTGGATCACGGGGATGGCCTCGCAATGGTTTTATTGTTGTTGGGCGGACAATAAGCAGGCCTGACACGCGGGTCAATATTTTTCTGACTCAAAGGTCAGGAAATTTTCCATGCCTGTGCCCGCCCCAACGCACTGTCCCTCTCTCAAGCATAGATCGCGCCGCCTGGCAGGCTGGCTGGCGGGTCAAATAAAGCGCGGCGCCCCTCTGCGCGAGGGCTGGGCAAGTGCGCTACAATCGCCCACTTGTGCCCAGTTCAATGATTTTGAAGGAAAACCATGACGTTCAAGGCGCCGGACAGCCTCTCCGAGCAGATCGCCGACTACCTGGCCGAACGTATCATTCGCGGCGAACTTGCGCCGGGTGAGCGCATCCAGGAACAGAAGGTCACCCAGGCGTTGAATGTCAGCCGTGGTTCGGTGCGTGAAGCGTTGCTCATCCTCGAACGTCGCCACCTGGTCGCAATCTTGCCGCGAAGAGGCGCCCATGTGACCACGTTGGACGAGCGCAGTGTGCGCAGCCTGTGTGCGTTGATGGGTGAGTTCTACATCTTGCTGGGCAATGCAGTTGCGCAAAAGTGGCGCACCGAAACCGACCTGCGCCCATTCCTGAGCATCCAGCAGCGCCTGCAACAGGCCCGCGACCAGCAGGACATCAAGGCCTTCGTCGCCGAAAGTTTCGCTGTCATGCGCGCCGCTTATCCGTTCGCCGACAACCCGTATCTGCAGGAGACCGTGGAGAACCTGCAGCCGGCCATGAGCCGTGCCTACTACCTGGCGCTCGATCAGCGCCAAGCCAGCATGCTTGACTACCTCGACCTGTTCGCCCGCTTGCTCGACGCCGTGGTCGCCCGTGACCTGTCGCGCATCCGCGAGGTACTCACCGCCTATTGCCAGCGCAGTTGCGAACTGGTGCTGGCGGCGCTGGCCAGAGGCTGACCGATGCGCCTCAAGTGCATTCGCCTGGCCGGGTTCAAGTCCTTCGTCGACCCGACCACGGTGAACTTCCCCAGCAATATGGCGGCCGTGGTCGGCCCCAATGGCTGCGGCAAGTCTAACATCATCGACGCGGTGCGCTGGGTGATGGGCGAAAGTTCGGCGAAGAACCTGCGCGGTGAGTCGATGACCGACGTCATCTTCAACGGCTCCACCAGCCGCAAGCCCGTGAGCCAGGCCAGCATCGAGCTGATCTTCGACAACAGTGAAACCACGCTGTTGGGCGAGTACGCCGCCTATGCCGAGATTTCCATCCGCCGCAAGGTCACCCGCGACGGGCAGAACACCTATTACCTCAACGGCACCAAGTGCCGCCGTCGTGATATCACTGATATCTTCCTCGGCACCGGGCTCGGCCCGCGCAGCTATTCGATCATCGAGCAGGGCATGATCTCCAAGCTGATCGAGGCCAAGCCCGAGGAGCTGCGCAACTTCATCGAAGAAGCCGCCGGTATCTCCAAGTACAAAGAGCGCCGCCGCGAGACCGAGAGCCGCATTCGCCGTACCCAGGAGAACCTGGCGCGCCTGACCGACCTGCGCGAAGAGCTGGAGCGCCAGCTCGAACGCCTGCACCGGCAGGCCCAGGCCGCCGAGAAATACCGTGAATACAAGGCCCAGGAGCGCCAGCTCAAGGCGCGCCTGTCGGCCCTGCGCTGGCGCGACCTGGATGAACGCGTCCGTCAGCGCGAAGCGGTGATCGGCGACCAAGGTGTGGCCCACGAGGCCCTGGTCGCCGAGCAGCGCAACGCCGATGCCAGCATCGAGCACCTGCGCGACGGGCACCATGAATTGTCCGAACGCTTCAACCAGGTGCAGGGCCGCTTCTATTCGGTGGCCGGGGACATTGCCCGGGTCGAGCAGAGCATTCAGCACGGCCAGCAGCGCCTGCGCCAACTACAGGACGACCTCAAGGAAGCCGAGCGTACGCGCCAGGAGACCGAGTCGCACCTGGGCCATGATCGCACCCTGCTAGCCACGCTGGGCGAAGAGCTGGCCATGCTCGAACCGGAACAGGAAATGACCTTGGCCGCCGCCGAGGAGGCCGCCGCAGCGCTTGAAGAGGCGGAACTGGGTATGCACGGCTGGCAGGAGCAATGGGACAGTTTCAACACCCGCTCCGCCGAACCGCGGCGCCAGGCCGAGGTGCAGCAGGCGCGCCTGCTGCAACTGGAGGGCAGCCTGGAACGCCAGGCTGAACGTCAGCGCAAGCTGGCCGAGGAGCGCGAGCAGTTGGGCGCCGACCCGCAGGATGCCGCCATGCTCGAACTCGCGGAGCAACTGGCCGGCAGCGAAATGTTGCTGGAAGAGCTGCAGTGCTCGGAAGGGCAGGTGGTCGAGCAGTTGGACACCGTGCGCGAAGCGCTGCAGCAGGCCACCCAGGCCCAGCAGCAACAGCAGGGCGAGCTGCAGCGCCTGGGCGGCCGTCTGGCCTCCCTGGAGGCACTGCAGCAGGCAGCCCTGGAGCCCGGCGCAGGCGCCGCTGACTGGCTGCGCGGCCAAGGCCTCGAGCAGCGGCCGCGCCTGGCGCAAGCGCTGCGCGTGACGCCGGGCTGGGAGCTTGCGGTGGAAACCGTGCTTGGCGCCGATTTGCAGGCCGTGCTGGTGGATGAGTTAGCCGGCCTGGATTTCAGCAACCTGGAGCAAGGCGAACTGCGCTTGCTGCTGCCGGCCGACACAGCAGCACACCCGCCCGGCAGCCTGCTCGACAAGGTCGAAGGGCGCACCGACCTGGCGCCTTGGCTGGGCCAGATCCGGCCAGTCGAAGACCTTGCCCAGGCCTTGGCGCAACGTGCTGCGCTGGGTGAGGGGCAGAGCCTGGTAAGCCGCGATGGCTATTGGGTCGGTCGGCACTTCTTGCGCGTGAGCCGGGGTGGCGAGGCCCAAGGGGGCGTGCTTGCCCGTGGCCAGGAAATCGAGCGCCTCGGCCAGGAGCAACTGGAGCTGGAAGCCGCGCTGGAACAGCTTGAAGCACAGCTGCAAGTGCTGCGTGAGCAGCAACTGGGCCTGGAAGAGCAGCGTGAAGTGCTGCGCCGGCGGGCGCAGGAGGAAAGCCGCCAGCATGGCGAGTTGAACGCCAGCCTTAGCGCTGCCCGCGCCCGCGCCGAGCAGGTCGCGTTGCGTCGCAGTCGGCTGCAGGAAGAACTGGGCGAACTCCAGGAGCAGCGCGCGCTGGAGCATGAGCAGCTGGGCGAGGCGCGCCTGCTGCTGCAAGAGGCGCTGGACCTGATGGCCCAGGACACCGAGCAGCGCGAGCAGTTGATGGCCCGCCGCGATACCTTGCGCGAAGGCCTTGATCGTATCCGCCAGCAAGCCCGCCAACACAAGGACCACGCCCACCAGTTGGCCGTACGCCTGGGCTCGCTGCGCGCCCAGCACGACTCCACCCGCCAGGCCCTGGAGCGCCTGGAGCAGCAGGCTGCACGCCTGAGCGAGCGCCAGGAGCAGCTGAGCCTGAACCTGGAGGAGGGCGAAGCACCGCTGGAAGAGCTGCGCCTGAAGCTCGAAGAACTGCTGGAACGGCGCATGAGCGTCGACGAGGAAATGCGCCAGGCGCGCCTGCACATGGATGAAGCCGACCGCGCCCTGCGCGACGCCGAAAAGCGCCGTACCCAGGCTGAGCAACAGGCCCAGTTGCTGCGCGGCCAGCTGGAGCAGATGCGCCTGGAGTGCCAGGGCCTGGATGTGCGCCGCAAGACGTTGCAGGAACAATTGCTGGCCGACGGCTACGATTTGCAGGGTGTGCTTGCCACCGTTGAGGCTGACGCCAGCGAGCAGGGTACCGAGCAGGCGCTCGAGCAGGTGGAAGCCCGTATCCAGCGGCTGGGGGCGATCAACCTGGCGGCGATCGAGGAATACGAGCAGCAGTCCGAGCGCAAGCGCTACCTGGACGCTCAGGATGCCGATTTGGTCGAGGCGCTGGAGACCCTGGAAAACGTCATCCGCAAGATCGACAAGGAAACCCGCAACCGCTTCAAGGATACCTTTGATCAGATAAATGCCGGATTACAGGCACTTTTCCCAAAAGTTTTCGGTGGTGGCAGCGCTTATCTGGAACTGACGGGCGAAGATTTACTCGATACAGGGGTGACGATCATGGCACGCCCGCCGGGCAAGAAGAACAGCACCATCCATTTGCTGTCCGGCGGCGAGAAGGCACTGACCGCCCTGGCGCTGGTGTTTGCCATCTTCAAGTTGAACCCCGCACCGTTCTGCATGCTCGACGAGGTCGATGCGCCGCTGGACGATGCCAACGTCGGGCGGTACGCCCGCCTGGTCAAGGAAATGAGTGAGAGTGTGCAGTTCATTTACATCACCCATAACAAGATCGCCATGGAAATGGCGGATCAACTGATGGGGGTGACCATGCACGAACCCGGCTGTTCACGTCTTGTTGCAGTTGATGTGGAGGAGGCACTGGCCATGGTCGACGCTTGATGAGCGAAGATAGGGCGCTTTGCGTAGGGAAATCCCCCTGTCATGTGCGACAGACGGTGTAAAGTTGTCTTTGGTCGTGCTAGCTTAATGTCACTCGTTTTTTGCGTGGGTAAAACGCCTGTCAGAACATAGAGTTGGCGCCACGTGTTAAAGGGCTTTAAAGCCTTTGTTTTCAAGCATATTTTTATAGAGGCACGGGATTACATGGAAATCGGTCTGCGCGAGTGGCTGATCGTCATCGGCATCATTGTCATCGCCGGTATTCTTTTCGACGGCTGGCGCCGCATGCGCGGCGGAAAAGGCAAGTTGAAATTCCGTCTGGATCGCAGTTACTCCAACCTGCCGGACGAAGAAGGCAGCGCTGAAGTGCTCGGCCCGTCGCGGGTGCTGGACACCCAGAAGGAGCCTGAACTGGACGAAAGCGACCTGCCGTCGCTGAGCGCACCTGTGCGCGAACGTGAGCGCGAGCCGAAGCCGGCCAAGGCCAGCAAGCGCGGCAAGCGCGCGGCTGAAGTGCAGCAGCAGGGTGACCTGAACCTGGCGGCAGAGCCGCGCGAACCTGACCTGTTCGCCGACGCCGACGATGATTTTGTTGCGGACACCAGCCGCAGCAGCGGCTTCGCCGCCACCGGCAATGCCACCAAGGAGCTGCCACCGGTCGAGGAAGTGCTGGTAATCAGCGTGATCTCCCGAGACGAAGGCGGGTTCAAGGGGCCGGCGCTGCTGCAGAACATTCTCGAAAGCGGCCTGCGTTTTGGCGAGATGGACATCTTCCACCGCCACGAGAGCATGGCCGGTCATGGCGAAGTGCTGTTCTCCATGGCCAACGCGGTCAAGCCCGGTATCTTCGACCTGGATGACATCGACCACTTCAGCACCCGTGCGGTGAGCTTCTTCCTTGGCCTGCCGGGCCCGCGCCATCCGAAGCAGGCCTTTGATGTCATGGTTGCTGCGGCGCGCAAGCTGGCCCATGAACTCAATGGCGAGCTCAAGGATGACCAGCGGAGCGTGCTGACCGCCCAGACCATCGAACACTACCGCCAGCGTATCGTCGAGTTCGAGCGTCGTGCGCTGACCCAGAAGCGCTGATAGACAGATCCAAGCCAGAGAGCAGCCTGTGGGGTGTGCTGGTCGGTCCAGGTGTTCAGAAGGCCTGTTCCTGCCCTTTCGCGAGCAAATCCGCGAAAGGGCAGGAACAGGCCATCTGAAAATACCTGAGGCTGCCGCATCCCCCAGGCTGCTCTTTTTGCTTTGCAAGAGAACCTGAGAATGAACGCCGAATCCCGAATCCACGCCCTGCGCGCCGAGCTCGACCAGCACAATTACCGTTACTACGTGCTCGACGAACCCAGCGTGCCCGACGCCGAATACGACCGTCTGTTCAATGAGCTCAAGGCCCTCGAGGCCGAGCATCCGCACCTGGTCACGCCAGATTCGCCAACCCAGCGCGTCGGCGGAACCGCCCTGGCCGCGTTCAGCCAGGTACGCCACGAAGTGCCGATGCTCAGTTTGGGCAACGCCTTCGAGGAAGCCGACCTGCGCGAGTTTGGCCGTCGCGTTGAGGGCAGCCTCGACCAGCCCGGCGCGGTCGATTACAGCTGCGAACCCAAGCTGGACGGCCTGGCGGTAAGCCTGTTGTACCGCGACGGCCAGCTGGTGCAGGGCGCCACCCGCGGCGATGGCACCACCGGCGAGGACATCAGTGCCAACGTGCGCACGGTGCGCAATATCCCGCTCAAGCTACAGGGCACCGGCTGGCCCGCGGTGCTCGAAGTGCGCGGCGAGGTGTTCATGAGCAAGGCCGGCTTCGACCGCCTCAACGCGGCCCAGGCCGAGGCCGGTGGCAAGACTTTCGCCAATCCGCGCAACGCCGCCGCCGGCAGCCTGCGCCAGCTGGATTCGAAAATCACCGCCAGCCGCCCTCTGGAATTCTGCTGCTATGGCGTAGGGCAAGTCTCTGCCAGCATCGGCGACAGCCACATCGGCATCCTGGAACAGCTCAAGGCCTGGGGTCTGCCCATCAGCCGCGAGCTCAAGCACGCTGCCGGTATCGAAGAGTGTCTGGCCTACTACCGCGACATCGGCGAGCGGCGCAACAGCCTGCCCTACGAGATTGACGGTGTGGTGTTCAAGGTCAACAGCCTGGCCGCCCAGCGCGAGCTGGGCTTTCGTGCGCGCGAGCCACGCTGGGCCATCGCCCACAAGTTCCCGGCCATGGAAGAACTCACCGAGGTGCTGGATGTCGAGTTCCAGGTCGGCCGTACCGGGGCAGTCACGCCAGTCGCGCGCCTCAGGCCGGTAAAAGTGGCTGGCGTGACCGTTTCCAACGCCACCTTGCACAACATGGACGAAATCGCCCGCTTGGGCCTGCGCATTGGCGACACAGTGATCATTCGCCGTGCCGGTGATGTCATCCCCCAGGTGATGCAGGTGGTGCTCGAGCGCCGCCCCGAAGATGCCCGTCCGGTGCAGGTGCCAAGCGAGTGCCCGGTGTGTGGTTCGCAAGTCGAGCGCACCCAGTTGGTCAAGCGCAGCAAGGGCAAGGAAACCACCAGCGAGGGCGCGGTGTACCGCTGCGTCGGCCGCCTGGCCTGCGGCGCTCAGCTCAAGCAGGCGATCATTCACTATGTGTCGCGGCGTGCCATGGACATCGATGGCCTGGGCGAGAAGAGCGTGGAGCAACTGGTGGACGAGGGCCTGATCGGCTCGCCAGCGGATCTCTACAAACTGGAGTTCGACCAGATCGTCGGCCTGGAAGGCTTTGCCGAAGTCTCCAGCAAGAAGCTGCTGGATGCCATTGAAGCCAGCAAGCGCCCAAGCCTGGCGCGCTTCATCTACGCCTTGGGCATCCCGGACGTGGGCGAGGAGACCGCCAAGGTCCTGGCGCGCTCGCTAGGCAGCCTGGCGCGCGTGCAGCAGGCGCTGCCGCAGGTGCTGACCTACCTGCCGGACATTGGCCTGGAGGTGGCGTACGAAATTCACAACTTCTTCGAAGACGAGCACAACCGCACCGTCATCGAGCAGTTGCTGGCCAGCGGCATGCAGTTGCAGGACGAGGGTGAGCTGGCTGCCGAGTTCGCAGCCAGCACCACCCTGGCCGGGATGATCGCCAAGCTCGACATCGCCTCGGTGGGGCCTACCGGTGCGGAAAAGCTGGTGGCCAAGCTCGACAACCTGGACAAGATCATCGCGGCAGACGGTATCGACCTGCGCCAGGCCCTGGCGGCCAAGCAGGCCGACGCGGTGCGCGAATTCTTCAAGGACGAGGCCAACCAGAAACTGGCGCGCGCCATCGAGGCCCAGTTACTGGCATTCGGCATGCACTGGAGCAGCGAGAAGAAAACCGCCGAAGGCTTGCCCCTGGCTGGCCAGACCTGGGTGCTCACCGGCACCCTGGAGTGCATGAGCCGTGATAGTGCCAAAGAGAAGCTCGAGCGCCTGGGCGCCAAGGTGGCCGGGTCGGTTTCCGGCAAGACTCATTGCGTGGTCGCGGGGCCTGGCGCCGGTTCCAAGTTGGCCAAGGCCAGCGAGCTGGGGGTGAAGGTACTGGATGAGGATGCGTTCATCGGCTTCCTGAGCGCGCAGGGCATTAGCATTTGAAAAGGGCTTCGGTAGCGGACCTGGCCTGCTGCAGCTGGACAAGTCATTGAGAAATGATGACTTTTTCTAACCCAAAGGTTGTAACTTCGCCCCAGACGGGTACAATGGCGCGGCTCGCTGCTTAGCGAGCCGCGTAGTGGTGGCCCCATCGGTCCCCCCGCATTGATTACCCGTTAACCTGGTCAGGCCCGGAAGGGAGCAGCCATAGCGGGAACATCGAGTGCCGGGGTGTGGCTGGTGGGGCCGCCTCCATTTCTGGGGTTTGAAAATCCCTGCCTCTTCCGCGGCGGACCTTTTTCTGCTTTCTTCCTGAACTCCCGCCGGCATACGGCTGTGAGTCAAGACACCTCAGCCTCACGCCCATGACCATTAACGCCCTGATGCACGGCCTGCCGCCGGATGCTTTGAGGGGGGTGCCCGATAACCCTGATAAAGGCTCTGCGCATCCGTTCAGGGTCCTTGAAGCCGACCGCGTGTGCTATCAGCTCGATGGGTTCTGCCCCGCGCTCGACACGCAGCCTTGCGGCCTCGACACGTAAACGTTCCACCGCTTTAGCCGGTGTTTCCCCCGTTTCCAGAAGAAAAGCTCGGCCGAACTGACGCAGGCTAAGGCAGGCAATTGACGCCAAGTGCTCAGTTGATAGTTGTTCGCTCAGATGCTCCCGCATGTAGGAAAGCACCTCTCTCATGCGGTTCGTCGTGGGCTCCATATCGGCCATGGCGGAAAATTGTGATTGCCCTCCGGGCCGCCGGTGGTACACGACCATGGCTCGGGCGACTTCATGGGAAACAGTACTTCCCAGATCCTCCTCGATCATGGCCAGCGCCAGATCGATGCCCGCTGAGATGCCGGCGGAGGTCCAGATCCCACCATCCTTCGTAAATATATGATTGGGCTGCACCCGCACCTTGGGGAAGTTGCGCTGCAGTCGGGCGGTCTGCCTCCAGTGGGTTGTCGCCCGTCGGCCGTCCAACAGTCCCGCCGACGCCAATAGAAACGCACCAGTGCAAACACTCGCGATTCGCCGGGTACCTTTCGCGGCGGCATTGGCGAGGTGGTCCGACACCCGCGGGAGCTCATAGGGCTTGGAAAACGCCTTACCGCCGACCACGATCAACGTATCGTACGGGGTCGACCTGATCTTCTGACTCTTTACTTCCAGGCCAGACGAGCTCATCACAGGGCCGCCCGACAAGGAAACCACCGAGCAACGGTAAGGATCGGGCGCTGCAATTTCTTTCGCTACTTCAAAAGCGCTCAGGGGCCCGCCCAGATCCAGAATCTGGAATTCGGGAAAGATCAGGAAAGCGATGTCGCGCATGGGGTTACCTTCTCGAAAAGCGTAGATCCTGCCCGGAATGTCCGTGTCCGTTCAGTGCCCTTTTGCCTGGTTTGTTACTGCCGGTTCCAAATGATGCAAGAAAAACTGAATGGCGGAAAGTACGAAAAACCCTCAAAAAACGTCATATACACTCTGGCTCAGGTTGATGGCCTGAAAGGAGGGAACTAAGTCCTTTCTCCCACCAAAAGCGACGTAGAAAATGCTCCGGATTTCAACAGGAGAGTCGTCATGGTTGTAAGGGCGCACAGCTTGAGCCGTCTTGCCTGGGGGCGGACACGATGAACACATCGAATTCATCGAGTGACAATCCAGCGTGTGGAAACGCGTCACGCCATTCGAACGTGGTCGTACTGGCACTCGCCCAAGGACTATTCACGGCGGCCATTGCAATCGATCTCACATTGACCGGTTTAACTGGATATGAACTGGCGCCCGATAAATCCCTGGCGACCTTGCCCTTTGCGCTGATCACCGTAGCGGGGGCGATAGCGACTTATTTCGCCTCTACCCTCATGCAGAAGGTGGGTAGACGGCGGGGGTTTGTGCTCGGGGCGCTTATCGGTTCGATCGGAGGATTGGTCTCCGTATGGGCGGTATTCCTGGGTTCTTTTTGGTTGTTTTGCATCGGGACCGCGGCTGTAGGGGTTTTTCAGGCGTTCGCCCAGTACTACCGGTTGGCGGCTACAGACTCGGAACCCAACGGTCGCAAGGCCCGCGCTATCTCGTTGGTGCTTGCAGGCGGCGTGATTGCCGCGTTGCTCGGGCCTTTGTTAGCGAGTTGGAGCACAGATTTGCTCCCTGCGCTGTTCGCAGGTTCGTACTTGATGGTAGGGCTACTAGGCCTTGCCTCTGCGGCATTGCTTTGGCTCGGGTACCGGGATGCGCCTCCAGAGCCATTGGTGTTGCCAGGCCAGGAACAGTCTCCCCGTAAATTACGCACGATATTGACGCAGCCTGTTTCATTGGCGGCACTCGCCAATAACGTTATCGGCGGCGTGGTGATGATGTTCATCATGACCGCTACCCCCCTGGCTGCGGTCGCCAATCAGCACTCGATCAGTGATGGCGCGAGCATTATTCAATGGCATTTAGTGGGTATGTATGCCCCCTCACTTTTTGCTGGGCGCCTGATAGCGTTATTGGGGCTGCCGCCTATTTTGTTTCTTGGCATGGCGCTGTGCGCAGCATGCGCAGTGATCGCGAATTTTTCGACTAGCTTGGTCGCGTTCTACATGGCCCTTCTGTGTTTAGGGGTCGGCTGGAACTTCATGTTTGTGGGCGGCACAACCTTGCTGACTTCCTCATATGCTGCCTGTGAAAAGGCCAAGGTGCAGGGTGTTGCAGAGCTTTTTCAATATACGTTTACAGCATTCGCCACGTTAGCCGCCGGCCCGGTCTTGCAGCTAATGGGTTGGAAAAACATGAATGCAGTCGTCTTGCCGCTCATCGTTGTGTCTGCTGTTTTTACAGTGCGATGGATGCGTGCCGAGCGCAACGCGAAATCTCTCGTAGTGGAGAGTGCCTAGGCGCTCAAAGCACGTCGAGGCGAATACCTCACGGCCATTGGCTACTGCACCTCGACAGTTAAACAAGGGGTGGGGTGAGGCAGAATTAATTCCGGAGCAATTATGAGTTCAAATTCAAAATCCCATGCCAGGCTGGCAGTTTATTCGGTAGGTTTTATTTTTATCTCAGGCATCATTGCCTATGGCGTTGTCGATCATTCAGCACGGGCGGTAGCACAGGAAGGCCCGTCACCCCTGCAGGAGGTCGATATCGCAGTCGTTAAAAAAGAAACAGTCACCGACTGGCAAGTCTATTCTGGCCGGTTGGCAGCAGTGGAAAAGGTTGAGGTCAGGCCGCTGGTTGCGGGAACCATTACGCTTGTCAACATACATGATGGGCAAATGGTTAAAAAAGGGGACACGCTATTTGTCATCGACCCACGTCCCTACCAGGCACAGGTCGAACGAGCCAAGGGCCAGGTTGCCGCCGCGCGGGCTCGCGCCGCATACACGAAAAGCGACTGGGAAAGGGCGCAGCGCCTCATCGGCGAAAATGCAATCGCCAAACGTGACTACGACGAGAAAAACAATGCGGCCCTGGAGGCCAGCGCCAACCTTAAAACAGCTGAAGCGGCGCTGGATGCCGCTAAAATTGACCTCGGCCATACCCAGATAACCGCTCCAATTGCCGGCCGTGTATCGCGAGCGGAATTGACACTCGGCAATATTGTGAATGCCGGGGCAGGCGCCGCACCGCTGACTACTCTCGTTTCGGTCAACCCCATGTATGCGGAGTTCAATGCTGACGAGCAGACCTATCTCAAATACCTCAGTCGGCAGGGCCACAACGGTAACGTCCCCGTTGATCTGGGACTTGCAGATGAGACTGGGTACTCGCGCCGTGGCGTTATCCAATCCGTGGATAACCAACTCGATACGACGTCAGGCACCATTCGCATGCGGGCGCGGTTTGACAACTCGGATGGCAGTATGGTCCCGGGGTTATACGCGCGTGTAAAAGTTGGCGGCAGTGAACCGTACCCAGCCTTGCTCATTGATGACGCCGCTATTGGCACCGATCAGGACAAGCGGTTCGTCCTGGTTGTAGATAAGGATGACCACATCGCTTATCGCCCGGTGGCGCTGGGGAACCTGCAAGGCAACGAGCGGATTATTACGTCCGGGCTCGAAGAAGGCGAGCGGGTAGTGGTGGGTGGTATTCAGCGAGTTCGTCCAGGGGAGCAGGTATCAGGGAAAATAGTTTCCCGTGGTAGCGCACAGGCGAGCAACATTCATTGACCCCCGGTTTCATATTTACCCTGTCTCAACCCACCTGAGCGGGCTCGGTTGGCCAGCGAACGGGTGGTAACGCAGCGCTTTGTTTTCATTGTTGAAGTTCAAGCAGCGCTGAAAGTAGTAGCGCTCACTCAAAGAGTCACTCATGAACATATCCAAGTTCTTCATTGATCGTCCGATCTTTGCGGGCGTACTTTCCGTGGTGATCCTGCTTGCAGGGTTGATCGCAATATTTCGATTGCCGATTGCCGAGTACCCGGAAGTCGTCCCACCTTCGGTCACGGTCAGTGTGCAGTACCCCGGGGCGAACCCAAAGGTCATTGCCGAAACCGTTGCCGCGCCGCTGGAGGAAAAGATCAACGGCGTTGAAAATATGCTGTATATGCAGTCCCAGGCAAACAGTGATGGCAACCTGACTATAACCGTAACGTTTGCGTTAGGAACCGACCCTGACTTGGCGACCCAGTTGGTTCAGAACCGCGTCAACCAAGCATTGCCACGGTTGCCCGAAGAGGTTCAACGACTGGGTGTCACTACCCTCAAAAGCTCTTCTGCACTGGTGCTGTTCCTGCACCTGGTATCGCCGAATGATCGGTACGATACAACGTACTTGAGAAACTACGGTGTACGGAACGTCAAAACACGATTTGAGCGAATATCCGGTGTTGGCCGTGTCGACATGTGGGGGTCGGGGGACTACGCAATGCGCGTATGGCTCGACCCGCAGAAGGTCGCACAGCGAAACCTCACCGCCACTGAGATTGTCACCTCCATCCAGGAGCAGAACATCCAGGTTGCCGCAGGAGCCGTCGGTGCTGCGCCTTCTTCGCCAGGTACTGCGGTCCAGTTGACAATCAATGCCCAGGGGCGCCTGAAGACGGTCGACGAGTTCCGTGACATCGTTCTTAAAACAGGCCCAAACGGTGCAGTGACTCATCTGCGAGATGTCGCCAGGGTGGAGCTTTCTGCGGCTGAATACGGTTTACGTGCGCTGCTGGACAACAAGCCCGCCGTGTCCCTTGCCGTCTACCAATTGCCTGGCGCTAACGCACTTGAGATCTCCGATCAAATCCGCGCAACACTCAAGGAGCTCAGCGCTGACTTCCCTCCTGGCCTGGACTACAGGCTGATCTACGACCCTACGCGCTTCGTGAAGTCGAGCATTCAGGCGGTTATAGAAACACTGCTCGAAGCCATCGCACTGGTGGTTGTGGTCGTCATTGTGTTCCTCCAGTCATGGCGTACAGCGATCATCCCTTTGCTGGCCGTACCGGTATCAATCGTGGGTACCTTCGCGCTTTTGCTGGCCTTCGGTTTCTCGATCAATGCCCTGTCGCTTTTCGGAATGGTGCTCGCTATTGGTATCGTCGTCGACGATGCCATCGTTGTGGTCGAAAACGTGGAAAGGAATATCGCCGGGGGACTGACGCCCAGAGCGGCCACGTACAAAGCCATGCAGGAGGTCAGCGGCCCTATCATTGCAATCGCTCTCACGTTGGTCGCAGTGTTTGTGCCATTGGCATTCATGAGCGGCCTCACGGGGCAGTTCTACCAGCAGTTTGCGATGACCATTGCGATTTCGACGGTGATCTCAGCCTTTAACTCGCTCACCCTGTCCCCAGCCCTCAGTGCACTGCTTTTGCGTAGCCACGGTGCAAAGCAGGATGCGTTGACTCGAGGGATGAACAACGTACTGGGCGGCTTTTTTCGAGTATTCAACAAGGCTTTCAGTCGCGGTTCGGAGCACTACTCGAAGGGTGTAACAGGCGTACTTAAACGCAAAGGCAGCATGCTGCTCGTTTATGTGGGGCTTCTGGGGCTCACCGTGGTCGTGGGCAATAGTGTGCCCGCAGGCTTCCTTCCGATGCAGGACAAGGAATACTTGGTCACCATCGCCCAGCTCCCCAATGGCGCCTCTCTTGACCGCACGGAAGAAGTGATTCGCCAGATGAGCGAAATCGTCATGCAGCAGCCGGGCGCAGCTCATGCAGTCGGGTTCCCTGGAATGTCCGTCAACGGATTCATGAACAGTTCCAGCGCAGGGATCGTCTTCGTCCCCCTCAAACCCCTTAGCGAGCGTACCGGCAAAGATGAGTCGGCCGCGGCCATCGTCGAGTCCCTCAACCAGAAGTTCGCCCTTATCAAAGGTGCCTACGTTGCAGCCTTTCCACCGCCGCCAATACTCGGCCTGGGCACACTGGGCGGCTTCAAGATGCAACTGGAGGACCAGGGTAGCCTGGGGTACGAGGCGCTCAACGACGCCGCTCAAGCATTCGTGGCCAAGGCGGCGGTTACCCCCGAGCTTGGTGGCTCACTGACCAACTATCAAATCAACTTCCCCCAGTTGAACGTTGAATTGGACCGAGTGAAAGCCAAGCAGCTGGGCGTGTCGGTTACCGATGTGTTCAAGACCATGCAGGTATACCTTGGCTCCTTGTACGTGAATGACTTCAATAGTTTTGGCCGGGTGTACCAGGTACGTGTGCAGGCCGACGCACCGTTTCGTCAGCGCGCGGATGACATTCTTCAGCTGAAAACCAGAAACGACCGTGGAGAAATGGTGCCTTTGTCTTCTCTGGTTCGCATCACCCCGACCTATGGGCCGGACATGGTGGTGCGATACAACGGCTATACAGCGGCAGATATCAACGGCGGCCCTGCGCCAGGCTATTCGTCCGGCCAGGCCCAGGTAGCAGCAGAACGCATTGCAGCCGAGGTATTGCCGCAAGGGGTAAAATTCGAGTGGACTGACCTGACTTACCAGAAGGTGTTGGCAGGTAACGCCGGTATGTGGGTATTCCCAATCAGCGTGCTGCTCGTATTCCTCGTGCTGGCCGCACTCTACGAAAGCCTGACACTGCCTTTGGCAGTCATCCTGATCGTCCCGATGAGCATACTGTGCGCACTTACAGGGGTATGGCTCACGCAGGGGGACAACAACATCTTTACCCAGATCGGGTTGATGGTCCTGGTCGCCCTGGCATCGAAGAACGCCATTTTGATAGTCGAGTTCGCCAGAGAGCTGGAGCACGACGGTTATACGCCGTTGGAGGCCGCCATTGAAGCGAGCCGCCTGCGCCTGCGGCCGATTCTCATGACATCGATCGCCTTCATCATGGGGGTGGTTCCCCTGGTATTTTCCTCTGGCGCCGGCTCAGAAATGCGCCAGGCCATGGGCGTCTCGGTTTTCTTCGGCATGTTGGGCGTAACCCTGTTCGGCCTTGTCCTGACACCTGTCTTCTATGTGGTCCTGCGCACGTTGGCAGGCGGCAAAGTACATGTGGCTCAGAAAGACGCACCTCACCTGACAACGCAAGCATTGGACGCATGATCGGAGCCACGCAATGAGCCAACTACCCCAACTGTGCAGTTCAAGGCTGCTAATTGCCTCAGCGGTGCTAACGCTGCTGACAGCCTGCTCTGTGGAGCCGACATACACCCGTCCTGATGTGCCGACTCCGCAGGCCTTCAAGGAGGCCTCGGCGACCCGCAAGCAGGCACCGAGCGTCAACCGCAGCGCTTGGAAAAACGCTGAACCGGCGGAGGCCGAACACCGAGGGCAATGGTGGTTGGCGTTTGGCGATCCGGTGCTGAACGACCTTGAGCGGCAAGCCGCAGAGGCTAACCAGAACCTTAGGGCGGCTGCCGCACGGGTCCGGCAATCGAGAGCATTGACCCAGTCAGCCCGAGCGGGGTGGTTCCCGTCCATCGATGCAGGGTTTGGTGCTACGCGTGAACGCAGCTCTCCAGCCTCACAGTCGTTGTCCGACGATGCACGTGGGTCGGCGCAGACGCTTTGGCGGGCGCAGGCGACCGCTTCCTATGAGGTAGACCTGTTCGGCAGGGTGGATTCACACGTGAATGTCGCGCTGGCTGATCAAGCCCAGAACGAGGCGCTTTATCATTCTGTGCTGCTAACCCTGCAGGCTGACGTGGCCAAGCAATATTTCGAACTGCGTGAGTATGACAATCAACTTCGATTGTTTCGGCGCACAGTCACCTTGCGTGAAAACACCCTGAAGTTGGTAGAGGGGCGGTTCAAGGAAGGCGACATAAACGAACTTGACTTGTCCCGGGCGCGCAACGAGTTAGCGAGCGCGAGGGCGAACTCGGTAGGGGTGGCACGGCTTCGGGCAACGTCAGAGCACAGCCTTGCGGTGTTGCTGGGTAAAGCGCCTGCCGACTTCAAATTCCCTGAGTCGCCGATAGAGCCCATCGCGACTCAGGTGCCTGTCGGACTACCATCAGCTCTGCTAGAACGCCGTCCCGATATTGCCGCTGCCGAAAAAGCCATGGCGGCGGCCAATGCCCAGATCGGGCTGGCAAGGTCAGCATTCTTCCCGCGGCTTGATCTGAATGCCGCCGCCGGATTCGAGGCGTCGTCACTGGGAAATCTGTTCGACTGGTCAACGCGGTCTTTTCTATTAGGACCACTTACCGGAACTGCCCTGACCTTGCCACTCTTTGATGGTGGTCGCAGAAAAGCAGGCCTTGCCTCTGCGCGGGCTCGATACGACGAGCAGGTTGCCAAGTATCGGGAACAGGTACTGGTGGCATTCAGAGAGGTAGAGGACAACCTCGCGGATCTGAGGTTACTCAGTGATCAGAAGCGTAACCAACGCGAAGCGGTTGCAGCGTCAATACGTACAGAACGCCTTTCCAGGACTCAGTATGAAGAGGGGCAGATCAGCTATCTGGACGTTATCGATGCTCAGCGTCAGGTCTTGCAAACCGAGCTGCAACTGAGCCGTCTGACCGGCACGCAGGCCATTGCCACAGTGAACCTGGTCAGAGCGTTGGGAGGCGGGTGGGACCGGCCCTGATATTGCCTCCGGCGGGCCGTTGGCGGCCATGCACGGGCATTGCCATCCTGTGACGGGTAACGAGGGAAATATGTCGTTTCCGCCACAGGTCGTCCGACTTAGAGTTAACAGCCATGACGCCTCCGACACGTGAGGTTCGTCGCCTTCTTGACCTAGATCGCTGAGTCGTCCACCCGAAACTTTTACCAGGTAAATGCAGGTATGAGCGAAAAGACACTGCTGTTGACCGGTGCCAGTCGTGGCATTGGCCATGCCACCGTCAAACACTTCCACGCCGCTGGGTGGAGGATCTTCACCGCGTCTCGCCAGGATTGGGTCGCTGAATGCCCGTGGGCCGAGGGTTTGCTCAACCACTTTCATCTTGATCTGGAGGATATCGACAGCGTCAACGACAGCCTGGCAGTCATCAAAGCTAAACTGGGTGGGCGCCTGGATGCATTGGTAAACAATGCCGGGATTTCACCCAAGGGGCCTGAGGGGGCGCGCCTTGGTGTACTGCAGTCCGACTATGCAACCTGGATCAAGGTCTTCAATGTCAACCTGTTTTCCACGGCCCTGCTTGCCCGCGGACTGTTTGAGGAGTTGAGCGCTGCAAAAGGCAGCATCATCAACGTGACCTCTATTGCCGGGTCCCGGGTGCACCCGTTTGCAGGTGTTGCCTATTCCACATCCAAATCTGCACTGTGCGCCCTGACTCGCGAAATGGCCTTTGATTTTGGCCGGCAGGGCATAAGGGTCAACGCGATCGCCCCTGGGGAAATCGAAACCTCGATACTGTCCGAAGGCACTGCGGATATCGTCGAGCGTCTGGTGCCGATGAGCCGGCTGGGCAAACCTGAAGAAGTTGCTTCGCTCGTCTACTTCCTTTGCACAAGCGGTGCTTCTTATGTAAATGGCGCGGAAATTCATGTTAACGGTGGTCAGCATGTCTGACTCCGCACCCTGTCGACACCTCTTTGATTGTCCTACATCTCAAGGCGGGACCCCGATCAAGGCTTCACCCCCGAAACCTCACCTGAATAAACCGCAGCCCCATAGCGCCGCGTGATTCGCTCGATCTCCCCTGATTCCTTCATGCGTACCAATGCCCGCAACACCCCTTGGGTCGGCACCGACGGATCATTTCGCACCATGCACCCCAGCGCCTGCTGTTCCAGCACCGCCAGCACTTGCAGCCGCTGGCCAGTGGGTAACCGCTGGTTAAACCACTGCAGCGACAGCTCGTTGCTCACCGCATGCCGATAGCGCCCAATCTGCAGCTTCTGCAGCGCCAGCTCCTGGCTGCGGCTGTCTTCACGGCGTAATTGCCCACGCTCGAACAGAGGGTCCAGCGTGGTGTAGGTGTAACCCAGTACCGTACCAATGGCCTGCAGCGGCAGTTGCTCCGGGCGGGTAGGTTGGTCGTTCGGCTGCCCGACCAGTACATCCCGCAGGCGAAACAGCGGTATGCTCCAGGCAAACCGCCCCGGCCGATCGTTGAACCACTGGGGGCTCACATAACAGCGCACATCGACGTCGCCGTCATCCATGGCCTGCTGCAGGCGCAGGCGGGGCAGCACATGGTATTCGGCGCGGGCGCCGACTTCGCGGGCCATGGCTTGCATCAGGTCGAACAGCAGCCCTTCAACCGGCTGCTCGTCCGCCACGCGCATCAGCGGCATGCTCCAGCTCTCGGCAACGGAAAACCGCAGCACGGGCTGGTCGGCCAGGCTCTGGGTGTTGCACAGCATCAGCAGGGCCAGCAGTCTTCGCAAGGCTCATTCTCCCTGAACGGCATGCGCCAGTTCCTTAGCTTAGCCGAACCTTGCAGGGTGCAATTTTGCCCCCGCTCCGCTAGCATTAGCGATCTTCCGCTCGATCAGGCTGCGATGGTTTTTCGATGAGTTATCAGGTTCTTGCACGTAAATGGCGTCCGCGCTCGTTCCGCGAAATGGTCGGCCAGGCCCATGTGCTCAAGGCCTTGATCAATGCCTTGGACAACCAGCGCCTGCACCATGCCTACCTGTTCACTGGTACGCGCGGCGTGGGCAAGACCACCATTGCCCGGATCATCGCCAAATGCCTCAACTGTGAGACGGGCATTACCTCCACGCCCTGCGGTACGTGTTCGGTGTGCCGGGAGATCGACGAGGGCCGCTTCGTCGACCTGATCGAGATCGACGCTGCCAGCCGGACCAAGGTAGAGGACACCCGCGAGCTGCTCGATAACGTGCAGTACGCACCGAGCCGCGGGCGCTTCAAGGTTTACCTGATCGACGAAGTGCACATGCTGTCCACGCACTCGTTCAACGCCTTGCTCAAGACGCTGGAAGAGCCACCGCCCTACGTCAAGTTCATCCTCGCCACCACCGACCCGCAGAAGCTGCCGGCCACCATCCTGTCGCGTTGCCTGCAGTTCTCGCTGAAGAACATGAGCCCGGAGCGTGTGGTCGAGCACCTGAGCCATGTATTGACGGCCGAAAACGTGCCGTTCGAACCCGACGCGCTGTGGCTGCTCGGTCGCGCTGCCGATGGGTCGATGCGCGATGCCATGAGCCTGACTGACCAGGCTATTGCCTTTGGCGAAGGCAAAGTGATGGCCGCCGACGTGCGGGCCATGCTCGGCAGCCTCGATCACGGCCAGGTCTATGGGGTGCTGCAAGCGTTGCTGGAGGGCGATGCGCGGGCGTTGCTCGAGGCCGTGCGCAACCTTGCCGAGCAAGGGCCAGACTGGAGTGGCGTACTGGCCGAGATGCTCAATGTGCTGCACCGTGTGGCTATCGCCCAGGCATTGCCTGATGCGGTGGACAATGGCCAGGGCGACCGCGACCGGGTATTGGCGCTGGCGTCCGCCCTGCCGGCCGAAGATGTACAGTTCTACTACCAGATGGGGCTGATCGGCCGCCGCGACCTGCCATTGGCACCGGACCCGCGGGGCGGCTTCGAGATGGTCCTGCTGCGCATGCTGGCGTTCCGCCCGGCCGATACCGACGATGCGCCGAAGCCGGTGCTAAAGCCGGTGGGGATCAGCCAGGCCACAGCTGATCCTGCAAACCCGGTGGCAGCGCCAGCGGCGGTCGCTGAAGCGCCGGTTGTTGCTGCCGTGCCGCCGGTCGCCGTGGCAGCCGTTGCTCCGGCGGAGGTTGTCGCAGAGGCCGAAGCGGCGGTCGAGGCTGTTCCAGAGCCAGAGCCAGAGCCAGAGCCAGCAGAACCTGCGCCGGAAGCGGTTGCTGAAGTAGTCGACCTGCCGTGGGAAGAGCCCATTACTGAGCCCGCGCCCGCCACTGCGCAGCCCGACCCTGCACCGGTGCCACAAGCTGCCGAACCTGCCCACGACGAGCCACCGTTCGATCCGTCCGCCTACTCCCCGGCGGGCATGGACCGTGACGATGAGCCGCCGATGGATGAGGACTACTACATCGGTGACAGCGATCCGGTGGGCTTCAGCTACCTGGACGAACTGGCCGAGCACGTGCAGGAAGAACCGCCCGTCGCCGCGCCCGAGCCCTTGCCTGCCGCGAAGCCTGCCACTGGCCTGGCCCTGCAATGGCTGGAATTATTCCCACAGTTGCCTGTGTCCGGTATGACAGGCAACATCGCTGCAAACTGTACGTTGATGGCTGCAGACGGTGACGACTGGCTGCTGCACCTGGACCCGGGCCAGGGCGCGCTGTTCAACGCCACCCAGCAACGCCGCCTGAACGAAGCGCTCAACCAGCACCTGGGGCGCACGCTGAACCTGCGGATCGAGCTGATCCTCCCCGAACAGGAAACCCCGGCCCAGGCGGCAGCACGCAAGCGTGCCGAGCGTCAGCAGGACGCAGTGGCCTCGATTGAGCAGGATCCGTTGATCCAGCAAATGATCAAGCAGTTCGGTGCTACGGTGCGGCAGGATACTATTGAACCTGTAGAGGCCCTGGTCAGCCAGGGACAGTAATGCATAACCATGCGGCCGGCCCTTTGCCAGGCCGCATCACATGACCCAATCGAGGTATACCCCCATGATGAAAGGTGGCATGGCCGGCCTGATGAAGCAGGCCCAGCAGATGCAGGAAAAGATGGCCAAGATGCAGGAAGAGCTGGCCAACGCTGAAGTAACCGGCCAAGCCGGTGGCGGCCTGGTGAGCGTGGTGATGACAGGTCGTCACGACGTCAAGCGCGTCAGCATCGATCAAAGCCTGATGTCGACCGACGAAGACGACAAGGAAGTGCTCGAGGACCTGATCGCTGCGGCCCTTAACGACGCTGTTCGCAAGGTCGAGCAGAACAGCCAGGACAAGATGGGCAGCATGACCGCCGGCATGCAACTGCCGCCGGGCTTCAAAATGCCGTTCTGATCGATCCTTTGCTTCAAATGGGGAGTAACGGCCGCGTGGTCGTTGCTCCCTTGTTCATTCTGTTTCCCGAACTGGCAGGCCTGCACACATGAGCTTCAGCCCCTTGATCCGTCAACTGATCGACGCCTTGCGCACCCTCCCGGGTGTCGGTCAGAAAACCGCCCAGCGCATGGCTCTGCAACTGCTAGAGCGTGACCGCAGTGGCGGCCTGCGCCTGGCCCAGGCGCTCAGCCAGGCCATGGAGGGGGTTGGGCACTGCCGTCAGTGCCGTACCCTGACCGAGCAGGAGCTGTGCCCGCAGTGCGCCGACCCGCGGCGTGACGACACTCAGCTGTGCGTGGTGGAAGGGCCGATGGACGTGTACGCGGTGGAACAGACCGGCTACCGAGGCCGCTACTTCGTGCTCAAGGGGCATCTGTCGCCGCTGGATGGCCTAGGGCCTGAGGCAATCGGAGTACCGCAACTGATGGCGCGGATTGACGAACAAGGCAGCTTTACCGAGGTGATCCTGGCAACCAACCCGACGGTGGAAGGGGAGGCGACGGCCCATTACATCGCTCAGTTACTGGCGCAGAAGGGCTTGGCCGCCTCGCGGATCGCCCACGGTGTACCGTTGGGTGGCGAGTTGGAGCTGGTCGATGGCGGCACCCTGGCGCATGCCTTCGCCGGGCGCAGGCCGATTTCCCTCTGATCCTGCGCCCCTGGAGCTGACTCAGTACTCGCTGAGCGAGAATTCGGTCAGGCAGAAGGTCGGCACCCCCGCCGCACGCAGCCGGCGTGAGCCGTCCAGCTCTGGCAAATCGATGATCGACGCCGCCTCGAAGACCTGGGCACCGGTGCGGCGCACCAGGTTGACCGCTGCCAGCAACGTGCCGCCCGTCGCAATCAGGTCATCGAAGATCAGCACCGAATCACCGTCGCACAGGCTGTCGGCATGCACTTCCAGGAAGGCTTCGCCGTATTCGGTCTGGTAACCCTCCGACAGCACATCGGCCGGCAGCTTGCCCTGTTTGCGGAACAGGATCAGCGGCTTGTTCAGCTGGTGAGCGATGATCGAGCCGATCAGGAACCCGCGTGCATCCATGGCGCCGATGTGGCTGAACTCAGCTTCGACATACCGCTCGATGAACTGGTCGGCGACGTAGCGCAGCCCGCGCGGCGACTGGAACAGCGGGGTGATATCGCGAAAGATCACGCCCGGTTTGGGGAAGTCCGCTACCGGGCGAATCAGGGCTTTGAGGTCGAAGGCGTCGCTGTGCATGTGGCGAGTAATCCTGGGGAAACGAATGCGCCAG
Organism: Pseudomonas sp. NBRC 111131; assembly: GCF_001320525.1. Lineage (NCBI taxonomy): Bacteria > Pseudomonadati > Pseudomonadota > Gammaproteobacteria > Pseudomonadales > Pseudomonadaceae > Pseudomonas > Pseudomonas sp. NBRC 111131. Next base: position 154,453 of record NZ_BCBH01000003.1, on the reverse strand, counting down.
TATACCTTTTCGCGCAGGCTTTCAGGCCTCCAACGCACCACCGGCCAGTGCGCACAGCTGGATGGGGTCCAGGATGTGCACTTCCTTGCCCTCGGCGCGGATCAGCCCGTTCTGTTGGAAGCGGGTGAAGACCCGTGACACGGTTTCAACCGCCAGGCCCAGGTAGTTGCCGATCTCGTTGCGCGACATGCTCAAGCGGAACTGGTTGGCCGAATAGCCGCGGGCGCGGAAGCGTGCAGATAGATTGACGAGGAACGTCGCAATGCGTTCGTCGGCGGTTTTCTTCGACAGCAGCAGCATCATTTGCTGGTCATCGCGGATCTCACGGCTCATGACCCGCATCAGTTGGCGGCGCAGTTGCGGCAACTGCACCGACAGCTCGTCGAGGCGCTCGAAGGGGATTTCGCACACCGACGTGGTCTCCTGGGCCTGTGCCGATACCGGGTAGGCCTCAGTGTCCATGCCCGACAGGCCCACCAGTTCGCTGGGCAGGTGGAAGCCGGTGATCTGCTCCTCGCCGCTGTCGCTCAGGCTGAAGGTCTTGAGGGCGCCGGAGCGTACCGCGTAAACCGAGCCGAAATTGTCACCCTGGCGGAACAGGAACTCGCCTTTTTTCAGCGGCCGTCCACGTTTGACGATTTCATCCAGTGCATCCATGTCTTCCAGGTTGAGCGAAAGAGGCAGGCACAGGGGGGCCAGGCTGCAATCCTTGCAATGGGCCTGGTTGTGTGGGCGCAGTTTGACTGGCTCGGACATTTGAATCGATCCTTGTGGGAAAGCACACATAAGACGTAAGGGTAACCTACGGCATAGGGTGTAGGCCAGCGTCGCTAGGGTGGTGCGAGCTGGCCGGCCCTCAGCTAAAGGCTGCCGGGGGGCTGTTCTGGCCCATAGTGTGCCCGACAAGGACGCTTGTCCATGCGGTTTATCGACGTGCTCAGCTAGATGACACGCGAGAAGCGCTGGCGGTTGTGCATCGCCAGGTAGGCGTCGAACACCATGCACACTGAACGGGCCAGGAGGCGGCCGGCCGGCAGAATACGTATGCCCTGGTCGTCGAGCCTGATCAGGCCATCGCGCTGCATGGTCTGCAACTGTGGCCACAGGTCGTTGAAGTAACCGCGAAAATCAAGGGTGAAGGCTTCCTCGATGGGCTCGAAATCCAGCTCGAAATGGCAGATCAGCTGCTGGATCACTGCCCGTCGCAGGCGGTCGTCGTGGTTACACAGTAGGCCGCGCTGGGTTGCCAGTTGGGCGCTGGAGAGTGCGTCCTGATAGGTGTTCAGGTCGCTGCTGTTCTGGCAGTACAGGTCGCCGATCTGGCTGATGGCCGATACCCCTAGGCCAATCAGGTCGCAGTGGCCATGGGTGGTGTAACCCTGGAAGTTGCGTTGCAGGGTGCCTTCTTCCTGGGCGATGGCCAGCTCGTCATCGGGCAGGGCGAAATGGTCCATGCCGATGTAGCGGTAGCCGGCGCCCGTCAGCTGCTCGATGGTTGCGCGGAGCATGTCCAGTTTGGCGGCCGGGCCCGGCAGCTCGCTGGTGTCGATGCGCCGTTGCGGCATGAAGCGTTCGGGCAGGTGGGCGTAGTTGAACACCGACAGGCGGTCCGGTTGCAGGCGGATCACTTCTTCTACAGTGCGGGCGAAACCTTCTGGCGTCTGTTTGGGCAAGCCGTAGATCAGGTCCAGGTTGACCGAGCGGAATTGCAAGGTGCGCGCCGCTTCGATCAGGGTGCGGGTCTGCTCCAGGCTCTGCAGGCGGTTGACCGCACGTTGCACCGCCGGGTCCAGGTCCTGGACGCCGAGGCTTACGCGGTTGAAGCCCAGTTCGCGCAGCAGGCCCATGGTCGACCAGTCTGCCTCGCGCGGGTCGATTTCGATGCCGTAATCGCCAGAATCGTCGTCCAGCAGGTTGAAGTGCTGGCGCAGGGTGGCCATCAACTGGCGCAATTCCACATGGCTGAGAAAGGTTGGCGTGCCGCCGCCGAAGTGCAGCTGTTCAACACGTTGTTTGGGGTCAAGGTGGCAGGCGATGAGCTGAATTTCCTGCTCCAGGCGCTGCAGGTAAGGCGCGGCGCGGCCACGGTCCTTGGTGATGACCTTGTTGCAAGCGCAGTAGTAGCAGATGTTGGCGCAGAACGGCACGTGCACGTACAAAGACAGCGGACGCACGGCGCGGCGGCTTTCGCGCAGGGCGTGGAGCAGGTCGAACGAGCCCACTTCGCTGTGCAGTTGCACAGCGGTGGGGTAGGAGGTGTAGCGTGGGCCGGCCAGATCGTAGCGGCGGATCAGGTCGGCATCCCAGCGTAGATCTTCGAGCATGTGGGCGGTCCCCGGAAAGAGCAGCAGTGCACCGGAGTCTATGGCTGTCTGTAGGAAACTGTGTTGATTTGTATCAAGAGCAGCTTGGGCTGCGCAGCCCCTGTCAATGCCCCATCAACCAGTGCTGGTGAGGCCCAGGCAAGGTCCAGAGCCCGAACAGGATCACCAGCAGGCCACCGGCCATCCGCACGCTGCGCCGTCGCAACAGCGCATTCACGCGCTCTGCCGCCAACCCCGTGGCCAGCAACACCGGCCAGGTGCCCAGCCCGAACGCCAGCATCAGCGCTGCGCTGTACCCCGCATGCCCTTGGCTGGCTGCCCACAGCAAGGTGCTGTAGACCAGCCCGCACGGCAGCCAGCCCCACAGCGCGCCAAGCAGCAGCGCCCGTGGCAGGCTGGAAACCGGCAACAAGCGCGAAGCCACGGGCTGGATGTGCCGCCACAGCCCCCTGCCCAGCGCCTCGATGCGCGTAAGCCCGCTCCACCAGCCCGCCAGATACAACCCCATGGCGATCAACAGCAGGGCGGCTGCCACGCGCAGCGCCAGGGCAGCCGGGCCGCTGGCCACGGCCCAGCCGGCCAGGCCCAGCAGCAGGCCGGCGCAGGCGTAGCTGAGCACTCGCCCCAGGTTGTACGCCAGCAGCAGGCGCACGCGGCGGGCGCGTTGTTCGGGCGGGATGGCCAGGGTCAGCGCGCCCATCAGCCCGCCACACATGCCCAGGCAATGGCCGCCGCCGAGCAGGCCGAGCACCAGTGCCGAGCCGAGCAGGGGCAGTAGGTCAGGCACGGGGCGGTTGTTCCTTGTGTGCGGATGGGGCGTTTTCGGAGCCTGCTTCTTCGTTCTTGACTGCGGCCTGGTGGCGTGGGTCTTGATCATCGAACAGGATGCTGTGGGCAGGGCTGTCCAGGTCGTCGTATTGGCCGCTGTCCACTGCCCAGAAGAAGATGTAGACGGCGACCCCGACAAGCAGCAGGGCGGCCGGGATCATTATATAGAGGGCGGGCATGGCGTCTTCCTTCCGTATGGCGCCAAGCCCGCCGCGGGCTTGCCTGCTTTTACGGGCAGGCGGGTCAGGCGCAAGGCGTTGAGCACCACGATCAGCGAACTGACCGACATGCCGATGGCTGCCCATACCGGGGTGATCCAGCCGAGCGCGGCGAACGGCAACATGAGGCCATTATACAGCGTCGCCCATAGCAGGTTCTCGAGGATGTTGCGGCGGGTGCGACGGGCCAGGTCAAAGGCTTGCACCAGCGCCTGCAGGCGGTTGGACAACAGCACGGCATCGGCGCAGGTCTTGGCCAGGTCGGTAGCGCTACCCATGGCGATGCTGATGTCGGCAGCGGCCAGCACGGGCACGTCATTGACTCCATCGCCAAGCATCAGCACCTTGCGTCCGGCATTTTGCAGCGCCTTGAGCCTGTCCAGCTTATCGTCCGGACGCAGGCCGCCGATCGCCTGGTCGATACCCAGTTGTGCGGCCACTTCGGCGACCATCGGCGAACTGTCGCCCGACAGCAGCAGGGTGCGCCAGCCACGTGCCTTGCAGGCTGCGAGCAGGGCAGGCGCGTCTTCGCGCAGGCGGTCGTCCAGGCCGAACCAGGCCAATGGGCCTTGGCGGTCGCCCAGCAACAGCCACTGGCCGCGCGGCTCCGGCACGCCGGGGGTTGGCGTGCCGCTGAGGGCGCAGACGAACGTAGCCTGGCCAATGCGCAGGCGCTGGCCATCGACCACACCTTCCAGGCCCAGCCCAGGGATTGTCTGCACGTCTTCTGCGGGCGCGGCCGCGCGGCCGAAGGCACGCGCAATCGGGTGTTCAGAGCGGTTCTCGAGTGCGGCAGCCAGCGCCAGGCAACGGTCGGCGGGCAGGGCTCCGACCTGGCGGATACTGCGCAGAGCCAAGCGGCCCTCTGTGAGGGTGCCGGTCTTGTCGAAAATGACCGTGTCGATCTGGTTCAGGCCCTCCAGCACATGACCGCGGGTGACCAACAGGCCTAGCTTGTGCAGGGTGCCCGTGGCGGCGGTCAGGGCGGTGGGGGTGGCCAGCGACAAGGCGCAAGGGCAGGTCGCCACCAACATTGCCAGGACGATCCAGAACGCCCGTGTCGGGTCCAGGTGCCACCACCACAGGCCAATGACCAGCGCCGCCAGCAGGCTGAACAACAGGAACCATTGCGATGCCCGGTCGGCGATTTCCGCCAGGCGCGGCTTCTCGGTCTGGGCGCGCTCCAGCAGACGGACGATGGCCGACAGGCGCGAATCATGGCCCAGCGCCTCGACCTGCACATGCAGGGTACTTTCCACGTTCAGTGTGCCGCCGGTCACGCGTTCGCCAACCCGGCGCGGCTGGGGCAGGTATTCACCGGTCAGCAACGATTCGTCGACGCTGGAGCGCCCTTCGACAATGCGCCCATCGGCCGGGATGACTGCGCCGGGCAGCACCTGTACGGTGTCGCCGCATTGCAGTTCGCCAAGCAGGATGCGTTCGACCTGGCCTAGGGCCCCCAGGCGCAGGCACGAGGCGGGCAGCAGGTTGACCAGTTGCGCGGTGGCCGCCGCGGTGCGCTCACGTGCGCGGCGCTCCAGGTAACGACCCGTGAGCAGAAACAGCGCGAACATGCCCACGGTGTCGAAATACAGCTCGCCACTGCCAGTGACTGCAGTCCAGATGCCCGCGCCGAAGGCCAATGCGATGGCCAGCGAAACCGACACGTCCATTGTCAGGTGGCGGGTACGCAGATCACGTGCGGCGCCCTTGAAGAACGGCGCGCAGCTGTAGAACACAATAGGAATGGTCAGAAACAGCGCCACCCAGCGCAGAATGGTGTGCAGCTCAGGCGACAGGTCGATGTTGAATTCCGGCCAGGTGGCCATGGTCGCCATCATGGCCTGGAACCACAGCAGCCCCGCCACCCCGAGGCGGCGCAAGGCACTGCGGTTCTCGCGGGCCAATTGTTCGGCGGCCTGGTCAGGCTGATACGGGTGGGCGGCATAGCCTATCTGCCGTAACTCGGCCAGCAGCCTGGACAGCGGCAGTTGGTTGTCGTGCCAACTGAGCAGCAGCCGGTGGTTGGACAGGTTCAGGCGCGCGTCGGCCACGCCGGGCAGGTTACGCAGGTGCTTTTCGATCAGCCAGCCACAAGCCGCGCAGCTGATACCTTCGACCAGCAGAGTGGCCTCGGCCAGCGCGCCGGCATGGTGGACGAAGGTTTGCTGCACGTCGCTGCGGTCGTAGAGGGCCAGCTCGTCCTGCAACTGTCTGGGCAGGGCCTCAGGGTTGGCGCTGCTGTCACTGCGGTGCTGGTAGTAATGCGCCAGGCCGCCGGCCACGATGGCTTCGGCCACCGCCTGGCAACCGGGGCAGCAAAACTGCCGGGGCTCGCCAAGGACCACGGCGGTGAAGCGGCTGCCGGCGGGGACGGGCAGGGCGCAGTGGTAGCAGGGGATGGGCTGGGTCATAAGGCGAGCACGCATGGGCTGAGAGGAACGGGTCCTGTGGGAGCGGGCTTGTCCCGCGACGGGGTCAATTCAGGCAACACCCTATGTTGGTCTGGCCCCTTAGCGCGGCAAGCCGCTCCCACAGGTACGAAGGTGATGCGGCTATTGGTGCTCGGCACCTTGCAGCGCTTCATCACCCAACTGCAAGGCCACGCCATGCTCGACCTTCTCCTCTTCGAACAGCCGCCACACTTGCCCCTGCTGGCTGCCCAGCAATTCGACGAAACGCCGCCCCTCGACCTTGTCGTCCAATTGGCCGACATACCGCCCCGCTTCGGCACGGCTCAGTTGCACCTTGCGATCCTTGTCCGGCTGGGTCGGCGAAATCAGGTTCAACTCCAGGGTTTGCGGGTCGCTGTTGCCGGTCAGGCGCAGGTCCACTTCGCCGGTCAGTTCATCAAGGTGCACGCTGGCCTTGAGGTTGAGGGTCTGGGCGAGCAGTTCGCGGTCGAGCGAACGGTTGATCCCCTTGCCGGCCTCGTAGTAGTTGTCGTTGACCAGGTTGTCCGGGTTGCGCACAGCAATGCTGACCATGGTCAGGCTCAGGCATACCGAGGTGGTCAGGATGCCGATGATGATCCAGGGCCAGAGGTGCTTGTACCAGGGGCTGGTGGCGGTGGCGGCAGTCATTGTGGGTGTTCTCTCTCAGCGGATCTGTGGGCCGATGAAGCGGCTCTTGGCTTCTACCTCGGCAGCGCTGTCGTCGGCGCTCTTGAGGATGAAGGTGATTTCGTTGGTGGTCGAGGGCAGTTTCTCCGGCGCGACCGACAGCTGTACCGGCAGGCTGACGATATCGCCGGCGGCCACGCGGATTTCGCGCTGGCCTTCCAGGCGCAGGTCCGGCAGGCCGGCGGCGTCGAGCACATAGACATGGTCGCGCTGGTCCTTGTTCATCACCTTGAGGCTGTAGACGTTCTCGATCCGGCCCTGGGCATTCTCGCGGTACAGCACTCGGTCCTTGCTCACGTCGAAACCGACCAACGAGCGGGTGGCGAAGGCGGTGACAAGGGCGCCGATCATGACCAGCAGGACCAGTGCATAGCCGATCAGGCGTGGGCGCAGCATGTGGGTTTTCTGCCCGGACAGGTTGTGCTCGGTGGTATAGCTGATCAACCCTTTGGGGTAGTTCATCTTGTCCATGATGCTGTCGCAGGCGTCGATGCAGGCAGCGCAGCCGATGCATTCGATCTGCAGGCCGTCGCGGATGTCGATGCCGGTGGGGCAGACCTGCACACACATGGTGCAGTCGATACAGTCGCCCAGGCCCTTGGCCTTGTAGTCGAGGTCTTTCTTGCGCGGGCCACGGGTTTCGCCGCGGCGCGGGTCGTAGGACACGATCAGGGTGTCCTTGTCGAACATCACGCTCTGGAAGCGCGCATAGGGGCACATGTACACGCACACCTGCTCACGCAGCCAGCCGGCGTTGCCGTAAGTGGCCAGGGTAAAGAAGCCGACCCAGAAGTAGGCCCAGCCATCGGCCTGGCCAGTGAAGAATTCGATGACCAGTTCGCGGATCGGCGAAAAATAGCCAACGAAGGTCATGCCGGTAACGAAGCCGATCAGTAGCCATAGGCTGTGTTTGACGAACTTGCGCAGGAACTTGTTGCCGCTCATGGGCGCTCGGTCGAGCTTCATGCGCTGGTTGCGGTCGCCTTCGGTGACTTTTTCGCACCACATGAAAATCCAGGTCCACACGCTTTGCGGGCAGGTATAGCCGCACCACACGCGGCCGGCGAACACGGTGATGAAGAACAGGCCAAACGCGGCGACGATGAGGATGCCTGACAGCAGGATGAAGTCTTGTGGCCAGATGGTGGCGCCGAAGATGTAGAACTTGCGCTCTGGCAGGTTCCACCACACGGCCTGATGGCCGCCCCAGTTCAGCCATACGGTGCCGAAGTACAGCAGGAACAGCACAGCCCCACCCACCATCCGCAGCCTGCGGAACAAACCAGTGAACGCGCGGGTGTAGATTTTCTCGCGAGAGGCGTAGAGGTCGACGGAATCCTTCCCTTTGCTGGCAGGCGGGGTGACATCATGTACCGGAATTTGCTTGCTCATCATCAAGTCCCACGGCGGTGGAGAAATGCCGCGGCCAGTGCGTGCCGGCCGCAGTCTCGCGCGTTCTGCACGCGCGCTGCGATCCATGATACGCCGGTGATGGCACGCTGGGGTCGCGCTGCGACCTTTTGTCGCATTGGGTTCGTGGAGTGAATCGTGTTATGGCGGGTGTCAATTGATCCAGGTCAGCAGCGGGTGCATTTGCCGGCCTCTTCGCGGGGCAAGCCCGCTCCCACAGGTGTTGCCCCATGACCTGTGCAGTACTGTGGGAGCGGGCTTGCCCCGCGAAGAGGCCTGGCCTGCCTTACTCAGCCTTTTCAGGCTCCTGCTGCTGATGCGACAGGCTGTACACATAGGCCGCTAGCAGATGCACCTTGTCGTTACCCTGCAGCTGCTCCTGCGCTGGCATCTGCCCCTGGCGCCCGTAGCGGATGGTCTGCTGCAGCTGGGCGAAGCTCGATCCATAGATGAACGCCTGCGGGTGAGTCAGGTTGGGTGCGCCCATGGCCGGCGTACCTTTACCCTCCGGCCCATGGCAGGCCACGCAGTTGGCAGCGAAGATCTTCTGCCCGTTCTCGGCATCGGCCTTGGTGCCTTCAGGCAGGGTACGGCCATCGAGTTTGCTGAGCACGAAGGCCGCGACATCGGCCACGCCTTGCTCACCGATCACTTCCGACCAGGCTGGCATCACGCCATGGCGCCCGCCCATGATGGTGGTCTTGATGGTTTCCGGTTCGCCGCCCCAGCGCCAGTCGTTGTCGGTCAGGTTGGGGAAGCCATAGGCGCCCTTGGCATCGGAACCATGGCACACCGAGCAGTTGGAGGCGAACAGGCGCGCGCCCATCTTCAGGGCTTGCGGGTCCTTGGCCACCTCTTCGATGGGCATGGCGGCAAACTTGGCGAAGATCGGCCCGAAGCGGGCATCGGCCTTGGCCATCTCTTTTTCCCACTCGTGCACACCGGTCCAGCCAGACTGACCGTTGGTGAACTCGGTCTGCTTGTCGTTATCCAGGTACGAATAGCCCGGTAACATGCCTTTCCAGTTGCCCAGCCCCGGGTACAGCACCAGATAGCCCAAGGCGAAGACGATGGTGCCGACGAACAGCCAGAACCACCATTTTGGCAAGGGGTTGTCGTACTCCTCGATGCCATCGAAGGCATGCCCCACGGTTTCGTCGGTCACCTCTTCACGCTGGCCCTTGCGGGTCGACAGCAGCAGCCAGGTCAGGGCGAAGATGGTGCCCAGGGTCAGGACGGTGACGTACAGACTCCAGAAGGTTGTCATTGTTGTTTGCTCCCAGCAGCTTTTGCTTGCGCTTGCTCGACGTGCTTTTTGGCCTCGGGATCATCGGCGAAGGGCAACTGGGTCGCCTCGTCGAACTCCCGCTTGCGCCGTGGGTTGAAGACCCACAGCGCCAGGCCCACGAACGCCACCATCACCACCACGGTGCCCAGGCCGCGAATCATCCCGATATCCATCAGCGTCACCGTTTGCTCTTGATGAGGGTGCCAAGACCCTGCAGGTACGCGACGATGGCGTCCATTTCGGTCTTGCCCTTGACCGCGTCGCGGGCGCCGGCGATGTCGGCGTCGGTGTAGGGCACGCCGAGGGTGCGCAGCACTTGCATTTTCTTCGCGGTGTCTTTGCCGTCGAGCTTGTTTTCCACCAGCCACGGGTAGGACGGCATCTTCGATTCCGGTACCACGTTGCGCGGGTTGTACAGGTGCGCACGGTGCCAGTCGTCGGAGTAGCGCCCACCTACGCGGGCAAGGTCCGGCCCGGTTCGCTTGGAGCCCCACAGGAACGGGTGGTCCCACACGCTTTCACCGGCCACCGAGTAGTGGCCATAGCGCTCGGTCTCGGCGCGGAACGGGCGGATCATCTGCGAGTGGCAGCCCACGCAACCTTCGCGGATGTAGATGTCTCGGCCTTCGAGTTCCAGCGCAGTGCGCGGCTTCATGCCTTCGACAGGTTTGTTGGTTACGTCCTGGAAAAACAGCGGGACGATCTGGGTCAGGCCACCGATGCTGACGGCGATGACCATGAAGAAGGCCAGCAGGCCTATGTTCTTCTCGACGACTTCATGCTTCATCAGTGCGCTCCCACGACGACGATCTTGGCCGCTTCATCTGCTTCCACGGGGTTGGCGGCGCGTACGGTGCGCAACACGTTGTAGGCCATCAGCAGCATGCCGGAGGCGAAGAACGCACCGCCCAGCGCGCGGACGATATAGCCCGGGTGGCTGGCTTGCAGCGCTTCGACGAAGGAATAGGTGAGCGTGCCGTCATCGTTGATGGCGCGCCACATCAGGCCTTGAGTAATGCCGTTGACCCACATCGAGGCGATGTACAGCACGGTGCCGATGGTTGCCAGCCAGAAGTGCGCGTTGATCAGGCCGACGCTGTGCATCTGCACGCGGCCGTACAGGCGAGGGATCATGTGGTACACAGCGCCAATCGAGATCATGGCGACCCAGCCGAGCGCGCCGGCATGCACGTGGCCAATGGTCCAGTCGGTGTAGTGCGACAGTGAGTTCACGGTCTTGATGGCCATCATCGGGCCTTCGAAGGTGGACATGCCATAGAACGCCAGCGAGACGACGAGGAAGCGCAGGATCGGGTCGGTGCGCAGCTTATGCCAGGCACCGGACAAGGTCATCATGCCGTTGATCATGCCGCCCCAGCTTGGCGCCAGGAGGATGATCGACATCACCATGCCCAGCGACTGTGCCCAGTCGGGCAGTGCGGTGTAGTGCAGGTGGTGCGGGCCGGCCCAGATGTAGAGGGTGATCAGCGCCCAGAAGTGAACGATCGACAGGCGATAGGAATAGATCGGCCGTTCGGCCTGCTTGGGCACGAAGTAGTACATCATCCCCAGGAAGCCGGTGGTGAGGAAGAAGCCCACGGCGTTGTGGCCATACCACCACTGGATCATGGCGTCGGTGGCGCCGGAATAGGCCGAGTACGATTTGAACAGGCTCACCGGCAGCGAGATGTGGTTGACGATGTGCAGCATCGCGGTGACCACGATGAAGGCACCGTAGAACCAGTTGCCGACGTAGATGTGCTTGGTCTTGCGTTTGACGATGGTGCCGAAGAACACCAGTGCGTAGGTGACCCAGACGATGGCCAGCAGGATCGCGATCGGCCATTCCAGCTCCGCGTATTCCTTGGTGGTGGTGTAGCCCATCGGCAGGGTGATCAATGCCCCGAGGATCACCGCCTGCCAGCCCCAGAAGGTGAAGGCGGCCATGCTGTCGGAGATCAGCCGGGTCTGGCAGGTTCGCTGCACCACGTAGTAGCTGGTGCCGAACAATGCACAGCCGCCGAAGGCGAAGATGACCAAGTTGGTATGCAGTGGGCGCAAGCGGCCGAAGCTGGTCCAGGGCAGGTCCAGGTTCAGTTGCGGCCACACCAGCTGCGAGGCGATGAAGACGCCGAGGCCCATGCCAAGGATCCCCCAGACCACCGTCATGATGGCGAACTGGCGGACGACCTTATAGTTATAAGCAGTCGGACTGATTGCAGTGCTCATTCTAAGGTTCCACGGTTTTGGAGTTCTTGTTGGTTGAAAAATCGGCGCCAGTATCGATAACCACCAGGGTTATGGCAACGCAGGCGTCCTGCGCCGACCCGTGTCCGGGCCCTTTTGCCGGTGTCCCGCAGCAATAGGGTTTGGGCGATTGTACACAAATAAATATTTGTAATGTGTACCGTTTTTCGTCTTTTTCTGATCGAACGGTCAAACTTTTTGCGGGCGGCGTCAGGCTATGCGCCGCGTCTGCTTCGCTGGACTGGCAGCGAAGCCCACTGAGGCAACAAGCTTAGTTCTGTTCGGAGGGGGTGCAAGGAGGGGTGGGGCCGCGCAGCGGCCCCGGGGTGTTACTCGGCCGTTACGGTTTCAGCGCTTTGCGACAGGCTATAGACATAGGCCGCCAGCAGGTGGACCTTGTCATTGCCCTGAATGTCCGCCTGGGCCGGCATCTGCCCTTGGCGGCCGTAGCGAATGGTCTGCTGCAGCTGGGCAAAACTCGAGCCGTAGATGAACGCCTGCGGATGGTTGAGGTTGGGCGCCCCCATGGCGGGTGTGCCATTGCCCTCAGGCCCGTGGCAGGCCACGCAGTTGCCGGCGAAGATCTCCTTGCCTTTGGCCACGTCGGCTTTGACCCCTTCGGGCAGGCTGCGTCCGTCGAGGTTGGTCAGTACATAGGCCGCGACGTCCGCCACGCCTTGCTCGCCAATTACCTCGGCCCACGCGGGCATCACACCGTGGCGGCCATTCATGATCGACGCCTTGATGGTCTCGGGGTCGCCGCCCCAACGCCAGTCGTTGTCGGTCAGGTTGGGGAAGCCGTAGGCGCCCTTGGCGTCGGAGCCGTGGCATACCGAGCAGTTGGAAGCGAACAGGCGGCTGCCCATCTTCAATGCCTGAGGGTCCTTGGCCACCTCCTCGACTGGCATGGCGGCGTACTTGGCGAAGATCGGGCCGAACTTGGCGTCAGCCTTGTCCATTTCCTTCTGCCACTCGTTGGCGCCGGTCCAGCCGTTTTCGTAGCCGGGCAGGATGCCTTTCCAGTTGCCCAGGCCCGGGTAAAGGATCAGGTAGCCCACCGAGAACACCAAGGTGCCGACGAACAGCCAGAACCACCACTTGGGCAATGGGTTGTCGTACTCCTCGATGCCATCGAAGCTGTGGCCCATGGTCTGGTCGGTGGTGCTGTTGCTCTGGCCCTTGCGGGTCGACAGCAGCAGCCAGGTCAGGCCGATCAGGCTGCCGATGGTCAGTACGCTGATGTAGGTACTCCAGAAGGTAGTCATTGACTTACGTTCCTCAAAACGGGCCTCTTGGCAGTGTCCTGCCCGGCAGGGGGCAGGCGGTCGTCGACGAAGGGCAGCAGGCGCGCTTCGGCGAAATCACGGTCGCGGCGGCGGTTGAACACCCAGAGCGAGAGGCCGATGAAGGCGATCATCACTACCAGGGTGCCCAGGCCGCGGATCATGCCGATGTCCAGTTCCATCGCACTTACCTCTTGTTCTTGATCGCGGTGCCGAGCACCTGCAGGTAGGCCACCAGGGCGTCCATCTCGGTCTTGCCCTTGACCGCGTCGCGGGCACCGGCAATGTCCTCGTCGGTGTAGGGCACGCCAAGGGTGCGCAAGGTGCGCATCTTGATGTCGGTGTGGCTGTTGTCGACCTGCTGGGCCACCAGCCACGGGTAGGACGGCATCTTCGACTCCGGTACCACGTTGCGCGGGTTGTACAGGTGCGCACGGTGCCAGTCGTCGGAGTAACGCCCACCTACCCGGGCAAGGTCCGGCCCGGTGCGTTTGGACCCCCACAGGAACGGGTGGTCCCACACGCTTTCACCGGCCACGGAGTAGTGGCCATAGCGCTCGGTCTCGGCGCGGAACGGACGGATCATCTGTGAGTGGCAACCCACGCAGCCTTCGCGGATGTAGATGTCACGGCCTTCCAGTTGCAGCGCGGTGTAAGGCTTCATGCCTTCGACCGGCTTGTTGGTCACGTCCTGGAAGAACAGCGGGACGATCTGCGTCAGGCCGCCGATGCTGACGGCAAACACCATCAGCAGGGCCAGCAGGCCGACGTTTTTCTCGATGACTTCATGTTTCATCAGGCAGGTCTCCTCAGGCCAGTTGCGCGTTGGCAGGGGCGGCATCGATGGCCGGGGCACGCACGGTGCGCCAGGTGTTCCAGGCCATCAGGAACATGCCACTGAGGAAGATCGCACCACCAACGAAGCGCACGATGAAGCCAGGGTGGCTGGCTACCAGGGTTTCCACGAACGAGTAGGTGAGCGTGCCGTCACTGTTGACCGCGCGCCACATCAGGCCCTGGGCGATGCCGTTGACCCACATCGAGGCGATGTACAGTACGGTGCCGATGGTCGCCAGCCAGAAGTGCGCGTTGATCAGGCCCAGGCTGTACATGCGCTCTTGGCCGAACACTTTCGGGATGGTGTGGTACAGCGCGCCGATGGAGATCATCGCCACCCAGCCGAGGGCGCCGGCGTGTACGTGGCCAATGGTCCAGTCGGTGTAGTGGGACAGGGCGTTGACCGTCTTGATGGCCATCATCGGGCCTTCGAACGTGGACATGCCGTAGAACGCCAGCGAGACGACGAGGAAGCGCAGGATCGGGTCGCTGCGCAACTTATGCCAGGCACCGGACAGGGTCATCATGCCGTTGATCATGCCGCCCCAGCTCGGTGCCAGCAGAATCAACGACATCACCATGCCCAGCGACTGTGCCCAGTCGGGCAGCGCGGTGTAGTGCAGGTGGTGCGGGCCGGCCCAGATGTACAGGGTGATCAGTGCCCAGAAGTGGACGATCGACAGCCGATAGGAATACACCGGGCGTTCGGCTTGCTTGGGCACGTAGTAGTACATCATCCCCAGGAAGCCAGCGGTGAGGAAGAAGCCCACCGCGTTGTGGCCGTACCACCACTGCACCATCGCATCGGTAGCCCCGGCGTAGATGGAGTACGACTTGGTCAGGCTGACCGGCAGCTCCAGGTTGTTGACGATGTGCAGCATCGCCACGGTCAGGATGAACGCGCCGAAGAACCAGTTGCCGACATAGATATGCTTGGTGTTGCGTTTCATCAGCGTGCCGAAGAACACGATGGCGTAGCAGACCCAGACGATGGTGATCAGGATGTCGATCGGCCATTCCAGCTCGGCGTATTCCTTGGAGCTGGTGTACCCCAGCGGCAGGCTGATGGCCGCGAGCAGGATCACCAGTTGCCAGCCCCAGAAGGTGAACGCGGCCAACCTCGGTGAAAACAGGGTGGTCTGGCAGGTGCGTTGCACCGAATAATAGGAGGTGGCGAACAGGGCGCAGCCGCCGAAGGCGAAGATCACCGCATTGGTATGCAGGGGTCGCAGGCGGCCGAAGCTGGTCCAGGGGAGGTCGAAGTTCAGGGAAGGCCAGGCGAGCTGGGCGGCGATGAAGACGCCGAGCCCCATCCCGACGATTCCCCACACCACCGTCATGATGGTGAATTGGCGGACCACCTTGTAGTTATAGGCGGTACTGCTGGTTGTGTTCATGTATGGGTTCCCATCCACGGTTTATTTGGCAGGCTATACAGCGAGGCAAGCATGAGTAATGGGCAATGTGCCGGTATTGACGGGGATCAATGGGCGAAGATCAGAAATGTCCCAGGCTTGCACTGCGATCTTCCACAGAATCAGGGCAGCGATGCCCCTTGCGCGTGTCTGATCCTGGCCCATGGTGCAGGCGCGCCGATGGACAGTGGGTTCATGAACGAGATGGCGCAAAGGCTGGCGGCGCTTGGGGTAGGGGTGGTTCGTTTCGAATTCCCTTACATGGCCGAACGCAGGGTCAGTGGCGGCAAGCGGCCGCCCAATCCGCAGAAGGTGCTATTGGAATGCTGGCGCGATGTGTACCGGCAGGTGCGACCTTTGGTCGCGGGCAGGCTGGCGGTGGGTGGCAAGTCGATGGGCGGACGCATGGCCAGCCTGTTGGCCGACGAACTCGGCGCCGATGCGCTGGTATGCCTGGGGTATCCCTTCTATGCAGTGGGCAAACCGGAAAAACCGCGGGTCGAGCACCTGGCAGGCTTGCAGACACCCACATTGATCGTGCAGGGCGAGCGGGATGCACTGGGGAATCGGGAGGCGGTGCAGGGGTATGCATTGTCACCGTCGATTGAGGTGAGCTGGCTGGTGTCAGGGGATCATGACCTGAAGCCGCTGAAGGCGTCGGGGTTCAGCCATGAACAGCATCTGCAGGCGGCGGCTGAGCAGGTGGCGGGTTTCCTGTTGAAATAGTGCTGCCCTCATCGCTGACAAGCCGGCGCTCACACAGGTCATGCCCTGCGGGCGCTGGCGTGCCGGCGATAGGGCCGGTGCAGGCAATCGCTTAGTCGCGGTACTCGCACAGGTAAGCGGTGTCTACCGCGACTTTGAGTTGGAACTTGCTGTCGGCGGCAACATTGAACTTGTCGCCTGCATGGAAGGTTTCCCAGTTGTCGCTGCCTGGCAGCTTCACGGTCAGCGCACCGGACACCACGTGCATGATTTCGCGCTTGGCAGTGCCGAACTCGTATTCGCCCGGTGCCATGACGCCGACGGTAGCCGGACCTTCACTGCCTTCGAAGGCGATCGACTTGACGGTGCCATCGAAGTACTCGTTGACCTTGAACATAGGGCGACTCCAGAAAAAGAGGGGGTGAAAAAGGGCTGGCCAGTATGCCCAAGCCCATCCGCCCCGTCATCTGCTTTCACGGCCCTGGGTTCACGGGCTCGGCAGGCTCAGCGGCAGCAGCCGTGCCGTATTGCGCGCATCTTCAAGGGCCCGGTGCTGCTGCCCGCAAAAGTGCATCCCGGCCAACTGCAGGGCGCCGTTGAGGCCCGCCGGGCGCTGCAAGTGGCGGGCCTTGGCAAAGCGCTGCTTGAGGTTGATGTGCGGCAGCTGGCGCAACAGGCTGTCGACGTGATGGTGTTGCCATTCCTGCAGCAGTTGCTGGCGATCGTAGTCGCCCCAGCTGACCCAGGCCTGCAACTGCCCGCGGTGGTGGCCAAGCCAGCGCTCGAAGCGCGCCCACACTTCGGGGAACGCCGCGGCGCTGTCGACGTTGGCCTGGCTGATGTGCGTCAGCTCGCGACAGAATGGCGTCAGTTGTGGCCGTCGCCGGGGCCGCACGAAGCGCTGGAAGTGGTCCACTTCGCGGCCTTCGCGGGTCACCAGGCTGGCGCCGATTTCAATGATTTCCATCTCCGTGACCGGCCAGCCACCGTCATCGGTGGTGGCTTCCAGGTCGATCACCAACCAGTGGCCCATACCAGGCTCCCTCGCCATACATGCTAGAGCAGCGTAGCCAATGTGTGGGCACACGGCATCCCCTGGCAAAATGCCCTCACTTTGGCATAACCAGCGGTTGTACCCTGCCGGGAAAACGCCTAGCTTAGACGCATCCAGGTAAGAACCGTGATGAGTGTCCGTCTTGACCCCAGCGCCCGGCCTGAAGGCTCTGTCCACCTTGTTGTTGCTGGCCGCAGTATGGCTGGCGGTGCCGGTATGGGCTGGTGACGCCATCGAGGTAAAGATTGGCGCCGCGCACTTTCCACCGTACACCGTGCGCCCTGAACAAGGCGCTGATACTGGCTTGTTGCCTCAACTGGTCGAGGCATTGAACCGCTTGCAGCCCGATTACCGCTTCGTGCTGGTGCCCACGTCCATTCAGCGGCGTTTTGGCGACTTGCAGCAAGGCCGCACCGACATGGCCATCTTCGAAAACCCTGAGTGGGGCTGGCAGCACATTCCCCACCAGGCAGTGGACATGGGCCTGGAAGACGCCGAAGTGTTTGTGGCCAGAAAGATCGATGGCCGCGATCAGCACTACTTCGACGACCTGGCCGGCAAGCGGCTGGCCTTGTTCAATGGCTATCACTACGCGTTTGCCGGCTTTAATCCGGACCCGAAATACCTGCGCAGCACCTACAACGCAACGCTGACCTATTCCCATGACAGCAATTTGCTGATGGTCCAGGTCGGTCGCGCCGACATCGCGCTGGTCACCCGCTCGTACCTCAGCGACTTTCTGCTGCGCAACCCGGCCAGCCTCAACCAGTTGATCGCTTCGACGCGCATTGACCAGGTCTACCACCACTACGCGTTGTTGCGCCCTGATGCGCCCATCAGTGGCCAGCGATTTGCCGCGCTGCTACGTTACCTGCGCGATACGGGTGAGCTGAGCCGTATCTTCCAGCCCTACCGAATCACCGTCGAAGCGCCTCACGACTAAATTCCCTGGTGGCGACCACGTTTTCCGGAGTGAGCCTTTCTTTCATTTGCCGTGAGCACTGCCCATGCCGTTCGATGCCGCTTCGCAGCCCCTTTCACCGCCACGCTGGCGCAGCTTGGCTGCCGAAGAGGGCGATTGTTGGTTGAGCCTTACCCTTGAGGGCCAGCCGTTGATCCAGGTGCGCCTGGAACCTGCAGAAACCTTGGCAGTGCACCTTCAGCGCCTTTGCCCCGAGCGCCCGCAACAGGCCCTGTGGGCGGCCTGCTATTGGCTGCTGTCGCGTGACCCGGCCCGCCAGCGTCTGGCCTGGCACCTGCCAGAGGCAGTCCCTGAAACCCTCGCCAGTGGCCTGTTGCTCATCACCGAGCAGCCCGGCGTGTACCTGTGCGAGCGCACGGTGTTCTGGCAGTTGCCACAGCCCTGGCTCGGCCAGCCGGTCGGCGATGCCTATCCGCAGCAGATGCAGATCAGCAATGGCAAGCGCCACCCTCGCCGCGCGCCCAAGCCACGTGGCGAGGTGTACCGGCGCTTCGATGCACGCCTGGGTAGCTGGGTTTCGTTGCGCACCCTGGAAATCGATCAGGACCTGGAGCGCTTCAACCGCTGGCAGAACAACCCGCGTGTGGAGAAGTTCTGGCAGGAGGGCGGCTCACTGGAGCAGCACCGTGAATACCTGACGAAGCTCGAGGCCGACCCGCACACCGTGACCTTGATCGGCTGCTTCGATGATCAGCCGTTCGCTTATTTCGAGGCTTATTGGGCCAAGGAAGATCGCATCGCGCCGTTTTACCCGGCAGATGACTATGACCGCGGCATCCATATGCTGGTCGGGGAAGAGATGCACCGCGGCCCGCACAAGGTCGCCAGCTGGTTGTCAGCGCTGGTGCACTACTTGTTCCTGGATGACCCTCGCACCCAGCGGGTGGTGGCCGAACCGCGTGCCGACAATGGCAAGATGATCGGCTACATGCATGACCAGTGCTTCCATTGCGACAAGGAATTCGATTTCCCGCACAAGCGTGCAGCGCTGATGATTCTGGGGCGGGAGCGGTTTTTCGACCGTTGCAGGCTGGTCTGATCTATCGAATGGGCTCCTTCGCGGGTAAACCCGCTCATTCAGGCCCGCACTGCAGCGATGCGGTGAAGGCCTGTACGAGCGGGTTTTCCCGCGAATGAAGAGGCCGTGCAGGACGATCAGGCCTGCCGGCTGGCCGTCTTGCGGCAGTGAACCAGCGCGTCACGGATCATGAAGTTGACCAGTGTCGGCGATACCCCCAGCTCCTTGGCAATGTCCTTCTGCGGCACACCGTGCAGGCGGTACATCTCGAAGGCGTAACGGGTACGCTGCGGCAGTTCGTTCAGCGCCTCGGCAATGTGCTCAAGGGCTGCCAGGTTGATGTGCGTGGCTTCGGGAGAGGCGTTCGGGATGACGACGTTCAGGCCTTCCTCCTCGCTGCCGGAGTACTTCAGCTCCATCGCCTGTTTGCGGTAATGGTCGATGGCCAGATTGCGCACGATCTGGAACAGGTAGCTGAGCTGGGCCTTGAACGACGAGGTGATCTGCGGGGCTGCGCTGAGCCGGAAGAAGGCGTCCTGCACCACGTCCTCGGCACGGGAGCGGCAGCCAGTAATGCGGGCTGCGATCTTGACCAGGATGCTGCGGTTGTCGACGAATGCTTGGAGTAATGGTGAATCGCACTTACTTGTGGATAGTTGTTCCGCCATGGAAATCACCTTGTCTCGGGGGGGAATAGGAGCACCCCGGACAGGGAAGCTTCCTACGACGTGCGACAAACTATTCAGAATGATAATGATTGTCAAATACGAAAGTTAATGAGTATCCATTAGTTTCAGTTCTAAGCGGGCGCCGTCGGCTTGCCTGGGAAGAGGGGGGCGGCGGGCGATGAAGGTGCAACGCCCTTGCCTGCGGGATCACCCGGCTACACGGTAATTTCTTGCCCTGCCCATCCGTTCCCCTGTGTACATCCGGCTCCTGAACGCTGCCCGCCAACCGTGCGCGGGGCAGCCGGGCCGACTTACCCAGACACTGGCAGGAACACCCCATGACGGACGCCTTCGAACTCCCGCTCTCGCTGGTCCAGGCCTTGATGCAACGAGCCGCGCAGACCCCGGACCGCATCGCCTTGCGCTTTCTGGCCGATGCCCCCGGCGAGCAGGCGGTGCTCAGCTATCGGGACCTGGACATGCGCGCGCGCACCATCGCCGCGGCCTTGCAGGCCCGGGCCGGGTTCGGCGATCGCGCGGTGCTGCTGTTTCCCAGTGGCCCGGACTACGTGGCGGCATTCTTCGGTTGCCTGTATGCCGGTGTCATAGCCGTGCCGGCCTATCCGCCAGAGTCCTCGCGCCAGCATCACCAGGAGCGCCTGTTGTCGATCATCGACGACGCCGAACCGCGCCTGCTGCTGACGGTGTCGGCGCTGCACGACAGCTTGCAGGGCCTGGAAGCCCTGGCCCGCGAAAGCGCCCCCGAACTGCTGGCGGTCGATGGCCTTGACCTGGCGTTGGCCAGTGCCTGGCAGGAGCCTGCCCTGGCGGGCGATGACATTGCCTTCTTGCAGTACACCTCCGGCTCCACCGCGCTGCCCAAAGGCGTGCAAGTCAGCCACGGCAACCTGGTTGCCAACGAGCAGTTGATCCGGCACGGGTTCGGTATCGATCTCAATCCCGATGACGTCATCGTCAGCTGGCTCCCCCTGTACCACGACATGGGGCTGATCGGCGGGCTGCTTCAGCCGATTTTCAGTGGTGTGCCGTGCGTGCTGATGTCGCCAGGCTACTTCCTCGCCCGGCCCCTGCGCTGGCTGCAGGCGATCAGCGAGTATGGCGGCACCATCAGCGGCGGGCCAGATTTTGCCTATCGCCTGTGCAGCGAGCGGGTCAGTGAGGCAGCCTTGGCGGGCCTTGATCTGAGCCACTGGCGCGTGGCCTATTCCGGCTCCGAACCGATCCGCCAGGACAGCCTCGACACCTTCGCCGAAAAATTTGCCGCCTGCGGCTTTGCACCCAGCAGTTTCTTCGCCAGCTATGGCCTGGCCGAAGCCACCCTGTTCGTCAGCGGCAGCCGCCGAGGCCAGGGCATCGGTGCGCTGGAGCTGGACGGCGAAGCCTTCGCCGCCAACCGCGCAGAAGCCGGCAAGGGCAGTGTGCTGATGAGCTGCGGCTTCCCCCAGCCGGGGCATGCGGTACGTATTGTCGAACCGCAGCATCGGCAGGTGCTGGGGGATAACCAGGTGGGCGAGATCTGGGCCGCCGGGCCGAGCATCGCCCTGGGCTACTGGCGTAACCCAGAGGCCAGCGCGCAGACGTTCGTCGAGATGGAAGGTCAGACCTGGCTGCGGACGGGGGACTTGGGCTTCATGCGCGAAGGCGAGGTGTTCGTTACCGGGCGCCTGAAGGACATGCTGATCGTGCGCGGTCAGAACCTCTACCCTCAAGACCTGGAAAAAACCCTGGAGCGTGAAGTCGAGCTGCTACGCAAAGGCCGTGTGGCAGTATTTGCTGTCGACGATCAGGGCGAGGAGGGGATTGGGGTTGCGGT
Source organism: Pseudomonas sp. NBRC 111131 (assembly GCF_001320525.1). Taxonomy (NCBI): domain Bacteria; kingdom Pseudomonadati; phylum Pseudomonadota; class Gammaproteobacteria; order Pseudomonadales; family Pseudomonadaceae; genus Pseudomonas; species Pseudomonas sp. NBRC 111131. The sequence continues at coordinate 133,220 of NZ_BCBH01000003.1, read as the reverse complement.
GGAAATCAGCCGCAACGTGCAGAAGACGGTCCAGCCCGAGGCGCTGATCAAGACCCTGCGCCAAGTCATCGCTGATGCCTGCCGCCAGGCGCCGGCGGTAGTCCTGTTGCTCAACCCGGGCGCATTGCCCAAGACCTCCAGCGGCAAGTTGCAGCGCTCGGCCTGCCGCCTGCGGATGAACGATGGCAGCCTGGATTGCTACGCGCGTTTTCCCACAGCCGCTGAGCCGGCCGATGCCACCGGTGTGGGCGATGGCCTGCAGGCCCGCATCGCCGCCGTCTGGCGCGAAGTACTCAAGGCCGAATCGGTTGCCGCGCACGACCACTTCCTGCTGCTGGGTGGCAACTCCATCGCCGCCACCCAGGTCACCGCGCGCCTGGCAGATGAACTGGGTATCAACCTGAGCCTGCGCACCTTGTTCGAAGCGCCGACCTTGGCCGAATACAGTGCCGCTGTGGCGGCAATCACCGCCCAAGGCGGGGGCCAGAGCGCTGCAATCGCTTCGCTTGGCCGTGGCCAGGCGTTGCCTCAGTCGCTGGCGCAGAACCGCCTCTGGCTGCTGTGGCAACTGGAGCCGCAATCGGCGGCCTATAACATTCCTGCCGGCCTGCACCTGCGCGGCGAGCTGGACCCGGCGGCGCTGGACGCCGCGTTCCAGGCGCTGGTAGCACGCCACGAGTCGCTGCGCACGGTGTTCAGCGAAGATGACGGCCAGGCCCTGCAGCGCATTCTGCCCGCACTGCCGTTCACCCTGCACCGTCTGGACCTGGAAGGAGTGCCAGCCACCGACGTCGCCGCCCGCCGCGAAGCGCACGCACAGCAACCGTTCGACCTGACCCAAGGCCCGCTGCTGAGGGTGACCCTGGTGCGCCTGGATGACGATGACCACCAGTTGTGGGTGACGTTGCACCACATCGTGGCTGATGGCTGGTCGCTGAACATTTTGCTCGATGAGTTCGCCAAGCTATATGCCGCCCGATGCCAAGGCCTCGAGGCGTCTCTTGCGGCGCTGCCGATGGGCTATGCCGACTATGGTGCCTGGCAGCGCCAGTGGCTGACCGAAGGCGAAAGCGTACGGCAACTGGCGTACTGGACAGGCCGCCTGGGCGATGACCTGCCGGTGCTCGACCTGCACCCTGATCACCCGCGTTCCAGCCAGCATGAAAACCGCGCCGCACGGTTGACCGTGAAAGTACCGGCCACATTGACCGAGGCCCTCAATGGCCTGGCGGGCGAGCAAAATGCCAGCCTGTTCATGGTGTTGCTGGCGGCCTGGCAAGGCTTGCTGCACCGTTACACCGGGCAGGCCGACATCCGCGTCGGTGTGCCCAACGCCAACCGCCCGCGCCAGGAAACCCAAGGCATGGTCGGTTTCTTCATCAACACCCAGGTGCTGCGTGCGCACGTCAATGGCCGCCTGCCGTTCGCGCACCTGCTGGCCCAGGTACGCCAGGCCACTCTTGAGGCCCAGGCCAACCAGGACTTGCCTTTCGAACAACTGCTCGAAGCGTTGCCCGGTGCACGCGAACAGGGCCTGTTCCAGGTCATGTTCAACCACCAGCAACGCGACCTTTCGGCCCTGCGCCGCCTGCCGGGCTTGCTCGCCGAGGAGCTGCCATGGCACAGCCGGGAAGCCAAGTTCGACCTGCAGTTGCACAGCGAAGAAGACCACCAGGGCCGCCTGAGCCTGGCGTTCGACTATGCGGCCGAGCTGTTCGAAGGCAGCACCGTCAAGCGCCTGGCCCAGCACTTGCTGGCCTTGCTCGAACAGGTGTGCGTGCAACCACAGCTGGCCCTGGGCGATGTTGATTTGCTCGATGAGCAAGGCCGTCGGCACCTGGTGGCCTGGGGGCAGGCCCCTGCGCCAAGACCGCAGCGCCTGGTGGTCGAGCAACTCAACGAACAGGCACGGCAGACGCCAGCACGCATCGCCCTGGCATGGGACGGCGGCAGCCTCGATTACGCCGAATTGCACCAGCAGGCCAATCGCCTGGCCCATTACCTGCGAGACAAAGGTGTCGGCCCCGACACGTGCGTGGCCATCGCCGTAGAGCGCTCGCCGCAGTTGCTGATCGGCCTGCTGGCCATTCTCAAGGCCGGTGGCGCCTATGTGCCGCTGGACGTTGACTACCCGGCCGAGCGCCTGGCCTACATGCTGCGCGATTGCCAAGCCGGCCTGCTGCTGAGCAACAGCAGCAACCTCGCCGCCTTGCCGCAGGTTGAGGGTGTCAGCGCCATTGCCCTTGACCAGTTGCACCTGGACAGCTGGCCCAGCCACGCACCCGGCCTGCACCTGCACGGTGACAACCTGGCCTACGTGATCTACACCTCCGGTTCTACCGGCCAGCCCAAGGGCGTGGGCAATACCCACGCGGCCCTGGCCGAGCGCCTGCAGTGGATGCAGGCCACCTATGCGCTGGATGACAGCGATGTATTGATGCAGAAGGCGCCGATCAGCTTCGACGTGTCGGTGTGGGAGTGCTTCTGGCCGTTGATCACCGGCTGTAAGCTGGTGCTGGCTGGCGCCGGCGAACACCGCGACCCGCAGCGTATCGCCGCGCTGGTGCAAGCGCATGGGGTGACCACGCTGCACTTCGTGCCGCCGCTGTTGCAGGTATTCGTGCAAGAGCCCCTTTGCGCCGGCTGCACCAGCTTGCGAAGGCTGTTCTCGGGTGGCGAGGCCCTGTCGGCCAGCCTGCGCGACCGTGTGCTGCAACGGCTGCCGCAGGTGCAGTTGCATAACCGCTATGGCCCGACCGAAACCGCCATCAACGTCACCCATTGGCACTGCCGGGCCGAGGACGGCGTGCGTTCGCCGATCGGCCGCCCGCTGGGCAACGTGACCTGTCGAGTGCTCGACACCGAGCTGGCGCTGGCCGCCCCCGGCGTGCCGGGTGAGTTGTACCTGGGCGGTGCGGGCCTGGCCCGTGGCTACCTGGGCCGCCCAGGCCTCACCGCTGAGCGCTTCGTGCCCCAGCCGGACGGTAATGGCGAACGCCTGTACCGCAGTGGCGATCGCGCGCGCTGGCACGTGCAGGCCGAAGCCCTGGAATACCTGGGTCGCCTCGACCAGCAGGTGAAAGTGCGTGGTTTCCGTGTCGAACCTGAAGAGGTCCAGGCCTGCCTGCTTGGCCAGCCGGGTGTCGAGCAGGCGCTGGTGCTGATCCACCAGGATGGCGTCGGAGCGCAACTGGTCGGCTACTACAGCGGCCCCGCGCAGGCCGATACGCTGCTGGCCAACCTGACCGAGCGGCTGCCCGCTTATATGGTACCGGCGCAGTTGATTGCTCTGGCCCACATGCCCCTGGGGCCCAGCGGCAAGGTCGATCGCAAGGCGCTGCCTGCGCCGGTCTGGCACCAGCGTGAGCATATCGAGCCACAGACTGCGCTGCAGCAGCAGGTTGCGGCCATCTGGCGGGAGGTACTCAACCTGCCGCGCGTGGGCCTGCACGACGACTTTTTCGCCTTGGGCGGCCACTCGCTGCTGGCCACCCAGATCGTTTCGCGTACCCGCCAGGCGTGCGATGTCGAGCTGCCGTTGAAGGTGCTGTTCGAGGCCAGTGAACTGGCCGCCTTCTGTGCCGAGATCGCACGCATCCGCGAGGCCGGTGAGCACAACCTGCAAGGCGAGATCGCCCGGGTCGACCGCCGCCAGGCAGTCCCCCTGTCGTATTCGCAGCAGCGCATGTGGTTCCTCTGGCAGATGGAGCCGGACAGCCCGGCCTACAATGTCGGCGGCATGGCGCGCCTGCGCGGCACGTTGCACGTGGATGCCTTCGAACGCGCGCTTCAAGCCTTGATCGTGCGCCACGAAACCCTGCGTACTACGTTCCCTGCCATCGACGGTGTGCCGTACCAGTGCGTGGCCGACGACAGTACCGTGCAGCTGGACTGGCAGGACTTCAGCGCCTTGCCAGCCGATAGCCGCCAGCAGCGCCTGCAGCAGTTGGCTGATGCGCAGGCGCACCAGCCGTTCGACCTGGAGCGCGGCCCGCTGCTGCGCGCCTGCCTGGTCAAGGCCCAGGAGCGCGAACATTACTTCGTGCTGACCCTGCACCACATTGTTACCGAAGGCTGGGCGATGGATATCTTCGCCCGCGAACTGGGGGAGCTGTACGAAGCCTTCGTCGACGACCGTGAGTCACCGTTGGCACCGCTGCCGGTGCAGTACCTGGACTACAGCGTATGGCAACGGCAGTGGTTGGAAAGCGGCGAGGGCGCGCGACAGCTGGCCTACTGGAAGGCTCGCCTGGGCGATGAACACCCGGTGCTGGCCCTGCCCGCTGACCGTCCACGCCCGGCCGTTCAGAGCCACCGGGGCGAGTTGTTCCGTTTCGACCTCGACCCGGCACTGGCCGCCCGCGTGCACGCGTTCAACAGCCAGCGCGGGCTGACCCTGTTCATGACCATGACCGCCACCCTGGCCGCGTTGCTGCACCGCTACAGCGGCCAGCGCGACCTGCGCATCGGCGCGCCGGTGGCCAACCGCATCCGCCCGGAAAGCGAAGGGCTGATCGGCGCCTTCCTCAACACCCAGGTCCTGCGCTGCGAGCTGGACGGACAGATGACCGCTGCCACCTTGCTCGAGCAGGTACGCCAGGCTGCCATCGAAGCTCAGTCGCATCAGGACCTGCCGTTCGACCAGTTGGTCGAGGCCCTGCAACCGCCCCGCAGCAGCGCTTACAACCCGTTGTTCCAGGTAATGTGCAACGTTCAGCGCTGGGCCTTCCAGCAAAGCCGTGAACTGGCCGGCATGCAGGTGGATTACCTGGTCAACGATGCCAGCGCCACCAAGTTCGACCTGTACCTGGAGGTGACCGACCTCAACGGCCGCCTGGGGTGCTGCCTGACCTACAGCCGCGACCTGTTCGACGAGCCGCGTATCGCGCGTATGGCCGAGCATTGGCAGCAGTTGCTGGCGGGCCTGCTCGACGACCCGCAGCAACGCCTGTGTGAACTGCCGATGCTGGCCGACGCCGAACAGCAGGCATTGGTCAGCCAGTTGCAGGGCGAGCACAACGTCGCCCTCGACCACACCCTGCATGGCCTGTTTGCCGCCCAGGCCGCGCGCACGCCGCACGCCGGTGCATTGACCTTTGCAGGCCAGCACCTGAGCTACGCCGAGCTTGATCAACAGGCCAACCGCCTGGCCCGTGCCTTGCGCGAGCGCGGTGTGGGGCCGCAGGTGCGGGTGGGCCTGGCCCTGGAGCGCTCGCTGGAAATGGTCGTCGGCCTGCTGGCCATTCTCAAGGCCGGTGGCGCCTACGTGCCACTGGACCCGGAATACCCACTCGATCGCCTGCGCTACATGATCGAGGACAGCCGCATCGGCCTGCTGCTTAGCCAGCGCACGTTGCTCGACACACTCGGCGAACTGCCCGAGGGAGTGGCGCGCTGGAGCCTGGAGGACGATGCCGACAGCCTGTCGGCGTACAGCGATGCGCCGCTGGACAACCTCAACCTGCCGCAGCACCAGGCCTACCTGATCTATACCTCCGGGTCCACCGGCAAACCCAAGGGCGTGGTGGTCAGCCACGGTGAAATCGCCATGCATTGCCAGGCGGTGATTGCGTCCTTCGGCATGCGCAGTGACGACTGCGAACTGCATTTCTATTCGATCAACTTCGACGCTGCCAGCGAACGCTTGCTGGTGCCCTTGCTCTGTGGTGCCCGCGTGGTATTGCGTGCCCAGGGCCAATGGGGCGCCGAGGACATCTGCCAACTGGTGCGCGAGCAACGGGTGAGCATCCTGGGCTTCACCCCAAGCTACGGCAGCCAGCTGGCCCAGTACCTGGCAGGGCAAGGCCAGCAGTTGCCAGTGCGCTTGGTGATCACTGGCGGTGAAGCGCTGACGGGCGAGCACCTGCAACGGATCCGACAGGCCTTTGCCCCGCAGCAGTGCTTCAACGCCTATGGCCCGACCGAGACGGTGGTCATGCCACTGGCCTGCCAGGCCCCGGACACCTTGCCCGGCGACGCGGGCAGTGTGCCGATCGGCAGGGTGATCGGGGCGCGCAGCGCCTATATCCTCGACGACGACCTGGCCTTGCTGCCGCAAGGTGGCATCGGTGAATTGTATGTCGGCGGTGCCGGCCTGGCTCAGGGTTACCACGACCGCCCCGGGTTAAGTGCCGAACGCTTTGTCGCCGACCCGTTCAGCCACGACGGTGGGCGCCTGTACCGTACCGGCGACCTGGTGCGCCTGCGCGCCGACGGCTTGGTGGAGTACGTCGGCCGTGCCGACCAGCAGGTGAAGATCCGCGGCTTCCGCATCGAACTGGGCGAAATCGAAAGCCGCCTGCAGGAACATGCCGATGTCGACGAGGCGGTGGTGCTGGCCCTGGACCTGCCCGGTGGCAAGCAACTGGTGGGTTACCTGGTGTGCAAACAGGCCGGCGCCGACAGCCAGGCCCAGGCCCGCCTGCGTGAAGCGGTCAAGGCCGATGCCCGCCAGCACCTGCCGGACTACATGGTGCCGGCACACCTGGTGCTGTTGGGCAGCCTGCCGCTGATGGGCAACGGCAAGCTCGATCGCCGGGCCTTGCCGCTGCCGGATCTTGAGCAGGCGCGCCAACACTACCAGGCGCCGGGCAACCCCCTGGAGGTGCAACTGGCGCAGGTATGGCGCGATGTGCTCAACGTTTCCCAGGTGGGCGTGCAGGACAATTTCTTCGAGCTGGGTGGCGATTCGATTTTGTCCATCCAGGTGGTCAGCCGGGCCCGTCAGCTTGGCCTGCAGTTCACCCCACGTGACCTGTTCCAGCACCAGACCATCCAGACCCTGGCTGCCGTGGTCAGCCGTAGCGAGGCACCGAGCGCCATCGAACAAGGCCTGCGTCAGGGGCACAGCGGCCTGACGCCGATCCAGCACTGGTTCTTCGACAGTGACGTCACCCACCCCCAGCACTGGAACCAGGCTGTGCTGCTGGAGGCACGCCAGCCGCTGGCTGCAGCCACCCTGGAACCGGCTCTGGCCGCATTGGTGGCGCACCATGACAGCCTGCGCCTGCGTTTCACCCAGGCCAATGGCCGCTGGCAGGGCGACTTCGCCGCACCCGCCAGCGAGCAGTTGCTGTGGACCGCCACGGTGGCCGACCTCGATGACTGCCAGGCGCTGTACACCGACGTACAACGTAGCCTCGACCTGGAGCGCGGCCCGTTGCTGCGTGCCTTGCTGGTCAGTGACGGCGAAGGCGCCCAGCGCCTGTTGTTGGCGATTCATCACCTGGTGGTCGACGGCGTGTCCTGGCGTGTACTGCTCGAAGACCTGCAGGCGCTGTACCATGGCCAGCCGCTGGCGGCCAAGACCCATGCCCTGGCCGACTGGGCCGCGCGCCTGGCCAGCTATGCCGGCAGCGATTCGCTGCGTGACGAGCTCAGCTGGTGGGAGGGGCAACTGGGCAACGTGCGCCACGAACTGCCCTGTGATCACACGCAAGGTGGCAACCTGCACCGGCATGCCAATACCCTGACCATCGGCCTGGACGTGGACCAGACCCGCCAGTTGCTGCAGCAGGCTCCGGCGGCCTACCACACCCAGGTCAACGATCTGCTGCTGACCGCCCTGGCGCGCACCCTGTGCCGCTGGACCGGCGACGATGAAGTGTTGGTGCAGCTCGAAGGCCATGGCCGCGACGGCCTGTTCGAGGATATGGACCTGACCCGCAGTGTCGGCTGGTTCACCAGCGCCTACCCAGTACGCTTGAGCCCGCACACGGGCCAGGACGAGGGCGCGCGTGCCACGTCTATCAAGCGGATCAAGGAACAACTGCGTCAGGTCCCCCACAAGGGGCAGGGCTATGGCGTGCTGCGCTACCTGGCTGACGAAACCGGGCGTGAACGCATGGCGGCACTGCCGCAGGCGCGGATTACCTTCAACTACCTGGGCCAGTTCGACCAGCAGTTCGACGCCGCTGCCTTGTTCCAGCCACTGGACGCACCTGCGGGCCTGGCCCATGACCTGGAAGCGCCGCTGCCAAACTGGCTCAGCGTCGACGGCCAGGTTTACGGCGGGGCGTTGCAGCTGCGCTGGACCTACAGCACCGAGCGCTTCGACGAGCAGACCATTGCACGATTGGCCGAAGCGTATCGCCAGGAGCTGCTGGCCGTGGTCGCTCACTGCCTGGTCGATGGCAACGGCAGCTTTACCCCGTCTGACTTCCCGTTGGCTCACCTGAGCCAGGAGCAGATCGACGCGCTGCCGGTTCCCGCCGCCCACATCGAGGACGTGTATCCGCTGACGCCGATGCAGGAGGGCCTGTTGTTGCACACGTTGCTGGAGCCGGGCACTGGCATCTATTACATGCAGGACCGCTACCGCATCAACAGCGCCCTTGACCCGCAGCGCTTCGCCGTGGCCTGGCAGGCCGTGGTCGCGCGCCATGAGGCGCTGCGCGCGTCGTTCTGCTGGAACGCGGGCGAAGCAATGCTGCAGATCATCCACAAACCGGGCCATACGCCGGTGGACTATCAGGACTGGCGCGGCCTTGACGAGACGACCCAGGAACAGCGCCTGCAAGCGCTGCACAAGCAGGAGCGCGAGGCCGGTTTCGAACTGCTGCGCGAAGCACCGTTCCACCTGCGCCTGGTACGGGTCGACGAGCAACGCTACTGGTTCATGATGAGCAACCACCACATCCTCATCGATGCCTGGTGCCGCTCGCTGCTGATGAACGACTTCTTCGAGATCTACCAGGCGTTGGGCGACGGGCGTCAGGCCCAGTTGCCGGTGCCACCGCGCTACCGCGACTACATCGGCTGGCTGCAACGCCAGGACCTGGATGATGCCCGTGGCTGGTGGCAGGCCAACCTCGCCGGTTTCGAACGCGCCACGGCGCTGCCCAGCGACCGCCCGTTGCGCAACGATCATGCCGGTGACGGCATGGTGGTCGGCGACTGCCACACACGCCTGGCGGTCAGCGACGGCGTACGCCTGCGCGAGCTGGCCCAGGCTCACCAGTTGACCATCAATACCTTTGCCCAGGCGGCTTGGGCGCTGGTGCTGGCGCGCTACAGCGGTGATCGCGACGTGGCCTTCGGCGTCACCGTGGCTGGGCGCCCGGTGAGCATGCCGCAGATGCAACGCACCGTGGGCCTGTTCATCAACAGTATCGCCCTGCGGGTACAACTGCCCGAACCAGGCCAGCGATGCAGTGTGCGCCAGTGGCTGCAAAGCCTGCTGGAGCGCAACATGGAGCTGCGCGAGTACGAGTACCTGCCACTGGTGACGATCCAGGCGTGCAGCGAACTGCCCAAGGGCCAGCCGCTGTTCAACAGCTTGTTCGTGTTCGAGAACGCACCGGTGGAAACCGCCGTGCTCGATCATGCCCAGCACCTGAACGCCAGCTCCGATTCGGGCCGTACCCACACTAACTTCCCGTTGACCGCGGTGTGCTACCCAGGCGACGACCTGGGGCTGCACCTGTCGTTCGACCAGCGCTACTTCGACTTCCCCACCGTCGAACGCCTGCTGGCCGAGTTCAAGCGCTTGCTGCTGGCCCTGGCGCAGGGTTTTGAAGGGCAGGTAAGCGAGCTGCCACTGCTGGGTGACGATGAACAGCGCTTCCTGCTCGAGGACTGCAACCGCACCGAGCATGCCTACGCGCTGGAGCAGAGCTACGTTGCGCAGTTCGAGGCGCAGGTGGCTGCGCACCCTGAACGCACCGTGGCCCGTTGCCTGGAGGCGAGCTACGACTACGCCGGGCTGAACCTGGCGGCCAACCGCCTGGGCCATGCGCTGGTCGCAGCGGGGGTCGCCATCGATCAGCCGGTCGCGCTGCTGGCCGAGCGCGGCTTGCCGCTGCTTGGCATGATCGTTGGCAGTTTCAAGGCGGGCGCGGGCTACCTGCCGCTGGACCCAGGCCTGCCATCGGCGCGCCTGCAGCGCATCGTCGAGCTCAGCCGCACACCCGTTCTGGTGTGCAGCGCGGCCTGTGCCGAGCAAGCCCGCCAGTTGCTCGACACACTGACGGGCGTGGCGCGGCCGCACCTGTTGGTGTGGGAGGACATCCAGGCGAGCAATAGTGCCAGCCACAACCCCGGCATCCACAGTGGGCCGGGCAACCTCGCCTATGTCATCTACACCTCAGGCTCCACCGGGTTGCCCAAAGGGGTAATGGTCGAGCAGCGCGGCATGCTCAACAACCAGCTGAGCAAGGTGCCTTACCTGGCACTGAGCGAGCATGATGTGATCGCCCAGACCGCCTCGCAGAGCTTCGATATCTCGGTATGGCAGTTCCTCGCTGCGCCCTTGTTCGGGGGCAGGGTCGAGATCGTGCCCAACGCCATCGCGCACGATCCGCAGGGCTTGCTGGCCCATGTGCAGGCCACTGGCATCACTGTGCTGGAAAGCGTACCGTCGCTGATCCAGGGCATGCTGGCCAGCGATCACCAGGCGCTCGATGGCCTGCGCTGGATGCTGCCAACGGGCGAAGCCATGCCGCCGGAACTCGCTGCGCAATGGCTGCAGCGCTACCCGCACATCGGCCTGGTCAACGCCTATGGCCCGGCAGAGTGTTCCGATGATGTAGCGTTCTTCCGCGTCGACCTTGCCTCGACCCGGGGCAGCTACCTGCCGATTGGTACACCAACCGACAACAACCGCCTGTACCTCTATGGCGAGGATCAAGCGCTGGTGCCGTTGGGCGCGGTGGGCGAGCTGTGTGTTGCCGGTACCGGGGTGGGCCGTGGCTACGTCGGTGACCCGGTGCGCACTGCGCTGGCGTTCATCCCGCACCCGCACGGCGCGCCGGGCGAGCGTCTGTACCGAACCGGCGACCTGGCACGTCAGCGCCCGGACGGTGTGCTCGAATATGTCGGCCGTATCGACCACCAGGTGAAGATCCGCGGCTACCGCATCGAGCTGGGTGAAATCGAAGCCCGCCTGCACGAGCAGGTCGAAATCCGCGATGCCGCGGTTGGCGTGCAGGACGGAGTCAACGGCAAGCATCTGGTCGGTTACCTGGTCGCCCATCAGGGTGTCGTGGCTGACGCCGTGCTGCTGGAGCAGGTCAAGCAACGCCTGCGCGCCGACCTGCCGGACTACATGGTGCCGCTGCACTGGGCCTGGTTCGACAGCCTGCCGCACAATGCCAACGGCAAGCTCGACCGCAAGGCCCTGCCGGTCATTGAGATCGGCGGCCAGCACAGTCAGGCATACCTGGCGCCGCGCGACGAACTGGAGGGCGTGCTTGCCGGTATCTGGGCCGACGTGCTCAAAGCCGAGCGGGTAGGGGTGCACGACAACTTCTTCGAGCTGGGCGGGCATTCGCTTCTGGCAACGCAGATTGCCTCGCGGGTGCAGAAACAGCTGCGGCTGAACGTGCCCCTGCGGGCGATGTTCGAGTGCGGTACGGTCGAAGAGCTGGCTGAGTATGTGCGTGGGCTGCAGGGCACTGCGCTGGATGAGGGCAAGGTCGAGCGGCTCAGTGACCTTATGGCCGAACTCGAAGGGATGTAGGAAAACGGGGGCGCTGGGCGCCCATTTCGTCGGCAAGCCGGCCCACAGGTACAACACGGCTCATGGGCGCAGTGGAATACCTGTGGGAGCCGGCTTGCCGGCGATGAGGCCGATATAGCCGGCTGATCATTCAGCGCTTACCGAGAATCTTCCCCAACATCTCCGGCCGCGGCGCCCCTTGCTGGCTTTGCAGGTTACCTTGCTCATCCTGATAGAAGATCGCCGGCGTGGCCTGCAAGCCCATTTCTTCCATCAAGGCCAGGTTCGCCGCCAGTTTCTGCTGCACCGCCTCTGGCACTTTGTCCAGCGCTTTCAGGGTACTGGCCTTGCCGGCTTTCTCATGCTGTTCCAGCGCTTTGGCTGGGTCCTTGGCGGCCAGCAGTGCCGCCGACTTGCCCGGGCTGTCCTCGCGGATGATGCCGACCATGATATGGCGCAGCTGCACCTTGCCCGACTCTACCCACGGCCGCGCCTGCTGCCAGAACATGTTGCAGTACGGGCAGTTGGGGTCGCTGAACAGGTAGACCTTGCGCGGTGCATCGGCTTTGCCGTCAGCGATCCAGCTGGTCTTTTCCAGTTTCGCCCAGATGGCCTTGGACATGGGGCCGTACACCAGCTTTTCCAGCGGCTCGGCACTGAGGTCCTGGCCTTGTTCATCGAACAGGCTGCCGACCAGCACATGTTTGCCATCAGGCGTGAGGTACAGGGCGATGCCGTTGTTCTGGTACTCGGCGGCATAGCCGCGCAGGCCGTTGGGCGCATCGAAACTGCCCTTGATCACGGCGCCCTTGGCTTGCAGTTGCTGGATCGCCTTGGGCAGCTCATCGGCTTGCACCAGCGGGGCGGCCAGCAGGGCCAGGGACAGGGGCAGCAGGGCAGTCAATCGCATGTCAGTTTCCTTGTGCGGCAGGGGCGGGCGCGGCGGCCCGTTGGAAAGGTTCCAGGGCGTGGCGCAGGCTGGCCCGGGACAGCTCGCCCAGGTGGCTGCCGATCAGCCGCCCTTCGGCGTCGTAGAACAGTGTGGTGGGCAGGGCCATCGACCCGACCCGCTGGGCCAGCAGGCCGGTACCGTCGAACAGCACATGGGTCAGGCTCAGCCCGGTGGTGGCGAGGAACGTGCTCACGTTTTCAGGGGTTTCGCCCTGGTTGACGAACAGGAAGGTCACGTGCGGGTACTCGCCCTGAGCCTGTTGCAACACGGGCATTTCCCGTCGGCACGGTGGGCACCAGGTGGCCCAGATGTTGATGACCAGCGGCTTGCCCCGGTAGCTGTGCAGCGCGACCGATTGCCCGCTGGCATTGCGCAGGCTCAGCTCGGGCAACTCGGTACCTTTGCTGTAAAGATGGCTGCCCAGGCTGGCCAGGCCCCAGAACAGGGCGCCACTGAAGAGTGCCCAGCCTAGCGGGCGGCGTAGCCCGGGGTGGCGCCAACCCTGCCACAGGGTGGCGAGCACGATGCCGACAAGGCCCGACCAGAGCAGGAAGCCACCGTCGCGGATGTCGATGACCTGCAGCAAGTCATCGCGGTACATCGACCAGTAGGCCAGGACGAAGCCCAGCCGAGCGCACAGCAGGCCGACCAGGAACAGGTTGAACAGCGCCGACTCCGGGCTTTCACCGCCACGGCGGGCAACCCACCAGCCGACCAGGCTGGCGATGCCCAGCGCGGCCAGCATCAACAGGTGATTGAGGGCCATGGTCAATGGCCCGAGGGTTACCGTCAGCATCAGCCTTGGCTCCTGGTCTGGGCCCAGTGTTGCAGGAATGCGGCCGCATCCACCTCGCCGGTGATACGCCGGGCGCGGCGTTCTTCACCCTCCGGGCCCAGCCAGATGATGCTGGGCGGGCCGGGCACCTGGTAGCGCTGCAACAGAGCGCGGCTGGCAGGCGAGTCGGCGGTCACGTCCAGGCGCAGCAGGTGCACATCAGCAAGACTGGCCTGTACCTCACTGCGGGCGAAAACGTGCTTCTCCATGACCTTGCACGAGACGCACCAATCGGCATAGTAATCGAGCATCACCCACTGGCCACGGGCCTTGGCGGCGTCCAGCTCACGTTGCAGCGCTTCAGGGCTGCTGACCGTGGTGAAGGTGTCTTCGGCAGGTTGCATGGCCACCGGCGTTGCCCCGCCAGTGAACGGACGCAAGGGTTGCCAGAGGTCATCGCCACCGGCCGCCGCACCGACCAGCAGCAGGCCGCCCCACAGGGCGCCCAGCAGCGGCAGCGCTCGCAAAGCCGGCAAGCGCTGCAGCGCTGGCCAGGCAGCCCAGCCCAGGGCGATCAGCCAGGCACCGCTCAAGGCCAGCAGCAGCGGGGCGGCCAGCAGGCTGCGCACGGTGTACAGGGCCATGGCCAGGAACACGAAACCGAACACGCCCTTGACCCGGTTCATCCAGGCGCCCGGACGTGGCAGGTAGCGGTTGCCCAGGGTCACCAGCAGCAACAGTGGCAGCCCCATGCCCAGGCCCAGGCTGAACAGCACCAGCGCGCCCTGCAGCACATCGCCGCTTTGCGCGATATAGAGCAGCGCGCCGGCCAGCGGCGCGGTCATGCAAGGGCCCAGCAGCAGCCCCGAGAGTGCGCCCAGCAGCGCCGCACCATACAGGTTGCCACCGCGGGTGCCTTGCCCTGCACGGTCCAGGCGGTCACGCACGGCGGCCGGCAGTTGCAGTTCGAAGGCGCCGAACATGGGCAAGGCAAGCACCACGAACAGCCCTGCCAGGCTACCTAGCAGCCAGGGTTGCTGCAGCCAGGCCTGCAGGCTGGCGCCCAGCAGTGCGGCAACCACACCCAGCGCCGCATACACCAGTGCCATGCTCAGCACGTAGACGCCGGCCAGCAGCCAACCCCGCCGCGCGCTGGCGCCGTTGCCCAGCACCAGCCCGGCCAGGATCGGCAGCATGGGGAGTGAGCAGGGCGTGAACGCCAGCAGCAGGCCGAGGCCGAAGAAGGCGACCAGGCTCCACGCCAGGCTGGTGCTTTGCAGGCCGCTGGCCAGGGCCTGGTCACTGGCCTGATCGGCGACCGGTGTGGCGCTGCCGCCCAGGTCGATGACCGTGGTCTGTGGCGGATAGCACAGGCCGGCATCGGCGCAGCCCTGCCACCCCAGGCGCAATTGCCCTTGGGCATTGGCCGGTATCAGCAGCTCGAGCTGGTCGCGGTACACCGCGCTGTCACCGAAGAATTCGTCATGGTGGTTCAGGGCAGCGGGCAGCTGCGGGTGCTGGTCGACGGCCAGGCCATCGAACTTCAGGCGTTTCTGGTACAGGTAGTAACCCTGTTTGATCTGGAAGAACAGGCGCATCTGGCCGTCAGCCTGGCGGTCCTGGGTGAGGACGAAGGCCTGGTCGACCGGCAGGAAGTTGGGTTTGACGTCGAACGGGTTGGCCTGCAACGGGCCGGCTAGCAGGAATGTCAGGAAGAGCAGGAGAACGCGCATGTCTTCGCCTTGGCAGTACGTGAAGTGCGCCCATGCTGGCGTGGGTCGATTAACCCAAGGTTAACCCGCTCCTACGCAGGCAGGTCCTACGGGTTCGGTACGGTGCTTGCCGGCGCAGGCTTGGTTTTGAAACACCGCGACATATTGTCGGCTTGACTTTGCCAAAAGCTATTTTATTGCTGTAAAGTTGACGCACGGGTCAGTTTTTTAGGCTGGCCATGTCAAGGCGCTCGCCCCTTCCGAGTTCCCCTGCATAAGAATCAAAAATGGGCAGCTAACGTGCTGCCCAGAGGATCAAGCATGTCCAACCGTGATATTTCCCGGCGCGCCTTCCTGCAAGGCGGCCTGATCGCCGGTGTCGGTGTGACGATGGCGCCGCTTGGCAGCCAGGCCTACGCCGCGCTGATGGAGGACCGCGTCACTGCGTCGCCGCAGAAGTGGATGAACCATGATGGCAAGGCCCGTTTCCGTAACGACGCCTTGTCCAAGGTGTGCGGCAACAAGGTGTTCGCCCGTGACATCCGTGCCAAGGACATGCCGGGCTGGCCTGAACAACAAGGCCATGCCCTGTTGCTCAAGGCGACCAAGGCCGATCGCCTCTATGCCGGTTATGACCTCGACGGGCTCGGCACCGACCTGCAGCCAGACCGCATCGTCACCGCCGCCGACCTGGAGAAGGACGGCATCGCCTGGCCGGAGGCGCACTCACCGGACCCGCTATTGCCACCCGGCAAGGTCCCGATGTTCATCGGCCACCCCGTGGCAATCCTGATCTGGCACGACTTCGAGCGTTTTCGCCAGGCCAAGCGCAAGCTGCAGTTCAATGACCAGGCCATCCGCTACGGGGAGCAGGCACCGCTGTACCAGCGTGACCCGTATGGCAGCTTCCGCTTCGTACGCGTTGGCGGAGCCACACCGTTCGACGAAGACGAGTTCTCCAGCCTGAAGAACTCCATGCTGTTCCCCACCATCCTCAACCGTAAGCCGGTGTGGTCGAAACAGCCCAACCTGCACGGCGACCTGACCGAGCAGGGCTTGTTCTACGCCAAGCGTATCGGCGAGCAGTTGGATAACCCGCCCGAAGACTGGCTGGTGTTCGACGAGCGCTACAAGACGCCGTCCATCGAGCCGGCCGCGCTGGAGCCCGACAACGGCAATGGCTGGTACGACGCTGCAACCGGTACGTTGCATTTCGTGGTTGCTACCCAGTGCCCGTTCGAGGCCGCGCAGGAATGCGTGCACATGATCAAGCCGTCGCGCTTCGTCCTGAAAACCCTCAACATGCACCCCGGCTACACCGTGGGCTATGGCTCCAAGGACAACAACATCTTCGTCTTCTACGCGGCCGTGGCCGCGCTGTATGGCGGCGGTGTACCTATCCGCCTGGCCAACGACCGTTATGAGCAGTTTCAGAGCGGCATCAAGCGCCATGCTTTCGACATTCGCTACCAGCTGGCGGTGGACAAGAAGGACAACAGCTTCAAGATTTTCCGTGCCGACATGAGCTGCGACGGCGGTGGCCGCATCAACTACAGCCCGTCCGTCGCCGCAGTAGGGGCTACGGCAGCGCAGTCGATCTACTACATGCCGCAGAACGACCTGTCCGTCACTGCCTATCACTCCCGTGGGGTCGAGGCCGGCTCGATGCGTGGTTATGGCACCCTGCAGACCATGGCCGCCACCGAGATGATGGTCGATGAGGTTGCCGGGCGCCTAGGGGTCGACGCCATCGACCTGCGCCGGGCCAATGCGCTGAAGTCGGGCATGAAGAACACCCAGGGCGCGGTGCCTGCCGGGGCTCTGCGCCTGCATGAGATTCTCGATAAGGCTGCTGCCCATGATTGGTGGCTCAATCGCGCGGCACGCAAGCAGGACATGGACGCCAAGGACCCCGACCATTGGTACGGCGTCGGTTTTGCCATCTGCCAGAAGGATTTCGGTACCGGGTCCGAGGCGCCGATGGCCAGTATCGAATTCACTGCTGATGGCCGCATCAGCTTGCGTCACATCGGCACTGAGCTGGGCACGGGCATGTCCACCTCCCAGGCGCTGGTGGTCAGTGATTTTCTAGGCCGCTCGGCCGATGAGGTAACAACCGCTGTCACCGAGTGGCCGGAGTTGCAACTGACCACCAGCGGCAACCCCTACCTGATGAGCCAGGCCGAGCAGGACGCGGCGCTACGCGACCCGCGCTGGGTGGGTCGGCTGGCGTCGCCCTCGTCGGCGACCAACTCGGCGTTCTATTTCAGCCACGCCACCCGCGAAGCGGCACGCGTGCTGTTCAACCACAGCCTGTGGCCAGCCGCTTTGGCGCTGTGGCGCAAGGGCCCCTACGGCGGCCAGGCCAACCCCTTGGTGGTGCGCCGCGAAAACGCCGTGTGGGTCAACGGCGAACTGACGGGCAACGGCCTGGCGCCGATCCCGTTCGTCGAGCTTGCGAAAAAAGCCCACGAAATGGGCCTGGTCACCGGTGTGAGCGTGCACGGTTTCAACCGCTGGAGCTGGGCTGAGGCTGACTTCGTGATTGACGGCGTGCGCGAGCGGTTCCCACTCGATGCCCTTGCTGTGAAGTACGGCGACGGTGCGCCGGCGGCCAAAAAGGCGCAGATGACCCGCAACGGTTTCCACTTGCTTGATCGGCAGAATGCCGCCTATCCGGCTACCCAGTTGAACAACGCCATGGTGACCTACTACAGCCCTGTGGCAACCCTCGTCGAAGTGAAGGTGAACAAGGGTACTGGCCAAACCCGGGTCCTCAACCATCACAGTTGGGTCGAGTGCGGCCGGATACTGGTGCCGGAGCTGGTCAAGGGCCAGCTCGAAGGTGGCATCGCCATGGGGATCGGCCATGCACTGACCGAAGAAATGCCGCTGCACGAAGGCGGCCCGGGCGAGGGTGACTGGAACTTCAACCGTTACCGCCTGCCGCACGCCAGGGACGTGGCGGTGTGGCAGCAGACCAGCGAGATTCTCCCGCCGCTGTCGCCGACCGACCCGTCCAAAGGTATTGCCGAGGTCGTGATGATCCCTGTGGTAGGGGCCATCAGCAACGCTGTGGCCCACGCCATTGGCAAACGCGTGCGTGAACTACCGATTACCCCAGCCCGTATCAAGGAGGCCCTCAATGGCTAACCGTCCGCTTCAACTGACCCTCAACGGTCAACCTGTCGGTCCGGTCGAGGTCCCTGCTGACCTGGCGATGATCGACTACCTGCACGAACACCTGAACCTCACCGGCTCGCGCCTGGGTTGTGGGCAGGGCATCTGCCACGCCTGCGTAGTGATTGTCGACAACCCCGACGGTACCAGCGAGCAAGTGCGCACTTGCATCACCGGCGCCCATTACTTTGCCGGCAAGAAGGTGCGCACCATCGAGGGCCACGCAACGCAGGATGAGGCCGGCAACGTCACCCTGAACCCGATCCAGCAGAAGTTCGTCGACCTGTTCGCCTTCCAGTGCAGCTACTGTGCACCAGGGTTCGTCAACGCGGCCACGGTGCTGGTGGAAAGCGCCCAGCGCCAGGCAGTGAACAAGAGCGAGCTTGAAGACCGCATCGAGGCGAGCCTTGGTCATCATATCTGCCGCTGTACCGGTTACGTGCGTTACTACGACGCGACCCGCGCGGTGCTCAATGAGCTCGGCCTGGTCAAGGAGGGGTGAGCATGGGGCATGTACGTTCCGGTTTCGCCTTGGCGTTCGGGCTTGCCGTTGCGCTGGCGGCCCAGGCCGATGACCAGGCGCTGGTCAAGCGCGGCGAGTACCTGGCCCGCGCCGCTGATTGCATGGCCTGTCACACTGCCGAGGGCGGCGCGCCGTTCGCCGGCGGCCTGCCGATCCATTCGCCGTTCGGCACTATCTATGGCAGCAACATCACCCCAGACAAACAACACGGTATTGGCCGCTACACGGCCGATGAGTTCTTCGCGGCGGTCACCGAAGGCAAGCGCAAGGACGGCGCCAACCTTTACCCGGCCATGCCGTACACCGCGTACCACCTGATCACCCGGCAGGATTCCGACGCGATCCTGGCGTACCTGAAGACCGTGCCGCCCATCAACCGACCGGCCCCGCAGACCCAGCTGGACTTCCCGTTCAATGTGCGCCTGGGGCTGGCCGGCTGGAACATGCTGTACGGCAAGAGCGTCCAGTTGCAGGCCGCCGAAGGCAAGGGGCCGGCCTGGCAGCGTGGGCAGTACATGGTAGAGGTCATGGGCCACTGTGGTGAATGCCACACCCCACGCAACGCCATCGGCGCCCTGCAGCAGGACCGGCGCCTGACGGGCGGCCTGCTCAATGGCTACCTGGCGCCGAGCCTGCTCGCCCAGGACCTGGCCGAGCGGGGCTGGACCCAGCCAGACCTCACCACCTTCCTCAAGCACGGGATCAGCGCCCAGGGCAGCATGTTCAACGAGATGTACCCGGTGGTGCACCACAGCACCCAGCACCTGGAGGACGCCGACCTGGCTGCCATGGCCACGTACCTGTTGGGTGAACAGCCGCCCGCAGCGAAGGTCATAAAGGAAGTGCCCCTGGACCAGCTCAGCGACAGTGCCACGCGCGGCCATCAGCAGTACCTCAACGTCTGCGCCGGTTGCCACGGCGTCGAAGGCGAGGGCAAGCCGCACATTGCGGTGGCCATGCAGGGCAATACGGTGCTGCGCCAGGGCGACTCGCGTAACCTGGTCAAGGCTATCCTGGAAGGTATCCGTGAGCAGCAGTTCACCGGTTTCGAGCGTATGCAGCCCATGCCGGGCTTTGCCAACAAGCTCACTGATGAGCAGGTGACGGATATGGTCAATTACCTGCGCCAGGCCTGGGGCGGTTTACCCGGTGACCTGAGCGTGCAGCAGCTCGCCGAGCTGAAGGCGGAGTAAGCCGTGCAGCATCTTGATCTGCAGGTCGTACGCCAGGCGTTGCAGTGGTCATGCAGCGGCCAGCGGGTATGGTTATGCACGGTCCTCGCCACCTACGGTTCGGCGCCCCGTGCGCCGGGCTCGTTGCTGGCGGTGAACGATGCCGGGCAGTGGGTGGGGTCGTTGTCAGGTGGCTGCGTCGAGGAGGACTTCCTCGAACGTGTGGCCCGGGGCGAATTCCCCGAACCCGTTGTCATCGTGCGCTACGGCGACGGCAGCGACCCGCGCTCGAACATTCGCCTGCCCTGTGGTGGCGTGCTTGAGGTGCTGGTGGAAAATCTGGCGGCAGGCTGCGAGGTGCAGGCGCACCTGCGCGAGCTGCAGGGCGCCCTGCAAGGGCAGCGTCGGTTGCTGCGCGAGGTGAGCCTGCCACACGGGCTGCGCCGCCTCGCCAGTGATGCTGCCCACGGCCCGCGGGTGGAACGTGAAGGCGGTTGCGTGCGCATTCGCGTGGGGGCCGCCCAGCGCTTGCTGTTGGCCGGGTATTCCAGTGTTGCGCATTTCTGCGCCGAGTTTGGCAAGGGTATGGGCTTTGAAGTCATCCTTTGCGACCCACGCGACGAGGTGCTCGAAGGCGTGGTCCTGGACGGCATCGAGGTGCGCCGCGAACTGCCATCGGTATTCATCGCCAACGGCGGTTGCCATGCCGACACGGCGGTCGTTGCACTGACACACGACCCGAAAATCGACGACCTCGCCATGCTCGAGGCGGTCCATACCGATGCGTTCTACATCGGTGTGATGGGCTCAAGGGCCACTTCCGACAAACGCCGTGAACGCCTGCACCGTATTGGCGGCCTGGGCGACGACGAACTGGCGCGCATCCATGCGCCGATTGGGCTGAACCTGGGCAGCAAGACGCCGGCGGAGATCGCCCTGGCGGTGCTGGCGGACATTTTGCGCATGCGCAATGGCATCGCCCGGGCGGCGCTGTGAGCGTGGTCGCGCTGGTGTTGGCGGCAGGCAGCAGTGTGCGTTTTGGCCGTGACAAGCGCCGTGCTGCCCTGCCGGACGGCCGCAGCTTGCTGGTGCATAGCGTCGAGCGTGCCTGCACGGCGTTCGATGACGTGCGGGTGGTGTTGCGCGAAGGGGAGCAGGGCGAGGACCTGGGCTTGCCAGCGCAATGCCGAGTCATCTCCAACCCGGATTTTGCCCTGGGCTTGGGCCATAGCCTGGCGGCGGGTGCCGCCTCGCTGCTGGACAGCGAAGCGCAAGCGGTGGCGATTCTGTTGGGCGATATGCCTTGGATTGCACCCGCCACCCTTCGAAAGCTTGCCGCCGAGGCCGGCGCATCGACCATCGTCCTGCCTTGTCATGGCGGGCAACCCGGCCATCCTGTGCTGTTCGGGCGTGATTTCTGGCCTGCGCTGGCACGCCTGACGGGCGATGAAGGTGCGCGTTCGCTGGTACAGGCACACCCGGCCTGTTGCGTCAGGCTGCAGGTGGAGGATGCCGGGGTGCTGCAGGATGTCGACAGGCCTGACGCGTTACGCCCGTGAGTGTGATGCCCACTGGTGGCAAGAAAGGGCCCATAATCCCCCCTTAATCCCCCAGTAGTGCAATGCCAGCCACACCATTCCGGGAGCCCCCACCATGCACGTTCTGCTCTGCGAGGACGACGACCTGATCGCCAGCGGCATCTGCGCCGGCCTTGCCGCCCAGGGCCTGACCGTCGACCGTGTGGCCAACGCCGCCGGTGCGCGGGCCATGCTTCAGGCAGCGCAGTTCGATGTGATGATTCTCGACCTCGGCCTGCCTGATGAAGACGGCCTCAAGCTCCTGCGCCGCCTGCGTCAGCAGGGCGTGGACCTGCCGGTGCTGGTGCTCACCGCGCGCGACGCGGTCACCGATCGGGTGGATGGCCTGCAGGCCGGTGCCGACGACTATCTGCTCAAACCGTTCGACTTGCGTGAACTGGCCGCGCGCTTGCACACGTTGCTGCGTCGGGTCGCAGGGCGGGCGGTGAACGTGATCGAGCATGGCCCGCTACGCTATGACCCGAGCAGTTGCGAAGCGACCCTGGGCGGTAAGCCGGTGGACTTGTCGCGGCGTGAACAGGCCTTGCTCCAGGCCCTGCTGCAAAACCCCGGGCGGGTGCTCTCCAGCGAGCAGCTCAAGGACTGCGTGTACGGCTTCAGCGACGAAGTCGAAAGCAACGCGCTCAACGTGCATATCCACCATTTGCGCCGCAAGTTAGGCAACAGCATCGTCGAGACCGTGCGCGGCCTGGGCTATCGCCTGGGGCCGGCGCAGGCGTCGGAGGAAGCGGCATCATGAGCCTGCGGGTGCGCTTGAGCCTGATCCTTGGTAGCGCCTTCGTCATCATCTGGGTGCTGGCGGCTGCGTGGATGTTGCGCGACCTGCGCCAGCAGATGATGTTCTCCCTCGACCAGCGCCTGGTGGCATCGGCGCGGATGGTCGCCGGGCTGGTTGACCAGTTGCCGCAACCGTTGACCGCCAAGGGCGAGGACGCGCACTTCTCCGCCGATCAGTTCAGCGTGCCCGACGGCATGGCCTGCCAGGTGAGTTCGCTGCGGGGTGAAATCCTCGCCAGCAACCACAAGCATGAAGGTGCCATGGATGACGAACGCAGCGGCTTTCGCGACCAGACCATCGATGGCGCGCTATGGCGCACCTTCACCTACAACCACGGTGACGTGCGCATCACCACTGCCGACCGACACATGGAGCGCGAGGCACTGAACCAGTCGATTCTGTTGGCCGCGTCGGCGCCGGTGCTGATGGCCTTGCTGGGCAGCCTCGGGTTGCTCTGGATCGGCCTGGGGAAAGGCCTGGAACCGCTCAATCGCATGCGTGACGCCCTGCGCCGAAGGCGTGCAGACAGTGTCGAGCCCTTGCAGGTGGCGGGGTTGCCCAGCGAACTGCAACCGCTGCTGGATACCCAGAACCAGCTGTTCCTGCGGATTGCCCAGACCATCGAGCGTGAGCGGCGCCTGACGGACGACGCCGCCCATGAGCTGCGCAGCCCGCTGACGGCCATCAAGACCCACCTGCAGGTGGCACGGATGACCGACGGTACCGTGCGCGAGCAGGCGCTTGAGCACGCCGAGCAGGGCGCCGATCGCATGCATCGGACCTTGGAACAGTTGCTGATGCTGGCGCGGGTGGAGGGCAGCCTGTCGTTCGAGGACGGGGTGCAGTGCAGCGCCGAACAGGTTGCCCGCCAGGCGGTGCAGGATGCCGGTGGCGGTGACAACCGACGCATCGTTCTGCGCCTGCCCGAGGAGGCGACCCGCATCTACCTCGGCATGCCTGCGCCGCTGGCGGTGGCGGCCTTGCGCAACCTGCTGGACAACGCCCTGCGCCACGGCGGTGATACCGAGGTGGAGCTGGAGGTGCAGATGGCCGATGGTCAGGTGGGGTTCATGGTCCGTGACCATGGGCCAGGCATTGCCGAGGGCGACTTGCAGCACCTGACCGAGCGCTTCTGGCGCAATGGGCAAAGCGGTGGCTGTGGCCTGGGGCTGGCAATCGTTCAGGCCATCGTGCAGCGCTGTGCCGGGAACCTGAGGTTCGACAGCCGCAGTGATGGGTTGCGGGTGTTGCTGCAAGTGCCGGCGCGATCGGGTACCTGAGCCGCAAAAATCCAACAGCAAGCGCTAAATCCTCCCTGCGGCCAAGCGTTTTCCAAGCGATAACCACCCGCACATTCGCTTGCTTGCGAGGATTTACCCCATGTCGACCGCTTCCAGCCTTGCCCAGGTCCTGCCGGCCAACGCGCCGCAACCGTTGTACGAGTTCAACGAGTCGCCGTTGCTGCAACGCCAGCAGCACCAGGAGTCCAACGCCCGCAGCTACCCGCGGCGCATCCCGCTGGCGCTCAAGCGCGCCCGTGGCATTCATGTCGAGGATGTCGAAGGCCGTCAGTTCATCGATTGCCTGGCCGGTGCAGGGACTCTCGCCCTGGGCCATAACCACCCGGTGGTGATCGAAGCGATCCAGCGTGTGCTGGCCGATGAACTGCCGCTGCATACCCTCGACCTGACCACACCGGTCAAGGACCGCTTTGTCCAGGACCTGTTCGGTGTGCTGCCAGAAGCGCTGCGCCGTGAGGCCAAGGTGCAGTTCTGCGGCCCGACCGGCACCGACGCGGTGGAAGCGGCGCTCAAGCTGGTGCGCAGTGCCACCGGGCGCAGCACCGTGCTGGCGTTTCAGGGTGCCTACCATGGCATGAGCCAGGGCGCGCTCAGCCTGATGGGCAGCCACGGCCCCAAGCAGCCGCTGGGCGCCTTGCTCGGCAACGGTGTGCAGTTCATGCCGTACCCTTACGATTACCGTTGCCCGTTTGGCCTGGGTGGCGAGGCCGGGGTCAAGGCCAACCTGCATTACCTGGAAAACCTGCTGCTCGACCCTGAAGGCGGCGTGCCGCTGCCGGCAGCGGTGATCCTGGAAGTGGTACAGGGCGAAGGTGGGGTGATTCCCGCCGATATCCAGTGGCTCCAGGGCGTGCGCCGTATCACCGAACAAGCTGGCGTGGCGCTGATCGTCGACGAGATCCAGAGCGGTTTCGCCCGTACCGGGCGCATGTTCGCCTTCGAGCACGCGGGCATCGTGCCGGATGTGGTCACCCTGTCCAAGGCTATTGGCGGTAGCCTGCCGCTGGCGGTGGTGGTCTATCGCGACTGGCTCGACACCTGGAAGCCAGGCGCCCATGCCGGCACCTTCCGCGGCAACCAGATGGCCATGGCTGCAGGGTCTGCGGTGATCAATTACCTGGTCGAACACCGCCTGGCCGAGCATGCCGAGGCCATGGGCCAGCGCTTGCGTGGTCACCTGACTCTGCTGCAGAAGGATTACCCGCAGTTGGGCGATATCCGTGGCCGTGGCCTGATGCTCGGGGTAGAGCTGGTAGAGCCGCAAGGCCAGCCTGATGCACTGGGCCATCCACCGGCCAACCGCGAGCTGGCGCCCAGGGTGCAGCGTGAATGCCTCAAGCGTGGCCTGATTCTCGAACTGGGTGGGCGCTATGGTGCGGTGGTGCGCTTTCTGCCGCCGTTGATCATCAGCGCGCAACAGATCGACGACGTGGCGCAGCGCTTTGCCGATGCAGTGGCGGCTGCCATCGCCAACTGAAGGCAGAGGGGCCGCATGGCGGCCCCTTTACCGAATCAGTCAAGGGTGCGCCCGGCCCGCCAGTACCCCATCAATGTCAGGCAATCGCGCGGCAGCCCGCGCGCCTTGATCAGGTAGCGGCGAATGTCCATCACAGCCGCCGATTCCCCTGCCACCCAGGCATAGAAGCCACTGCTGGCGCTGCTCGCCTGCTCCCAGAGAATGCGCTTGTCGATGTCCACGTCTTCAAGCTGCAGGCCGGCCGCGTCGTGCCCCTGCGGCAGCAGTGCCAGTTCGCGTACGGCATGTTGCATGGCCTGGCCATGGCTGCAGCGCAGCAGTTCACGGGGTAACCAGTGCAGGCGGGTGGCCGCGCCGTGGCGCAGGGGCAGGCAGTCTGCCTCCAGGGGCACCTCGATGAATGCCTCGATGGCCAGCGTAGGCTGGGTGTCGGCCTGCTGTTCGAGAATGCCGGCGATGGCGGGCAGTGCCGTCTCGTCACCCACCAGCAATACAGAGCGGACCCCGGCAGGGGGCTTCCACGCGTAACCGCCTGGATCGTCATTGAAGGCCAGGTTTGGCGCGACCATCTGCAGCCTATCGCCGACCTGGGCATGGGTAGCCCAGGCCGATGCGGGGCCGCTGACGCCATGCAGAACGAAATCCACATCGACCTCCAGGGTTTCCCGCCGCAACGCACGGATGGTGTAGGTGCGCATGGGCGGGCGCTGGGCTGCTGGCAGCGCAGTGTGCGCGGCTTTCCAGTGAGCGTCCTGGGGCAGGACAGGCAACGAGCCGTCAGGGGCGGGGAAGAAAAGCTTGACCCGTTGGTCGGGCGCCAGGGTGTGCATTGCTTCGATATCCGGGCCGGTAAACACCAGGCGAGCGAGCGATGGGCCCAGGCAGATACGCCGGGCGAGCATCAGGTCGAAGACGCGGTAGGCGCTGGTGGCCGGTGAACGGCCTGAAATCAGGCGGCGTAGGCCTTGCTGGCATGCCTTTATCATGCTGGCGGAGCTGGACATGCGGAAGTCCTCTTGCAAACGGCTTTCTTGAGGAACGAGCCGGTGCCGCTGCAAATTACCTTCATGGCCTGCCACGGCTCAGTGCTCCACCTGCCAGCCTCCCCCCAGGGCCTTGTACAGCGCCACACTGCCTTGCAGGCGGGCAAGGCGCAGTTGCGCCTGCTGATCCTGTGCAAGGTATAGGGTGCGCTGCGTTTCAAGCACGCTCAACAAGGTTTCTGCACCCGCCGCGTAGCGTTGTTGAGCGAAGTCGAAGGCGGTGCGTGCGTGCTCGACCTCCTGGGCCTGCCACTGCCACTGCACTGCCACGCCGTGGAGGGCGTTGAGTGCCTTTTCGACGTCGGCGAAGCCTGCAATGATGCTGCTGCGGTAGGTTTCCAGCAGTTCGTCCTGCTCGGCTTCGGCCAAGTCCCGCGATGCGCGCAGCCGACCATTGTTGAACACCGGCGCGACAAGGCCCGCGGTAAGGGTGTAATAGGCGCTGTTGAACACCTCGGCGAAGGTGCTTGCCCCCGTGCCCACATTGGCGCCCAAGGTCAGTTTTGGTAGCAGCGCGGCCCTGGCCACTTGCACATTGGCGTTGGCCGCGGCCAGGCGTGCTTCGGCGGCGGCGATATCCGGGCGCCGGGTGAGCAGTTCGCTGGGTAGGCCGCTGCCTGTGCGTGGCCAGTGCAGCGCATCGATCGCTTCGGGGCTGGCCGGCAACGCCTGTACCGGGTCGCCCAGCAGGGTGGCCAAGGTGATGCGGTTGTCTTGGCGCTTCTGTTCGAGCAACGGCAACTGCCGTTCCTGGGCCGCCACCAGGCTGCGCTGCTGGGCCAGCTCCAGGCGAGTAGCGGAGCCTGCGCGCTGGCGGCTCTCGACCAGGCCCAGCACATCGCGTGCGTTGCGCAGGTTAAGGCGGGCGATGCGCAGTTGCTCTTCCAGGGCCAGGCCTTGCAGGTAGCTGTTGGCAACGCTGCTGACCAGGGTCAGCTCGACCGTCTGGCGCTCGAAACGGCTGGCATCAAGGCCGTGCAAGGCACTTGCCCGGGCTGCGCGCAGGCCACCCCAGAAGTCGATTTCATAGCTGGCGGTAAGTTGCAGGCCGAACGAGGTGCTCGTTCGCTCATAGGTGCTGACGTCCAGCTGATCATTGCCTTCACCATGCAGCAGGCGTTGGCGGCTACCCTCAAGGCCCAACTGCAGTTCCGGCAACAAAGGTGCGCCGGCGATCACGGCCCGGGCCTGGGCCTGGCGCACCCGGGCGGTCGCTGCACCAAGGTCATGGGCATTGCGTTGGGCACGCGCCACCAGACGGTCCAGTTCGCGGCTGGCGAAGGCGTGCCACCACTGGGCCGAGGGTGCGCTGGCCTGGGCGGTTTCGCCTTGCCAGGTGGAGGGCGCAGTGATGCCGCTTTGCGGGGCGGTCGGCAAGCTGCAGGCGGTGAGGCCCAGGCTCAGAAACAACAGGCTGATGCGGCTTGGCAATGTCATGGGCTATTCGCTGGTGAGTGCTTTGACCGGGTCGAGTCGGGAGGCTTTGCACGCCGGCATGAAGCCGAACACGATGCCGGTGAGAACTGCGCAGGAAAAGGCGCCGAGCATGGCCGACAGGGCGAAGGCCACGGCCACGTCGGCCAGCATCAGGCCCGCGCCGATGAGCAGGGCCAAGGCGATGCCGGCCAGGCCGCCGACCATCGACAGCATGACCGCCTCGCTGAGGAACTGGCGCAGGATGTCGCGCTGCCGTGCGCCAGTGGCCATGCGTATGCCTATCTCGCGGGTACGTTCACGGACCGTCATGAGCATAATGTTCATCACGCCGATGCCGCCTACCAGCAGAGAGATGGCCGCAATTGCCCCTAGCATCAGCGACAGGCTGTTCTGGGTGCGCGCCTCGGCCTGAATCAGCGCGGCGGCGTTGGTCAGTTCGAAGTCATGGCGGCCCTGGTGGCGCTGTCGCAGCAGGTGGTCGATGGCGGCTTCGGTTTCATCGACCCTGGTCGAGTCGAGGGCCGCAACGGTGATGTAATCAGGGTCACGCTGCCCGAACAGGCGGACCGCCGCCGCCGAGTAGGGCACGACGATCCGCCCGTCGGCGTCCTGGTCACCGGAACTTGCGCCCTTACCGGCGAGGATGCCGACGACCTGGAAAGGGACGTTGCCGATCAGGATGTATTGCCCGATGGGATCGCGACCGGGCTCCAGCAACGTTTCCCGTACTTTCTGGCCGATGACCGCCACGGCTGCGCCGTTGGCTTCGTCGGTTTCGGTGAAAAACGCGCCCTCTACCGCTGGCCAGTTGAATATCTGCGGGAACCAGGTGTTGTTGCCGCCCACATAGAAGCGCTGGCTGTTGTTGCCGTGGCGCACCATGACCTTGTCACCCAGGACTGGCATGATCTGCTTGACCTGCGGTAACTGGCCAATGGCGGCGACATCGTCCAGGGTAATGGTCCCGGCGGGTTCGCCCAACGTTGCCGGCTTGCCGTTGAGGTAGAGGATGTTGGCGCCAAACGCGGCCATCTGCGCCATCACCTGGCGTTTGCTGCCTTCGCCCACGGCAAGCATGACCACCACTGATGCCACCCCGATGATGATGCCGAGCAGGGTCAGGGCGGTGCGAAAGCGGTTGACCCACATTACGCGCCAGGCTGCTTGCAGGCTTTCGAGCAGTTCTCCTTTCCACGCACCGCGCAGGGTAGCACCGCGATCCAGACGCTGGCGCAAGTCGCCGGCTTGCAAAGCCTGGCGTGGCGCGGCGGGCGCTTGGTGGGTGGGGGTGTCGCTGATCATCAGGCCATCGCGAATCTCGATCACCCGCTGCGCCCGTGCCGCCACCTGGCGATCGTGGGTGATGAGAATGATCACATGGCCCTGGCCAGCCAGTTCGTCGAGCAGGGCCATGACCTCGGTCCCGCTGTGGCTGTCGAGCGCGCCGGTGGGTTCGTCGGCAAGGATGATGTGGCCCCCGTTCATCAGCGCACGGGCGATCGAGACCCGCTGTTGCTGGCCGCCCGACAACTGGTGCGGGCGGTTGCCGCTACGGCTGGACAGCCCCAGACGTGCCAGCAGGGTGGCGGCGCGGGCATGGCGCTCGGTGGCGGGGGTGCCGGCATAGATGGCCGGCATTTCGACATTCTCCTGGGCCGAGCCTGAGGCAATCAGATGGTACCCCTGGAACACGAAGCCGAACGCTTCGCGACGTAGCCAGGCCAGTTCGTCGCTGCTCAGGTCAGCAACGTCCTTGCCGGCGAAGTGGTAGCTGCCCGAGGTAGGGCGATCCAGGCAGCCCAGGATGTTCATCAGGGTCGATTTGCCTGAGCCGGAGGCGCCAACGATGGCGACGAACTCGCCGGGATGGATGCTCAGGCTGATGCCCTGCAGCACCTCGACCTTCGGTGTGTCCACACCACCGTATGACTTGCGGATATCGACCAGTTCGATCAGCGGCGCAGTCATTCAACCTCCACTGGCGCTGGGAGCGCCGATCAGTAGCTGCTCGCCTTCGCTGAGGCCGTCGAGCACCTGAACGCGCAGGCGATCACTGAGCCCGGTGCGAACCTGGCGCTGCACCACCTTGCCGTGCTGATCGAGCACGCGTGCCACGTGCTGGCCATCGTCGCCATCCAGCGCGGCCAGAGGCACGGTCAGCACCTGGCTGGCTTGCCCGGCGACAAAGAACACCTGCGTGGTCATGTCGGCCATCAACGCACCATCGGGGTTTTCCACATCGAGCAGCACGGTGTACTGCACCACATGGCTGCCGGTGCTGCCTGCGCTGGCAGGGCTGCCGCCGCCTTGGCTGGCTTCTTCCAAAGGTTTGGGCGGGATCGGCAGGATCTGCCGCACGGTGCTGCTCCAACGCCGCTTGCCGCCGGCCAGCGTGGTGAAATAGGCGGTCATGCCGGGTTTTACCTTGCCGATGTCGGCTTCGGAGACCTGTGCCCAGACCGTCATGGGCGAGAGCCTGGCGATGCGCAGGATCAAGGGGGTGCGTTGCTGGGCGTTGAGGGTCTGGCCTTCTCGAGCATCGACGGCCACCACCGTACCGTCCATGGGGGCGTAGATGCGGGTATAGCCCAGCTCGGCTTCGTCGCTGCGCAGGCTGGCCTGGGCCTGGCGAATCTGGGCCTGGAACATGTCGATGCGTGCCTGGGTGACCTTGAGCTGTGCTTGGGCAGCTTGCACGTCCTCGTCACGCGTGGCGCCAGCGGCGGCCAGGTCACGCTGGCGCTTGAGCTGGTGACTGGCGAGTTGGAACTGCGCGCGCTGTTCGGCTAGCTGGGCCTTGAGGTTATCGATCGAGAACCGCCCGGCATCAAGCCGCGCCTGTTGGGTGGAAGGGTCGATCTCGACCAGCAGTTGGCCCTTGCGCACCGGGTCGCCCGCTTCAACATGCAGTTTGCGGATCTGCCCGGATGCCTGGGCGCCCACATCCACATAACGTCGGGGTTGCAACGTTCCCAAGGCTGTGACGCTGCTTTCGATGTCGCTTCGGGTCACCGTGACGGTGCTGGTCGGGTGCGCACCCAAGGGCAGGCGCTGCCAGGCTAGCAGGCAGCCCACGCTCAGCAGGCCCAGGCCGGCAAGAATGAACGGGCGGCGGGGGTGGGTTAAACGGCTCATGGGGGCTTCCAGCCAGGGGGAACGGCCACGCGCTGCCACTCGTGGCGCGCAGGGAGGTGCCAAGTAAACGAAGGCAGGGGCGACGGATTTAGCCCCAGCGGCGTGGGGGCAACGTGTTGCTGAGAATGGTTATAGTTTGTAGTATTCGACGCTGCTATCACTCTGTCCCGCCCCCGCACTGCGGGGTTGCAAGGCGATCTCAGGTGTTGTTGTGGAACGTTACTATCGCGAACTGGTGAGTTTTCTCTCCGCGCGCCTGGGCAGCCGTCAGGCGGCCGAGGACGTTGCCCACGATGCCTATGTGCGGGTGCTCGAGTGCGCCGACGACAAGCAGATCACCCACCCCCGAGCATTTTTGTACCGCACTGCGCTCAACCTGGTGGTCGACCGGCACCGGCGCCTGCTGGTGCGTCGGGCCGAGCCGCTGGACGTACTCGATGAGGATGGGCGTTTGCACAGCGCCGAGCTGCAGCAGGATCTGCAGCTTGACCAGCGCCTGGCGCTGATGACGAAAGCCCTGGACGAGCTGGCCAAACCCTGCCGCGAAAGCTTCCTGCTGCGCAAGCTCGAAGGCCTGTCGCATCAGCAGATTGCCGAGCGCCTGGGCATCTCCCGCTGTCTGGTGGAAAAGCACATCGTCAACGCCATGAAGCATTGCCGCGTGCGCATGCGCCAATGGGAATCTTGAAAAAGTGGTAAACCGCCAGTGAAAATTCTGTGTGCTGGCCACTTGATTTCTAGGTGTTTCCCGACAACTATCTAGATTGACCCCTCCAGGCACAGCCCTGGCGGTTGCCTGTTACTGGCGCAGTTTGGTCAGGGAGCGTGCCCCTATTCACCCGACTGCCCAGGTCCGACAATGCCAAACAAGACCCTGCGCATCCTGATTGCCGACGAGCATCCGTCTCAGCGCCTGCAGCTGGAGAGACTGCTCAATGGTCTGGGCTATTACCGGATCGCGCCCGTGGAGAGCTTCGAGGAGCTCCAGCGCCTGGTACATTGCGCGCTGCAACCGTTCAACCTGCTGATTGGCAATATCGAGCTGGCCAGCCATGCAGGTGTCGACCTGGCCCGTTTTTGCCGGGTCAGCACGCAGATCCAACATGCGCTGTTGTACCACTCCCGGCAGCTGAAAGTACCCACGGTGCCGCAGACCGAGCGCCAGGCCGTGAGCGTCAGCCTGCCGCAGGTGCCTGATAACGAGGCGCTGGAGTCGTTCATGGCGATCATCGATGGGCCGGTGCTGGTTGGCAAGATCGCCTTGCCCCCGGGCGTCGCGGGCAGCGGGCCGCCAGCATACCAGCGCAAGAACTTCGGCCAGACGGTGTTCAGCCGCTAGCCGGGGCAGGGCAAGGCGGCGGGTATTTGTTATCCTCTTGCCCTTTGCCGATTTGTGGGCTCTTCCATGACTGCCATCGATACCGCTCCCCCGCCCCGGTTCAGCCGCGGTGACCATCGGACCCTGGGCCTGGCGGCACTGGGTGGTGCGCTGGAAATCTACGATTTCATCATCTTCGTGTTCTTCGCCCTGACCCTCAGCCAGTTGTTCTTCCCCCCGCAAATGCCCGAATGGCTGCGCCTGTTACAGAGCTTCGGCATCTTCGTCACCGGCTACCTGGCGCGGCCTTTGGGCGGCATTCTCATGGCCCACTTCGCCGACCACCTGGGGCGCAAGCGGGTATTCAGCCTGAGCATTCTGATGATGGCCTTGCCGTGTCTGCTGATCGGCATGATGCCCACCTATGCCCAGATCGGTTACGCAGCCCCGTTGTTGCTGCTGGCGTTGCGTATCCTGCAGGGTGCTGCAGTGGGCGGTGAAGTGCCAAGCGCCTGGACCTTCGTTGCTGAGCACGCTCCGCAGGGGCGCCGTGGGTATGCCCTGGGCTTTCTGCAAGCGGGGCTGACCTTTGGGTACCTTTTGGGCGCGCTGACTGCGACGCTGCTGGCCCAGGCGTTTACCGCCCAGGAAATTCTCGATTACGCCTGGCGCTATCCGTTCCTGCTCGGGGGGGTATTTGGTGTGATTGGTGTGTGGCTGCGCCGCTGGCTGAATGAAACACCGGTGTTCCTGGCGCTGCGTCAACGTCAGGAGCAACCTGTGGCATTCCCGCTGCGGCGGGTGCTGGGCGAGCACCGGCGGTCACTGCTCCCCGCGGCGCTGTTGACCTGCGTGCTGACGTCGGCGGTTGTGGTGCTGGTGGTCATTACCCCGACCGTGATGCAGCAACGTTTCGGCATGTCGGCCGGGCACACCTTCGCCCTGAGCAGTGTGGGGATCATTTTTCTCAACATTGGCTGTGTGCTGGCTGGGCTGCTGGTCGACCGCCTGGGGGCCTGGCGTGCGCTGATGATCTACAGCCTGCTGCTGCCACTGGGCATTGGCGCGCTGTATGCGAGCCTGGTGGGGCAGTGGGGCCTGACCTGGCTGGCGTATGCCGTGGCAGGGTTGAGCTGTGGTGTGGTGGGGGTGGTGCCCTCGGTGATGGTGGGGTTGTTCCCGGCCGAGATCCGGGTATCGGGTATTTCCTTTACCTATAACGTCGCCTATGCACTGTGGGCCAGCACCACACCGCTGGCGTTGATTGCGCTGATGCCCTGGAGTCCTTGGGTATGTGTCGGCTTCTGCCTGATCATGGGCCTGGTGGGGCTGATGACGGCGCTGCATTATGGCCGCCGTGATGCAGGCTGCAGGGCGCAGCGCCCGGCAACCTCGGCATCCTGATGGGGCGCCCGGCAGGCCGATGCCTCCGGGCGTTGCCGCTCGACGGCGGCGTTTGCCTGGGCATGTACTCGAACGGCTTGGACACTGGCCAAGCGGTGGTTTGCTACAGGCGTCAGGCGGGGTCAACCTGACCGTGCTGCATGGCTCATGAAAAAGCCCCCGAGGTCTTGTGACCTGGGGGCTTTGTCGTTGCGCGGGGCAGGGCTTACATGTTCGGGTAGTTCGGCCCGCCGGCGCCTTCAGGGGTGACCCAAGTGATGTTCTGGGCCGGGTCCTTGATGTCGCAGGTCTTGCAGTGTACGCAGTTCTGCGCGTTGATCTGGAAGCGCTTGTTGCCATCTTCCTGGGTAACCACTTCGTACACGCCTGCCGGGCAGTAACGCTGCGCCGGCTCGTCGTAGAGCGGTAGGTTGCTGGCGATTGGCACGTTCGGGTCGGTCAGCTTCAGGTGGCAGGGTTGTTCCTCTTCGTGGTTGGTGCTGGAGAGGAACACCGAACTGAGCTTGTCGAAGCTGAGCTTGCCGTCCGGTTTCGGGTAATCGATCTTTTTCGAATCGGCCGCCAGCTTGAGGCAGGCGTAGTCCGGCTTGGTGTCATGCAGGGTGAAGGGCAGCTTGCCGGCGAACCAGTTCTGGTCGATGTAGTTGAACGCACCGCCCAGGATCGGGCCGAACTTGTGCAGCGCCGGGCCAAAGTTACGGCTGGCGAACAACTCTTCATACAGCCAGCTGGCCTTGAAGGCATCGACATAAGTGGTGAGTGCATCGCCGCCCTCGCTGCCGGCGACCAGTGCATCGGCCACGGCGTCGGCTGCCAGCATGCCGGACTTCATCGCGGTGTGGCTGCCCTTGATCTTGGAGAAGTTCAGGGTGCCAAGGTCGCAGCCAATCAGCGCGCCGCCATTGAAGACCATCTTCGGCAACGAGTTCAAGCCACCTTTGCAGATGGCCCGGGCGCCGTAACTGATGCGTTTGCCGCCTTCAAGGTACTGTTTGATCACCGGGTGGTGCTTGAGCCGCTGGAACTCGTCGAACGGCGACAGGTAGGGGTTGGTGTACGACAGGTCGACGATCAGGCCGACCACCACCTGGTTGTTTTCCAGATGATAAAGGAACGAGCCGCCGGTATTGTCGGCGCTCATCACGTCCAGTGGCCAACCGGCGGTGTGTACCACCAGGCCCTGTTCGTGCTTGCTCGGGTCGATTTCCCAGATTTCCTTGAGGCCGATGCCGTAGTGCTGGGCATCGGACTCGCTGTCGAGGTTGAAACGCTTGATCAGTTGCTTGCCGATATGGCCACGGCAACCTTCGGCGAACAAGGTGTACTTGGCGCGCAGTTCCATGCCTGGCGTATACAGGCCTTGCTTGGGGTTGCCTTCACGGTCAACGCCCAGGTCGCCGGTGACGATGCCGCGGACCACACCGTTTTCGTCGAACAGCGCTTCCTGGGCGGCGAAGCCTGGGTAGATTTCCACGCCAAGGTTCTCGGCCTGCTGGGCCAGCCAGCGGCACAGGTTGCCCAGCGAGATGATGTAGTTGCCCTGGTTGTGCATGGTCTTGGGCACGAACAGGTCAGGTACCTTGGTCGCGCTACCGGCATCCTTGAGCACATAGATGTCGTCGCGCTTGACCTCGGTGTTCAGCGGCGCACCCAGTGCTTTCCAGTCGGGGAACAGTTCGTTCAGGGCGCGCGGTTCGAAGACCGCACCGGAGAGGATGTGGGCACCGACTTCGGAGCCTTTCTCGACCACGCAGACGCTGATCTCGCTACCGGCTTCGGCGGCCTTCTGCTTCAGGCGGCAGGCGGCGGACAGGCCCGCCGGGCCGGCGCCGACGATGACCACGTCGAATTCCATGTATTCGCGTTCCACTGGTTCTCTCCTACTCATCAAGGCTCATGCTGTTGCTTTGTCTTATGGGTGTGGGGTGATCCTGCGCGGCCGCCCTTCACGGGAGCGGGGCTGTAGCAGCGCAGAGGATGGACTACACCGTTTTGTCTTGGCCGCGCATTATATCTACACCACTTGGCGGGTCCAATACAAACGTTTGTTTGAATTTGCCGCAGGCCAGTAAAATCACAGGAGCGCGGCTGGAGGGTGACCGATTTGCCGTATTGACCGGATTGGGTGTTACGGTCAAGATACGAGCGGTTTACCGTTCGCCGTAGGCTTACCGCCGGGCGCAGGTACACCTCTAAAGACCAGCTGTGGAGCAGGGTTTTCGGGCCAAACCCGGGTTGTAGTGGAGTTTACACGCCACGACAGGAAATGACCCGCGGGTATTTGCCGCGATAGTCTGAACAAGACTTATCGGTCACCGTTAACTTTGCCCCTCCCGCAACGTTTTTAGAGGTGCCCTTGTACCCACGCGCATCGCCGGGCATGGCCCCAGGCGACTATCTATTCACCGGAGAGTAACGAGGAATCCATGAAGGTTCTTGTAGCTGTCAAACGAGTGGTCGACTACAACGTCAAGGTTCGCGTCAAAGCGGACAACTCCGGCGTCGACCTTGCAAACGTCAAGATGTCCATGAACCCCTTCTGCGAAATCGCTGTGGAAGAAGCTGTGCGCCTGAAAGAGAAGGGCGTGGCGAGCGAAATCGTCGTCGTCTCTGTCGGCCCGACCACTGCCCAGGAGCAGCTGCGTACTGCCCTGGCACTGGGTGCCGACCGCGCTATCCTGGTCGAAGCCGCCGATGAACTGAACTCCCTGGCCGTGGCCAAGGCGCTCAAGGCCGTTGTCGATAAAGAACAGCCGCAGCTGGTCATTCTCGGCAAGCAGGCCATCGACAGCGACAACAACCAGACCGGCCAGATGCTGGCTGCGTTGACCGGCTTCGCCCAAGGCACCTTCGCCTCGAAGGTCGAAGTCGCTGGTGACAAACTCAACGTCACGCGTGAAATCGATGGCGGCCTGCAGACCGTTGCTCTGAACCTGCCGGCGATTGTCACCACCGACCTGCGCCTGAACGAGCCGCGCTACGCGTCGCTGCCGAACATCATGAAGGCCAAGAAGAAGCCGCTGGAAACCGTTACGCCAGATGCCCTGGGCGTATCGCTCGCCTCCACCAACAAGACCCTGAAGGTCGAAGCGCCTGCTGCGCGCAGCGCCGGGATCAAGGTCAAGTCGGTGGCTGAACTGGTCGAGAAACTGAAGAACGAGGCGAAGGTAATCTAAATGACTATCCTGGTTGTCGCTGAATACGAGAACGGTGCCGTAGCCCCGGCCACCCTGAACACTGTCGCCGCAGCTGCCAAGATCGGTGGTGATATCCACGTGCTGGTCGCGGGCCAGAATGTGGGTGGCGTCGCCGAATCCGCCGCCAAGATCGCGGGTGTCGCCAAGGTGCTGGTCGCCGACAATGCGGCCTACGCGCACCTGCTGCCAGAGAACGCTGCGCCGCTGATCGTCGAGCTGGCCAAGGGTTACAGCCACGTGCTGGCCCCGGCCACCACCAACGGCAAGAACATCCTGCCGCGTGTTGCTGCGCTGCTGGACGTCGACCAGATCTCCGAGATCATCTCGGTCGAAGCTGCCGATACCTTCAAGCGCCCGATCTATGCCGGTAACGCTATTGCCACTGTGCAATCGAGCGCTGCGGTCAAGGTCATCACCGTGCGTACCACCGGCTTCGACGCTGTCGCTGCCGAAGGGGGTTCGGCTACTGTCGAAGCGGTGGGTGCAGCCCACAACACCGGTATTTCTGCCTTCGTCGGCGAAGAACTGGCCAAGTCCGACCGCCCTGAGCTGACCGCTGCCAAGATCGTCGTTTCCGGCGGCCGTGGCATGGGCAACGGTGACAACTTCAAGCACCTGTACAGCCTGGCCGACAAGCTTGGCGCTGCCGTCGGTGCCTCGCGCGCCGCGGTCGACGCAGGCTTCGTGCCCAACGACATGCAGGTCGGCCAGACCGGCAAAATCGTTGCACCGCAGCTGTACATCGCCGTCGGTATCTCCGGCGCGATCCAGCACCTAGCCGGCATGAAGGACTCCAAGGTGATCGTCGCGATCAACAAGGACGAAGAGGCGCCGATCTTCCAGGTGGCTGACTACGGCCTGGTCGCTGACCTGTTCGAAGCCGTCCCAGAGCTGGAAAAGCTGGTCTGATCCGCCTGCTTCACTTATAAAGAAGCCCGGCCCTCGTACTGAGGGCCGGGCTTTTTTGTGCGGGCAAGGAGTGAAGGATGGCGTTTCGCAAAGCGGGCAGGGTGCTGGCGTGCACGATGGCGATGTTGTCGCCGCTGACGATGGCAGCAGGCAAGTGTGAGCGTCTGGTGGCGACCGGCAGCCCGGACGCACCGCCTTACTCCTGGCAAGACCCGAAAGACCCCAAGCACCTGATCGGTGCCAATGTCGACCTGTTGCGCCAGGTGGCCGGCGAATTGGGCGTCAAGGTGGACGTGCTCAATGCCGGCAAGCGCGATCAGGCCCTGGAGGAAGTGCGTAGCGGACGCATGGACCTGTTGCTCGATACCCCGATGCAGGTGGAGCAGCTCACGGCGCTGGACTACATCCATCCGCCTTTGCAGCTCAACGAGTACCTGGTCTGGACCCGTCATGATGCCGAGCTGGACTTCGATGGCCCTGCTGACCTGGCCAGGTACCAGGGTAGCCTGTCGGAGCGGGCCCGCCTGACGCCGGCATTCAGCGCATTCGCCAAGGCGCAGCTCAAGCTGGAGCCGGCGCAGAACCTGACACAAGCTTTCCAGAAGCTGGTGCTGGGCCAGGTCGACTACGTGTTGGCTGGACGCTACTCGGGCATGGCCATGACCCAGAGCCTGGGCATGAGCAATGACCTGATCGCCCGAGGCCTGCCGGTGGATCGGCCGGGCTTGTACCTGGCCGTCTCGCATAACTCGGCATGCAATGACACCTGGTTGCGTGGGCAACTGGCGAAAAAACTGACAGAATTGCCGATCTCCGGTGCGTCCGAAGCCGTGCTGCAACGTAATGTCGAGCGCTGGAAAGCGCAGATGCAAGTGCAGGCGGACGCCCCCAAACAGTAGGAAGAGTGCGTGAAAACCCAATCACTGATCCTTGCCGTGGCCATGCTCGGCCTGGCCGGCTGCGCCAACGACCCGGCGCCCAATGAGCAGATGCGTATTTCCGAGCAGGCGCTGGAGCAGGCCAAGGCGGTTGGCGCTACCGATCAGGTCGAGGAGCTGAAGCTTGCCGAAGACAAGCTCGCCCGGGCCAAGACCAACATGCTCACCGAAGACTACCGCGATGCCCGCATGCGTGCCGAACAGGCCGAACTGGATGCGCGCCTTGCAGAGGCGCGCGTGCTGAACCAGAAAAGTGACGAGCAGCTCGAGTTGCTGCAGTCGCGTGTCAAACGCCTGCGCAAGCAGCTGGAGGTGCAGCCATGATGCGCTTCAAGCCAATCGCCGCGCTGGCGCTGCTGACGCTGGCGGCCGGCTTGCAAGGGTGTGCCAGCCAGCGCAGCGCCTCGGCACTGGACGATGCAGCCGCCGCCTTCCAGAAGGTCAAGGATGATTCTGACGTGTTGCGCAGCGCACCGCGCGACGTAATCCGCGCCGGTGAGTCGCTGGCCCGTGCCGAACGCTTGTCCAGCTATGTCGGCACCGGCAGCGATGTGCGTCATTATGCTTACCTGAGCCAGCGTTACAGCGAAATCGCCAGTGAACACGCCAGGCTGGCGCTGAACCAGGAACGCTTGGCCAAGCTCGACCTCGAGCGCCAGCGCCTGCAGTTGGCGTTGCGCGAGGCCAAGCTTGCGAGTGTGCAGCAGCAGGGCAAGTGGGTTGAGACGCAGATCGCCGCATTGGCTTCGGAGCAGGCTGATCGCGGCCTGGTGATGACCCTGGGTGATGTGCTGTTCGATACCGGTCGTGCCGACCTGAAGAACTCGGCCAGCCGCACCGTGCTCAAGCTGGTGCAGTTTCTGCAGCTCAATCCCCGTCGTGTGGTGCGTATCGAAGGCTACACCGACAGCACGGGCACGCCGGAGGACAACCTCACGTTGTCCCGTGATCGCGCCCAGGCGGTGGCCGACATGCTGGTCGACCTTGGGATCGACGAGAAACGCCTGACGGTGGAAGGCTATGGCGACCAATACCCGATCGAGGCCAATGCCTCGGAGCGGGGCAGGGCGCAGAACCGTCGGGTCGAGATCGTCTTCTCTGACGACAAAGGCAAGCTCGCGCCGGCGCGTTGACCGATTGCAGCGGGGGCCGGCACCGCGGCCCCCAACAGCTGCCAACGCAACTGTATTGTCGACTATTCTGCAATCTGTTCCCGTACACTTTGCAACTGTTACGGTATCCTCTACCGTCAGTGAGTCGCACAAAAACAACGAGCCCCTGCGCGGGTCGAGATATCGCCATGACCAACCTGCTGCTGTACCAGCGCATCGCCCAGCAACTGGCCGATGACATCCGTCGCGGTGTCTACCAGCCAGGCGAACGTGTACCTTCCGTGCGCAAGATGAGTGCCCAGCTCAACGTCAGCCATGCCACGGTGCTGCAGGCCTATGCCAATCTCGAGGACCAAGGGCTGATCCGCGCCCGGCCGCAGTCGGGCTACTACGTGCACCAGACCCCGGCCCTGACCGCGCAGACCCCGGACATCGCCCGCGTAGAGCGCCCCGGCCTGGTCACCCGCGCCAGTATCATTCAGCAGGTGCTGACCGAGGCCCGTCGCGACGGCGTCTTCCCCTTTGGTGCCGCCGTGCCGCACGTCGATTACCTGCCGGTACGCGCCCTGCATCAGCAGATCGCCAAGGTTACGCGCTTCCATAGCCCGCGGGCCTTCAGCTACATGTTCAGCCCCGGTTTCGAGCCGCTGCGCCGGCAGATTGCAATCCGCATGCGCGATGCCGGGGTACTGGTCGATCCGCGCGAAGTGATCGTGACCCATGGCTGCGTGGACGCCTTGCAAATGTCGCTGCGGGTGTTGACCCGCCCAGGTGACCTGATCGCCGCCGAGTCACCGACGTACTACGGCCTGTTGCAGTTGGCCGATCTGCTCGGGCTGAAAGTGATCGAGATTCCCAGTGACCCGTCCACCGGCATCAGCCTCGAGGCCCTGCAGTTGGCGGCCAACCAGTGGTCGATCAAGGCGTTGGTACTGACCTCGCGTCTTAGCAACCCGTTGGGTGGCACCATCCCCGAGGAGCG
The DNA here is from genome assembly GCF_001320525.1 of Pseudomonas sp. NBRC 111131. NCBI lineage: Bacteria > Pseudomonadati > Pseudomonadota > Gammaproteobacteria > Pseudomonadales > Pseudomonadaceae > Pseudomonas > Pseudomonas sp. NBRC 111131. Next base: position 92,840 of record NZ_BCBH01000003.1, on the reverse strand, counting down.
GCAGAAGCAGCTGCTGCGCCTGGCTTCGGACTTCGATATTCAGATCGTTGAAGACGATATCTATGGCGAGTTGATGTTCGAGCAAGGCAAGACCAAAGCCCTCAAGGCGTTCGACCGTCTGGACCGGGTGATCTACTGCTCCAGCTTTTCCAAGACCCTGTCGCCCGGTGTGCGGGTCGGCTGGATGGTGGCTGGGCGCTATCAGGACGAGATTCAACGGTTACAGACCTTCACCACCCACTCGGCGTGCAGCGTGACGCAGATGGGGGTGGCAGCCTATCTGGAGAATGGCGGGTATGACCGTCACCTGCGTTTTATCCGTCAGGAGTACCGCAAGAATCTCAGTGCCTATCAATTGGCCGTACAGCAGCATTTCCCGGAGGGCACCCAGATGACCCGGCCAACCGGTGGCTTCATCCTCTGGGTCAGCCTGCCGGGGCGGGTCAATACCCAGGATTTGCATGTGCGCGCGCTGGAGCAGGGCATCAGCATTGCACCGGGGCTGATCTTCAGTAATACCGAGCAGTTCAATCACTGCATTCGCCTGAACTGTGGCATCCCGTGGAACAAGGAAGCCGAGCGTGCGGTGATCACCCTTGGTTTGCTGGCCCAGCAACTGTGCAGAGAGTCTGCGCCAACACTTTTGTAAGGCTTGCCAGGCGTCGGCGGAACAGACAGCATACGCATTTTGACAACCTGTCTGCCGATGTCCATGAACCTGTTGCGTAGCTTTGCCCTGATTTTCTGCCTTGCGCCCCTGTGCATGCCCTGTCATGCGGCGCAGGCTGCACAGCCTTCAGCCCAAGCGGTACAGGGCAAATCGGCCGCAAAAAAGGCGCCGGCCAAGCAGGCAGTCAAGCCTCAGACCAAGCCCAGCGCCAAGCCAAAGGCTGTACGCAAACCGGTCAGCAAGGCGGTGGCCAAGCCAGTGCCCAAGGCGAAGCTCGACCTGAGTCTGCCGGCGGACATGGTTAAGGACCTCGAGCCGAATGTCGGTGATCCTGCCACTCGCCGCAAACCTTTGCTGCCGGCGATGTTCACCGAAAAACCGCAGAGCAACGACAGCCCGTTCCAGCTCAATGGCCGACTGATCAGCAATGAAATGCAGCTTCAACTGCGCAACGAGAGCCGTCATGACGTCGAAGGTGCGGCGATCGATTTCGAATTCCGCCAGTAGCCCAGCCCAACTGACTACTGGGTCACGGCAGATTTCATCGGGCCAGCAATTTCAAACGTATGTTTGAGCGGTTAGTATCCAGGGACGTTCGTCCCGTTTTGTTCCAGGGAGTCCTGATTTTGGTGTATTGCCATGAATTGCCGTGAAGGCTGTGGTGCCTGCTGCATCGCCCCGTCCATCAGCTCTGCGATGCCGCGCATGCCTCACGGCAAGCCTGCCGGCGAGCGCTGCCTGCACCTGACCGTCGACAACCTCTGCGACCTGTTCGGCAAGCCTGAGCGGCCGGCGGTGTGTGGTGGTTTCAAGGCAGATGTCGAGGTCTGTGGCAGTGATCGCGATGAGGCAATCAGGATTCTTGGTTGGTGGGAGCAAATGACGGCGGCGTGACAAGCTGGATCTTCGACAACAAGGATAAAGATGATGAGATCGTTCAAGCGTATTGCACTGCTGTGTGGCATGGGTGTCCTGCTGGCCCCGGCCGCCTGGGCGGAAAACTGGCAAGTGGCCAAGGACGAGGAGGGGATCAAGGTTTCCCTCAGCGAAGTGCCGGGGTCCAAGTACAAGGCCTACCGCGGCGTGACCCTGATCAAGGCCCCTTTGGCCAAGGTGCAGGCGCTGCAGGAAGATGTGGCCGGTGCATGTGCCTGGATTCATGAGTGCGAATCGCAGAAGCTGCTCAAGCATGAGGGTGATCAGAGCTGGACCTACACCCGGTTCAATACGCCTTGGCCGGTGACGCCGCGGGACTCGGTGCTGCACATCACCACGGTCAAGGGCGCCGATGGCAGCTTGACTCGGGAGCTGAAAGAAGAGCCGACCTATATCCCGGAAGAGAAGGGGTTCGTGCGGGTGGCGAAAGTCGAAGGCTTCTGGAAGCTGGTGCCCAAGGGCGACAGCACCGAAGTGACCTACCAGGTGCACACCGAGCCGGGGGGCAGTGTGCCAGCGATGGTCGCCAACAAGTTCGTGGTCGATGCACCGTTCAATACCCTGAAGGGGTTGCGCGAGCGGGCTGAGAAGAACTGAGGCCTTTTGGCTGGCGCGTGCTGGTGTTTTCGCGGGTAAGCCCGCTGCCTCAAGCATGAAAAAGGCTGCCCGAGGGCAGCCTTTTTGCGTTCGGCTCTGGGAGCTTACTTGCGGTCTTTCAGCTCGACGATATCGCGCTGCAGCTCGCCGGTGTACAGCTGGCGCGGGCGGCCAATCTTGTACGGGCTGGAGAGCATTTCTTTCCAGTGCGAGATCCAGCCTACGGTACGTGCCAGGGCGAAGATCACAGTGAACATGCTGGTCGGAATGCCGATCGCCTTCAGGATGATGCCCGAGTAGAAGTCGACGTTCGGGTACAGCGAGCGCTCGATGAAGTACGGATCGGTCAGGGCGATCTCTTCCAGGCGCATCGCCAGTTCCAACTGCGGATCGTTCTTGATGCCGAGTTCGCCCAGGACTTCGTCGCAGGTCTTCTTCATCACGGTGGCGCGCGGGTCGCGGTTCTTGTACACGCGGTGACCGAAGCCCATCAGCTTGAACGGGTCGTTCTTGTCCTTGGCCTTGGCGATGTACTTGTCGATGTTCGAGACATCGCCAATTTCATCGAGCATGGTCAGTACGGCTTCGTTCGCACCGCCGTGGGCAGGGCCCCACAGTGCGGCGATACCAGCGGCGATACAGGCGAACGGGTTGGCACCCGACGAGCCGGCCAGGCGCACGGTGGACGTGGAGGCATTCTGCTCGTGGTCGGCGTGGAGGATGAAGATCCGGTCCATTGCCTTGGCCAGTACCGGGCTGATCGGTTTGATCTCGCACGGGGTGTTGAACATCATGTGCAGGAAGTTTTCCGCGTACGACAGGTCGTTGCGCGGATACATCATTGGCTGGCCCATGGAGTACTTGTAAACCATCGCGGCCAGGGTCGGCATCTTGGCGACCAGGCGCACCGCGGAGATCTCGCGGTGTTGCGGGTTATTGATGTCCAGGGAGTCGTGGTAGAACGCCGACAGGGCGCCAACCACGCCGCACATCACCGCCATCGGGTGAGCGTCGCGGCGGAAACCGTTAAAGAAGGACTTCAGCTGCTCGTGAACCATGGTGTGGTTTTTCACGGTGCTGACGAACTGGGCCTTCTGCTCGGCATTGGGCAGTTCGCCGTTAAGCAGCAGGTAGCAGGTTTCCAGGTAGTCGGATTTCTCGGCGAGCTGTTCGATCGGGTAGCCGCGGTGCAGCAGTACGCCCTTGTCGCCATCGATGTAGGTGATCTTCGACTCGCACGAGGCGGTCGCCATGAAACCAGGGTCGAAGGTGAAGTGACCAGTGGCCCCCAACCCGCGGACGTCGATTACATCAGGACCAACGGTGCCGGTTAAAATGGGCAGCTCGACGGGGGCAGCGCCCTCGATGACCAACTGCGCTTTTTTGTCAGCCATGTGGCCTCCTATTAATGCTTGAAATCATCAGACAGACCCCCCACGCAGGGCCCGCACCACTATAGAGAAGTAAATTCGAATGTCAATTTGCCTAAAGGCTGGTTGAAACCGGCTCCGAGGCCTGATTTTTCGCGAAATTCTCGCCCATTTACGCCTTTTGCTCGCTAAAGGCAATGCGCTATTTGGGCTACCCCCTTCCGTTGTCATAAGCAGCCTAACTGTCTATACTCGGCACCCGACCGCCAGGGGCTTGCAAGCCCGAACTGCTGGGGGTCGCCGTTCCCTGGGTGGTGGGTACCTGACCAGTACACTTACCAACAACTTTGCCCTGATTCGCTAGGGGCTCTTCAGTGTGAAAAAAGCCGTGAAAAGCCAACGACCTGTAAACCTAGACCTAAGGACCATCAAGCTCCCGATCACCGCGTACACGTCCATTCTTCACCGTATCTCCGGCGTCATCCTGTTCCTCGGCCTTGCCATCATGCTTTATGCACTGGGCAAGTCGCTGGGTTCCGAGGAAGGCTTCGGTGAGGTGAAGGCGTGTCTGACCAGCCCGCTGGCCAAACTGGTGACCTGGGCCCTGCTGTCCGCCCTGCTGTATCACCTGGTGGCAGGCGTACGCCACCTGATCATGGACATGGGCATCGGTGAGACGCTGGAAGGCGGCAAGCTGGGCTCGAAAATCGTGATTGTCATCTCCGTGGTGGTGATCGTTCTGGTGGGAGTTTGGGTATGGTAACCAATGTCACGAACCTGTCGCGTTCGGGCCTCTATGACTGGATGGCGCAGCGCGTCTCGGCGGTCGTTCTCGCGGCTTACTTCCTCTTCCTGATCGGTTACGTGGTCGCCCACCCAGGCATCGACTATGCCCAGTGGCACGGTCTGTTCTCCAATAACGCGATGCGGATCTTCAGTCTGCTGGCTCTCGTTGCCCTGGGCGCTCACGCCTGGGTTGGCATGTGGACCATCGCCACCGACTACCTGACGCCGATGTCGTTCGGCAAGTCGGCGACTGCGATTCGTTTCCTGTTCCAGGCGGTATGCGGCGTTGCGATGTTCGCTTACTTCGTCTGGGGTGTGCAGATTCTCTGGGGTATCTGATCCATGGCTAGCATTCCAACCATTTCCTTCGACGCCATCATCATCGGTGGCGGCGGTGCCGGCATGCGCGCAGCGCTGCAGCTGGCCCAGGGCGGTCACAAGACTGCCGTAGTCACCAAGGTCTTCCCGACCCGTTCGCACACTGTATCCGCCCAGGGCGGCATCACCTGCGCCATCGCTTCGGCCGACCCGAACGACGACTGGCGCTGGCACATGTACGATACCGTCAAGGGTTCCGACTACATCGGTGACCAGGACGCTATCGAATACATGTGTCAGGAAGGCCCGGCTGCGGTCTTCGAGCTGGACCACATGGGCCTGCCGTTCTCGCGTACCGAAACCGGCCGTATCTACCAGCGTCCGTTCGGTGGCCAGTCCAAGGACTTCGGCAAGGGCGGCCAGGCTGCTCGTACGTGCGCCGCCTCCGACCGTACCGGTCACGCCCTGCTGCACACCCTGTATCAGGGCAACCTGAAAGCGGGCACCACCTTCCTGAACGAGTACTACGCTGTGGACCTGGTGAAAAACCAGGACGGCGCGTTCGTCGGTGTGATCGCGATCTGCATCGAAACTGGCGAAACCCTGTACATCAAGTCCAAGGCCACCGTTCTGGCCACCGGTGGTGCGGGCCGTATCTACGCCTCGACCACCAACGCCCTGATCAACACCGGTGACGGCGTCGGCATGGCCCTGCGTGCCGGCGTGCCGGTGCAGGACATCGAGATGTGGCAGTTCCACCCGACCGGCATCGCCGGCGCCGGTGTACTGGTCACTGAGGGTTGCCGCGGTGAAGGTGGTTACCTGATCAACGCCCACGGCGAACGCTTCATGGAGCGTTACGCGCCGAACGCCAAGGACCTGGCCGGTCGCGACGTCGTCGCCCGCTCCATGGTCAAGGAAATCATCGCCGGCAACGGCGTGGGCCCGAACAAGGACCACGTACTGCTGAAGCTGGACCACCTGGGCGAGGAAGTGTTGCACAGCCGCCTGCCAGGCATCTGCGAGCTGTCCAAGACCTTCGCCCACGTCGACCCTGTCGTCGCGCCGGTCCCGGTCGTACCGACCTGCCACTACATGATGGGTGGTGTCGCCACCAACATCCATGGCCAGGCCATTACCATGGACGCCGAAGGCAAGGACCAGATCATTCCGGGTCTGTTCGCTGTAGGTGAAGTAGCGTGCGTATCGGTCCACGGTGCCAACCGTCTGGGCGGCAACTCGCTGCTCGACCTGGTGGTCTTCGGCCGTGCTGCCGGCCTGCACCTGGAAAAGGCGCTGACCGAAGGCGTCGAGTACCGCGATGCCAGCGACACCGACGTGGATGTCGCCTTGAACCGCCTGAACAAGCTCAACGAGCGTACTACCGGCGAAGACGTTGCCAGCCTCAAGCGCGAGCTGCAGAGCTGCATGCAGAACTACTTCGGTGTATTCCGTACCGGCGAATACATGCAGAAGGGTATCGAGCAATTGGCGGGCCTGCGTGATCGCATCGCCAACGTCAAGATCAACGACAAGTCCCAGGCCTTCAACACCGCGCGTATCGAAGCGCTGGAGCTGCAGAACCTGCTGGAAGTCGCCGAAGCTACCGCCATTGCGGCCGAAGCCCGTAAAGAGTCCCGCGGCGCTCACGCCCGTGAAGACTTCGAAGACCGTGACGACGAAAACTGGCTGTGCCACACCCTGTACTATCCGGGTGAGAAGCGCGTCGCCAAGCGTGGTGTCAACTTTGCGCCGAAGACTGTTCCAGCCTTCGAACCAAAAGTCCGGACTTACTAAGGGTGGCTGCTATGTTGAAAGTCGAAGTTTATCGTTACAACCCGGACACCGACTCGGCGCCCAAGATGGAGTCGTTCGACGTCGATACCGGCGGCAAAGACCTGATGGTGCTGGACGTGCTGGCGCTGATCAAGGAGAAGGACGAGGGCTTCTCGTACCGTCGCTCCTGCCGTGAAGGCGTTTGCGGCTCCGATGGCATGAACATGAACGGCAAGAACGGCCTGGCCTGCATCACCCCGCTGTCGGGCGTGGTCAAGGGCAACAAGCTGGTGCTGCGCCCGCTGCCGGGCCTGCCAGTCATTCGTGACCTGGTCGTCGACATGAGCATCTTCTACAAGCAGTACGAGAAGGTGAAGCCATTCCTGCAGAACGATACGCCGGCTCCGGCCATCGAACGTCTGCAGTCGCCGGAAGACCGCGACAAGCTGGACGGCCTGTACGAGTGCATCCTGTGCGCTTGCTGCTCGACTTCCTGCCCGTCGTTCTGGTGGAACCCGGACAAGTTCCTGGGCCCCGCCGCCCTGCTGCAGGCCTACCGCTTCCTGGCCGACAGCCGTGACACCAAGACCCAGGAGCGCCTGGCGTCCCTGGATGACCCGTTCAGCGTGTTCCGCTGCCGCGGGATCATGAACTGCGTCAACGTTTGCCCGAAGGGTCTGAACCCTACCAAGGCAATCGGCCACGTACGTAACATGCTGCTGCAAAGCGGCACCTGATTCAAAGCGTTGTAACTGCAGTAAGCCGAGGTGCGGGTGGTGAGCCCGCACTGAGGTAAAACCTGAGCAAGGGCCCACAAAGCTCGCGCTCGATACCTATGAAGATATGAGACCAGCAGGGGCTTTCCGGGCTGGTACCCGGAAAATCAGCAAGATCCAAGTGGCGTGGTTCAGTCGCTGTGTTCGGACTTTTCCAGGTTTGCTGTGGCTCTCGCCGATCAGTCCCCTAACCGAGGGTGACCAAGCATGCAAGAAAGCGTGATGCAGCGCATGTGGGAAAGCGCCCACCTTTCAGGTGGTAACGCTGCATATGTGGAAGAGCTCTACGAGCTCTACCTGCACGACCCTAACGCTGTGCCAGAAGAGTGGCGCACTTACTTCCAGAAGTTGCCTGCTGATGGCAGCACCGCTACTGATGTATCGCACTCGACAATCCGCGACCATTTCGTACTGCTGGCAAAGAACCAGCGCCGCGCCCAACCGGTATCCGCCGGGAGCGTGAGCAGTGAACACGAGAAGAAGCAGGTTGAAGTTCTGCGACTGATCCAGGCCTATCGTATGCGCGGCCATCAGGCTGCCAAGCTCGACCCGTTGGGGTTGTGGCAGCGCCCTGCGCCCGTAGACCTGTCGATCAATCACTACGGCTTGACCAATGCCGATCTTGATACGACCTTCCGTGCCGGCGACCTGTTCATCGGCAAAGAGGAAGCGAGCCTACGCGAGATCTTCGAGGCGCTCCAGAAGACATATTGTCGCACCATTGGCGCCGAGTTCACCCATATCGTCGATTCCGAGCAGCGCAGCTGGTTCCAGCAGCGCCTGGAAAGCGTGCGCGGCCGCCCGGAATTCTCCGCCGACGTGCAGGCCCACCTGCTCGAGCGCGTGACGGCTGGTGAAGGCCTTGAAAAGTACCTGGGCACCAAGTACCCGGGCACCAAGCGCTTCGGTCTGGAGGGTGGCGAAAGCCTGATCCCGATGCTGGACGAAATGATCCAGCGCTCCGGCTCTTACGGCACCAAGGAAGTCGTGATCGGCATGGCCCACCGAGGTCGTCTGAACGTGCTGGTCAACACCTTCGGCAAGAACCCGCGCGAGCTGTTCGACGAGTTCGAAGGCAAGAAGATGAACGAGCTGGGCTCCGGTGACGTGAAGTATCACCAGGGCTTCTCCTCGAACGTGATGACCGCTGGTGGCGAAGTTCACCTGGCCATGGCGTTCAACCCGTCCCACCTGGAAATCGTCTCGCCGGTGGTGGAAGGTTCGGTGCGCGCCCGTCAGGACCGTCGCAACGATACCGTTGGTGACAAGGTGCTGCCGATCTCGATCCACGGTGACGCTGCGTTCGCCGGCCAGGGCGTGGTCATGGAAACCTTCCAGATGTCGCAGACCCGCGGTTTCAAGACCGGCGGTACCGTGCACATCGTGATCAACAACCAGGTTGGTTTCACCATCAGCAACCCGCTGGACTCGCGTTCCACCGAGTACGCCACCGACGTCGCCAAGATGATCCAGGCGCCGATCCTGCACGTGAACGGTGACGACCCGGAAGCAGTGCTGTTCGTGACCCAGCTGGCCATCGATTACCGCATGCAGTTCAAGCGTGACGTGGTCATCGACCTGGTCTGCTACCGCCGCCGCGGCCACAACGAGGCCGACGAGCCGAACGGTACGCAGCCGCTGATGTATCAACAGATCAGCAAGCAGCGCACCACCCGTGAACTGTATGCCGAGGCCCTGATTCAAGCGGGTCGTATCGACGCCGAGCGTGCTCAGGCCAAGATCGACGAATACCGCAATGCCCTGGACAACGGCCTGCACGTGGTCAAGAGCCTGGTCAAGGAGCCGAACCGCGAGCTGTTCGTCGACTGGCGTCCGTACCTGGGTCACGCCTGGACCGCGCGTCACGACACCCGCTTCGACCTCAAGACCCTTCAGGAGCTGTCGGCCAAGTTGCTCGAGTTGCCGGAAGGCTTCGTCGTCCAGCGTCAGGTGTCGAAGATCTACGAAGACCGCCAGAAGATGCAGGCCGGTGGCTTGCCGATCAACTGGGGTTATGCAGAGACCATGGCGTACGCCACGCTGCAGTTCGAAGGTCACCCGATCCGCATGACCGGCCAGGACATCGGCCGTGGCACCTTCTCGCACCGCCACGCGGTGCTGCACAACCAGAAGGACGCCAGCACCTACGTGCCGCTGCAGAACCTGTTCCCGGGCCAGCCGAAGTTCGAGCTGTACGACTCCTTCCTGTCGGAAGAAGCCGTGCTGGCCTTCGAATACGGTTACTCGACCACCACGCCGAACGCGTTGGTGATCTGGGAAGCCCAGTTCGGCGACTTCGCCAACGGCGCGCAAGTGGTGATCGACCAGTTCATTACCAGTGGCGAGCACAAGTGGGGCCGTCTGTGCGGCCTGACCATGCTGCTGCCGCACGGCTATGAAGGCCAGGGTCCGGAGCACTCCTCCGCACGTCTGGAGCGTTACCTGCAGCTGTGCGCCGAGCACAACATCCAGGTGTGCGTACCGACCACTCCGGCACAGATCTACCACCTGCTGCGTCGCCAGGTCATCCGTCCGCTGCGCAAGCCGCTGATCGTCCTGACGCCGAAGTCGCTGCTGCGCCACAAGCTGGCCATCTCGACCCTGGAAGACCTGGCAGAAGGCTCGTTCCAGACCGTGATCCCGGAAATCGATACCCTCGATCCGGCCAAGGTCGAGCGCCTGGTACTGTGCGGTGGCAAGGTGTACTACGACCTGCTGGAAAAACGCCGTGCCGAAGGCCGCGAAGACATCGCCATCGTGCGTATCGAGCAGCTGTATCCGTTCCCTGAGGACGACCTGGTCGAGATTCTGGCGCCGTACACCAACCTCAAGCATGCGGTGTGGTGCCAGGAAGAACCCATGAACCAGGGCGCCTGGTACAGCAGCCAGCACCACATGCGCCGTATCCTGGGCCGCCACAACAAGGCGCTGACCCTGGAATACGCCGGCCGCGACGCATCGGCCGCGCCAGCTTGTGGTTACGCATCGAAGCACGCCGAACAGCAGGAAAAACTGCTGCAAGACGCCTTCACTGTCTAACGCCTTCGCGCACCTGAAACCGAATTTAAGGAAATACTGATAATGGCTATCGAGATCAAAGCCCCAACCTTCCCGGAATCGGTCGCCGACGGCACCGTTGCCACCTGGCACAAGAAGCCGGGCGAAGCCGTCAAGCGTGACGAACTGATCGTCGACATCGAGACCGACAAGGTCGTCCTGGAAGTTCTGGCCACCGCTGATGGCGTGCTGGGTGACATCGTCAAGGGCGAGGGCGAAACTGTCCTGTCCGACGAAGTGCTGGGTTCGATCGTTGAAGGTGGCGCTGCCGCTGCTGCGCCAGCCGCTGCACCGGCCGCTTCGGCTGCCGCGCCGGCCGCTGCTGCTGCCGATGCTGGTGAAGACGACCCGGTCGCCGCTCCAGCCGCGCGCAAGCTGGCTGAAGAGAACGGCATCGACCTGGCTTCGGTTGCCGGCACGGGCAAAGGTGGCCGCGTGACCAAGGAAGACGTGGTCGCGGCAGTCGCCAACAAGAAAGCCGCTCCGGCACCGGCTGCCAAGCCTGCCGCTGCAGCTGCCGCTCCGGTTGTGGTTGCCGCTGGCGACCGTACCGAGAAGCGCGTGCCGATGACCCGCCTGCGTGCCAAGATCGCCGAGCGTCTGGTCGAAGCGCAGTCCAACATGGCCATGCTGACCACCTTCAACGAAGTCGACATGACCGAAGTCATGGCCCTGCGTTCGAAGTACAAGGACCTGTTCGAGAAGACCCACAACGGCGTGCGCCTGGGCTTCATGTCGTTCTTCGTCAAGGCAGCCACCGAAGCGCTGAAGCGTTTCCCGGCAGTCAACGCCTCGATCGACGGCAACGACATCGTCTACCACGGTTACGCCGACGTGGGTGTTGCCGTGTCCAGCGACCGCGGCCTGGTCGTACCGGTACTGCGTAACGCCGAGTCGATGAGCCTGGCAGAAATCGAGAACGGCATCGCCACCTTCGGCAAGAAGGCCCGTGACGGCAAGCTGGCCATCGAAGAGATGACTGGCGGTACCTTCACCATCACCAACGGTGGTACCTTCGGTTCGATGATGTCGACTCCGATCGTCAACCCGCCGCAGGCTGCCATTCTCGGCATGCACAACATCATCCAGCGCCCGATGGCCATCAATGGCCAAGTGGTAATCCGCCCGATGATGTACCTGGCGCTGTCGTACGATCACCGCCTGATCGACGGTAAGGAAGCGGTAACCTTCCTGGTCACCATCAAGAACCTGTTGGAAGATCCGTCTCGCCTGCTGCTGGACATCTAATCGAACAGCCACAAGTTGCAAGCTGCAAGCTTCAAGTAGAAGCGTGTAGGCTTGCAGCTTTTGGCGTGTAGCTTGTTGCTGATAAGGAATCTTTTATGACCCAGAAATTCGACGTAGTGGTGATTGGTGCAGGTCCTGGCGGCTATGTAGCTGCCATCAAGGCCGCACAACTTGGTCTGAAGACTGCCTGTATCGAGAAATACACCGACGCTGAGGGCAAGCTGGCCCTGGGCGGCACCTGCCTGAACGTAGGCTGCATTCCATCCAAGGCGCTGCTGGACAGCTCCTGGAAGTACAAGGAAGCCAAAGAGAGCTTCAACGTCCACGGCATCTCCACCGGTGAAGTGAAGATGGACGTCGCCGCGATGGTTGGCCGCAAGGCTGGCATCGTCAAGAACCTGACGGGTGGCGTCGCCACCCTGTTCAAGGCCAACGGCGTGACTTCGATTCAGGGCCACGGCAAGTTGCTGGCTGGCAAAAAGGTCGAAGTCACCAAGGCTGACGGCACCACCGAAGTGATCGAAGCGGAAAACGTGATCCTGGCTTCCGGTTCGCGTCCCATCGACATTCCGCCGGCTCCGGTCGACCAGAACGTCATCGTCGACTCCACCGGCGCCCTGGAATTCCAGTCGGTACCCAAGCGCCTGGGCGTCATCGGCGCTGGCGTCATCGGCCTGGAACTGGGCTCGGTCTGGGCTCGCCTGGGTGCTGAAGTCACCGTGCTGGAAGCCCTGGACACCTTCCTGATGGCCGCCGATGCTGCGGTCTCCAAAGAAGCCCAGAAAACCCTGACCAAGCAGGGCCTGGACATCAAGCTGGGCGCCCGCGTGACCGGTTCCAAGGTCAACGGCGACGAAGTCGAAGTGACCTACACCGACGCCAACGGCGAGCAGAAGATTACCTTCGACAAACTGATCGTCGCGGTCGGCCGTCGTCCGGTAACCACCGACCTGCTGGCTTCCGACAGCGGCGTGAACATCGACGAGCGTGGCTACATCTTCGTCGACGATCACTGCGCCACCAGCGTGCCGGGCGTATTCGCCATCGGTGACGTGGTGCGTGGCATGATGCTGGCGCACAAGGCCTCGGAAGAGGGCATCATGGTGGTCGAGCGCATCAAGGGCCACAAAGCCCAGATGAACTACGACCTGATCCCTTCGGTCATCTACACCCACCCGGAAATCGCCTGGGTTGGCAAGACTGAACAAGCCTTGAAGGCCGAGGGTGTTGAGGTTAACGTAGGCACCTTCCCGTTCGCGGCCAGCGGCCGTGCGATGGCAGCCAACGATACCGGTGGTTTTGTCAAGGTCATCGCTGATGCCAAGACCGACCGCGTACTGGGTGTACACGTGATTGGCCCATCGGCTGCCGAACTGGTACAGCAGGGCGCAATCGCAATGGAATTCGGCACCAGTGCCGAGGATCTGGGCATGATGGTCTTCAGCCATCCGACCCTGTCCGAAGCGTTGCATGAAGCAGCGCTGGCAGTGAATGGCGGCGCCATTCACGTGGCCAACCGTAAGAAGCGTTAATTATAAGAAACCACGGCGGGCTGCCCGTCGTGAGTCTTGCGTGCATGACTCACCGCGGAACGTCCGCCGGACCGACCACATGGGAAAACCCGGGGTTAACGGTCACAGGTGGTGCGGCGCCAGCAATGGCGCAGCGCCGAAGCGCAGTACCTAACGAAGACGGTAAAAAGCATGAATCTTCACGAGTATCAGGGTAAGCAGCTGTTCGCTGAGTACGGCCTGCCAGTTTCCAAGGGTTTCGCGGTCGATACCCCTGAGCAAGCTGCAGAAGCCTGCGACAAGATTGGCGGTTCCGAGTGGGTTGTCAAAGCCCAGGTTCACGCCGGTGGTCGCGGTAAAGCGGGCGGCGTCAAGCTGGTTCGCAGCAAGGAAGACGCCAAGGCGTTCGCTGCACAGTGGTTGGGCAAAAATCTGGTTACCTACCAGACCGATGCCAACGGTCAACCCGTCTCCAAGATTCTGGTCGAATCCTGCACTGACATCGCCAAAGAGCTGTACCTGGGCGCTGTAGTGGATCGTTCGAGCCGCCGTATCGTGTTCATGGCCTCCACCGAAGGTGGCGTGGACATCGAGAAAGTTGCGCACGAAACGCCTGAGAAGATCCTCAAGGCTACTATCGACCCGCTGGTCGGCGCTCAGCCGTTCCAGGGTCGTGAACTGGCGTTCCAGCTGGGCCTGGAAGGCAAGCAAGTTCAACAGTTCGCCAAGATTTTCGTTGGTCTGGCCAAGCTGTTCAAGGATCACGATCTGGCCCTGCTGGAAGTGAACCCGCTGGTCATCAAGGCCGACGGCGACCTGCACTGCCTCGATGCCAAGATCAACATCGACGCTAACGCCATGTACCGTCAGCCAAAGCTGAAAACCTTCCACGACCCGTCCCAGGACGACGCCCGTGAAGCCCACGCTGCCAAGTTCGAACTGAACTACGTTGCCCTCGAAGGCAACATCGGCTGCATGGTCAACGGTGCTGGTCTGGCCATGGGTACCATGGACATCGTCAACCTGCACGGCGGCAAGCCAGCCAACTTCCTCGACGTGGGTGGCGGCGCTACCAAAGAGCGCGTTACCGAAGCGTTCAAGATCATTCTGTCCGACAGCAATGTCGCGGCCGTTCTGGTCAACATCTTCGGCGGCATCGTTCGTTGCGACATGATTGCCGAAGGCATCATCGGTGCAGTGAAAGAAGTCGGCGTTAAAGTTCCGGTCGTCGTTCGCCTCGAAGGCAACAACGCCGAACTGGGCGCTAAAGTACTGGCAGAAAGCGGTTTGAACATCATTGCGGCAACCAGCCTGACCGACGCTGCTCAACAAGTTGTCAAAGCTGCGGAGGGCAAGTAATGAGCGTCCTGATCAATAAAGACACCAAAGTCATCTGCCAGGGCTTCACCGGCTCGCAGGGTACTTTCCACTCCGAACAAGCCATCGCCTACGGCACCAAGATGGTCGGCGGCGTTACCCCGGGCAAGGGTGGTACCACCCACCTGGGCCTGCCGGTGTTCAACACCGTCAAGGAAGCTGTGGAAGCAACCGGCGCTGACGCTTCGGTCATTTACGTTCCAGCTCCTTTCTGCAAGGACTCGATCCTGGAAGCAGCCTTCGGCGGCATCAAGCTGATCGTCTGCATCACCGAAGGCATTCCTACCCTGGACATGCTGGATGCCAAGGTCAAGTGCGACGAACTGGGTGTTACCCTGATCGGCCCTAACTGCCCAGGTGTCATCACGCCGGGCGAGTGCAAGATCGGCATCATGCCTGGCCACATCCACCTGCCAGGCAAAGTCGGTATCGTTTCCCGTTCCGGTACCCTGACCTACGAAGCGGTCAAGCAGACCACCGACGCCGGCTTCGGCCAGTCGACCTGCGTCGGCATCGGCGGTGACCCGATCCCAGGCTCCAACTTCATCGACATCCTGAAGCTGTTCCAGGAAGACCCGAAGACCGAAGCGATCGTCATGATCGGTGAGATCGGCGGTTCGGCTGAAGAAGAAGCGGCGGCCTACATCAAGGCCAACGTCACCAAGCCTGTCGTTTCCTACATCGCCGGTGTTACTGCACCTGCGGGCAAGCGCATGGGCCACGCTGGCGCCATCATCTCCGGCGGCAAGGGTACTGCGGATGAAAAGTTCGCCGCCCTGCAGGACGCGGGTGTGAAGACCGTGCGTTCCCTGGCTGATATCGGCAAGGCCCTGGCCGAGCTGACCGGCTGGGAAGTGAAGAAGTAAGTAACACGTAGCACCCCCCACGCGCACAGAGGCCACCTTCGGGTGGCCTTTGTCGTTTATGCGTTACAGGTTGGCATCAATAGCAGAGCGTTTTCGATTGGTTTGATAGGAATTTTCACACAGACGAATGTTCTTGCCCTGGGGATAATTCCTGTTGTCCTCGGTCGCACAGACGACAAACACATACGCACATCGGACAAGCAGCCCTGTGTCAGTGCGTTTGCCGGGTAAAACGGTTAATCTACGCGTTCACTCTGTGCCCGTACCCCAAAAGGGAACGACACGCTAAACGGGTCTGGCCTATCAAGCCGGGCAGCATTTCCCCCACCCATGGGGAAATCCCTTCTCGAATCCCGATTTCAGCAGTGTGGTACTACCCTAAATGAAAGTGTTAAAAGGCCAGGATATCCTGGCGCTTGGCTTTATGACGTTTGCGCTTTTCGTCGGCGCGGGCAATATCATCTTCCCGCCTATCGTTGGCCTGCAGTCCGGCCCGCATGTATGGATGGCGGCCCTGGGCTTCCTGGTCACCGCCGTGGGCCTACCGGTCATCACCGTGGTTGCCTTGGCCAAGGTCGGCGGCGGCATGGATGCCCTGAGCAGCCCGATCGGCAAGTTCTTCGGTGGCCTGCTGGCCGCGGTGTGCTACCTGTCGGTCGGCCCGCTGTTCGCCACACCGCGTACGGCGACCGTGTCGTTCGAGGTGGGCGTAGCCCCGCTCACCGGTGAAAGTCCACTGGCCTTGTTCATCTACAGCCTGGTGTACTTCATCGTGGTGCTGGCGGTTTCCATGTATCCGGGCAAGTTGCTCGATACCGTGGGCCGTTTCCTTGCGCCGCTGAAGATCATTGCCCTGGCGGTACTGGGCATCGCTGCGTTCGCGCTGCCGGCCGGTACTATGGGTGAGGCGCAGCCAGCGTATGCTGCCGCCGCCTTCTCCAAAGGCTTCTCCGATGGTTACCTGACCATGGACACGCTGGGGGCGCTGGTCTTCGGTATCGTCATCGTCAATGCCATCCGCTCCCGTGGCGTCGAGTCGCCCAAGCTGATCACCCGCTATGCCATCATTGCCGGCCTGATTGCCGGTGTGGGCCTGGCGTTGGTGTACATCAGCCTGTTCCGCCTGGGTGCCGGCAGCCACGAAATCGCGGCGGGCGCCACCAACGGCGCGGCGGTATTGCACGCTTATGTGCAGCACACCTTCGGCTCGCTTGGCAGCGGTTTCCTTGCCGTGCTGATCGCGCTGGCCTGCTTGGTGACCGCAGTTGGCCTGACGTGTGCGTGCGCCGAGTACTTCAGCCAGATTCTGCCGCTGTCGTACCGGGCGTTGGTGGTGATCCTGGCGGGCTTCTCGCTGCTGATCTCCAACCTGGGCCTGACCAAGCTGATCATGTTCTCGATCCCGGTGCTGACCGCTATCTACCCGCCCTGCATCGTGGTGGTGGGCCTGAGCTTCGTCAAAGAACTGTGGAACTCGCCGGCGCGCATCCTCGCGCCGGTGATGCTGGTGTCGCTGGTGTTCGGCATCGTCGATGCGATCAAGGGCAGCAGCATTGCCCATGTGTTGCCGGACTTCCTGGCGCACCTGCCGCTGAGCGATCAGGGCCTTGCCTGGTTGGTGCCTTCCGTGGTCACCCTGGCGGGTGCCGTGGCGTGCGACCGCATGCTTGGCAAGCCGCGTGAATCGCTGGCCTGATGTGTCGAAGCCTCCACGCTGGTAGCGGCCACAAGCCATAAGCGCCAGCCACGGCTGTAGACCAGAAACCCCGCATTCGAAAGGATGCGGGTTTTTTTTGCTTGCACTTGGCCCATCGCTGGCAACCTGGCGCCCATCAAGGTAAGTGGGCTCGGAAGCAACAAGCATTTTGTGCCAAGCGTGTGTCTTTCCACGCGTGCGGGCGTCGAAACCCGGTCCGTATCCTTTATGCAACAGCCCTTCGGGAACCCTGCATGCACTTCATCCAAAACAACCTCCACAACGTGCTGGCTGTCTGTTGGTTCGCCCTTTGCTGGGGCGGCTACACCCGCTATGCCATTTGCAAAGGCCGCGATACTGCCTGCCTGGCCAGCGTCCTGCACCTGTACCGGGAAGACTGGATGCGCCGTATGCTGCTGCGCGATAACCGAATTGCCGATGCGAGCGTGATCGGTAACCTGGAGCGCAATGCGTCGTTCTTCGCCTCCAGTACCCTGATCATCCTCGCCGGTATCCTGACCGTGCTGGGTGCATCCGACCGTGCATTGTCGCTATTGGCGGATCTGCCTTTGGTGCAGCAGGCCTCGCAAGGGATGTCGGAAATCAAGCTGTTGTGCCTGGCGATGGTGTTTGTCTACGCGTTCTTCACCTTCAGTTGGTGCATGCGCCAGTACAACTTCGCAGCCGTATTGGTTGGCTCCGCCCCGATGATTGGCGAGCGTCTGGTCAATGAACAGGAACGCAAGGCATTTGCGTTGCGGGCGGCGAGGGTGTTGTCGCTGGCGGCCAACCAGTTCAACTTTGGGTTGCGCTCTTATTATTTCGGCATGGCCATGCTCACCTGGTTCATCAGTCCCTGGTTGTTCATGCTCGTGAGTGTCGGGGTTGTGCTGATTCTGTATCGCCGCGAGTTTCATTCCGACGTGCTGGAAGTGATGGTATTTACGCCAACGGAAAGTGCGTCAGAGATGAGCAGGGAAAACGCCAGTATGAATAACTGAAACGTTTAATCCTAAATGACAGACATAAAAAAACCCGACAGTGTCGGGTTTTTTTATGCCGCTCGATTACTGCTTGGCAGGCTCGGCTGGCGCGGTTTCTGGCGCCGGAGTCGCCGGAGCGGCTTCTTCGGCAGCCTTCTTCTCGGCTTCGGCCTGATCTTTGGCGGCTTCGGCGTTTTCCTTGGCGGCGTCGTTCATTTTATCCTGAGCTTCGCCCATCTTTTCCTGGGCTTGCTCGGCGTGTTGCTGTGCGTCCTGGGCTTTGTCTTCGCTCGCTTTATCGCAAGCAGCCAGGCCCATGGCAGCAGCCAGCATCAGAGCAAAAGCAAAAGGTTTACGCATGGGGGTATATCTCCTTGGTGGAATAAGTGACTTGTTCCTTCGAGTTCGACGGGGCGACATTAGTTCCGCTTCAGTTACAGATATATAACACCCCGTTCTATATAGACTTTTTATCGGTTTTATGCCGCTGGCCCACTGATCAGGGAACGTACCGATGACCGATACACGCTTGATGGCCATGGCCGAGCGCTTCTTGTCGGCGCTGAAACATTGCCAAGTATTGCAGATGCGCGTGGCCCATGCGGACGCCGACGGCATGACGCTGCTGTTGCCCTGGTCGCCCGCCATCGTCGGGAACCCCCAGACCGGTGCAGTACATGGCGGCGCCCTGACCACCCTGATGGATACCACCTGCGGGATGGCCACGCTCTGCGTGCTGCCGAGCTTCGAGGTGTGCCCGACCCTGGACCTGCGCATTGACTATATGCACCCTGCCGAGGCGGGCAAGGCCATCTACGGCCACGCTCAGTGCTACCGCGTGACCCGGGATGTGATCTTCACCCGCGGCACTGCTTACCAGGATGACCCCCAGCAGCCAATCTGCCAGGTCGTAGGCACCTTCATGCGCCTGGGCCAGGAGATCAAGGGCGGTATCCGATTCGGCAACAGTCTGAAGGAGGGCGGAGCATGATTGCGCCGGACGTTCGTCAACGCCTGAACGCCGCCCACGCCGTGGGCGACTACCAGCCCTTGCTGGCGTTGATCCCTTATGCCGGGCTGATCGGCATCACCTGTCAGCGCCAGGGTGACGACTTGCTGTTTTGTCTGCCAGCCAGCGCGGATAACATCGGCAACCCATTGCTGCCGGCCATTCATGGCGGGGTGATCGCCGGCTTCATGGAGCTAAGCGCAGCGCTATACCTGCTGATCTATAGCGAGAGCGCCAGCATCCCGAAGATCATCGACTTCTCCATCGATTACCTGCGTGCCGGTCTTTACCGCGATACCTATGCGCAGTGTCAGCTGTGGCGCCAGGGGAGGCGGGTGACCAACGTTGCGATCACCGCGTGGCAGGCGGATCGGCAGTCACCGATCGCCACTGCGCGCGCGCATTTCAAGATCGAACCGGAAAAGCCCTTGAAATCGTCCGGGCAGCCCCCATCTGCATGACATCCGCCATTAACGCAGGCCAAACCGGCCGCCGGGCGCCCACTGCCATCAGATCGGAGTTTTGAAGACCATGAGTGTGGAAACACAAAAGGAAACCCTGGGCTTCCAGACCGAGGTAAAGCAGCTGCTTCACCTCATGATTCATTCCTTGTACTCGAACAAGGAAATTTTCCTGCGTGAGCTGATTTCCAATGCCTCCGACGCGGCCGACAAGCTGCGTTTCGAAGCCCTGGCCAAGCCAGAGCTGTATGAGGGCGACGCCGACCTGAAGATCCGCCTGAGCTTCGACAAGGACGCCGGGACCGTTACCCTTGAGGATAACGGCATCGGCATGAGCCGCGAAGACGTGATCACCCACCTGGGCACCATCGCCAAGTCCGGCACTGCCGACTTCATGAAGAACCTCACGGGTGACCAGAAGAAAGATTCGCACCTGATCGGCCAGTTCGGCGTGGGCTTCTATTCGGCGTTCATCGTGGCCGACAAGGTCGATGTCTTCAGCCGTCGCGCCGGCCAGCCGGCCGCCGAAGGCGTGCATTGGTCGTCCAAAGGCGAGGGCGAGTTTGAAGTCGCCACGGTCGAAAAACCACAGCGCGGCACGCGCATCGTCCTGCACCTGAAGAAGGACGAGCAGGAATTCGCCGATGGCTGGCGCCTGCGCAACGTGGTCAAGAAGTACTCCGATCATATTGCCCTGCCGATCCAGTTGCCCAAGGAGCAAGCTGCCGCCGAAGGCGAAGAGCAGCCGGCTGAAGCGTGGGAAACCGTCAACCGTGCCAGCGCCCTGTGGACCCGTCCGCGTACCGAAATCAAGGACGAGGAATACCAGGAGTTCTACAAGCACATCGGCCATGACTTCGAAAACCCGCTGGCCTGGAGCCACAACAAGGTCGAAGGCAAGCTCGAATACAGCTCTTTGCTGTATGTGCCGGCCCGCGCGCCGTTCGACCTTTACCAGCGTGAAGCGCCACGCGGCCTGAAGCTGTACGTGCAGCGCGTGTTCATCATGGACCAGGCCGAGTCGTTCCTGCCGCTGTACTTGCGGTTCATCAAAGGTGTGGTCGATTCCAACGACCTGTCGCTGAACGTTTCCCGCGAAATTCTGCAGAAAGACCCGGTCATCGATTCGATGAAGACTGCCCTCACCAAGCGTGTGTTGGACATGCTTGAGAAGCTGGCGAAAAACGAGCCGGAGCAGTACAAGGGCTTCTGGAAGAATTTCGGCCAGGTGATGAAGGAAGGCCCGGCCGAAGACTTCGCCAACAAGGAGAAGATCGCCGGCCTGCTGCGCTTCGCTTCCACCCACGATGAAAGCGGCGAGCAGAGCGTATCGCTGGCTGAGTACCTGGCACGTGCCAAGGAAGGCCAGGACAAGATCTACTACCTTACCGGCGAGTCGTACGCGCAGGTCAAGAACAGCCCGCACCTGGAAGTCTTCCGCAAGAAAGGCATCGAGGTGCTGCTGCTGACCGACCGCATCGACGAGTGGCTGATGAGCTACCTCAACGAGTTCGATGGCAAGGCCTTCGTCGACGTTGCCCGTGGCGACCTGGACCTGGGCAAGCTGGACTCCGAGGAAGACAAGAAGGCCCAGGAAGAAGTCGCCAAGGACAAAGAAGGCCTGGTCGAGCGCCTGAAGGGTGCGTTGGGTGACAGCGTCGCCGAAGTGCGCGTATCGCACCGCCTGACCGACTCGCCGGCGATTCTTGCCATCGGCGAACAGGACCTGGGCCTGCAGATGCGCCAGATCCTCGAAGCCAGCGGGCAGAAGGTGCCGGAGTCCAAACCGATCTTCGAATTCAACCCGACTCACCCGCTGATCGAGAAACTGGACAACGAGCAGAGCGAAGACCGCTTCGCCGAACTGTCGCACATCCTCTTCGACCAGGCGGCCCTGGCGGCCGGCGACAGCTTGAAAGACCCGGCGGCTTATGTTCGCCGTCTGAACAAGCTGTTGGTCGAGCTGTCTGCTTGACTTGATGCACAGGAAAGCCCGCTTCGGCGGGCTTTTTTCATGGTGAGTACCCAAGGAGTTGCTTGATGAGCAAGGTAATCGTCGAATCGCTGGTCTATCACCTGTCCGGCAAAACCTATGAAAGCCGTCTGGTGTATGAGCCAGGTTCGCTGGGGCGTCCAGGTCTGGTGATGGCGCCGAACTGGATGGGCATTGGCGAAGGTGCCGAACGCATCGCCAAGGAGGTGGCCGAGAAAGGCTACGTGGTGCTGATTGCCGATCTGTATGGGCAATCGGTGCGTCCGTCCAATGCCGATGAGGCAGGTGCGGCGATGATGCCGTTGAAGAACGACCGTGGTGAACTGCGCAAGCGCATGAAGGAAGCGCTCTCGCAACTGTTGGCGCAGTCCAAGGCACTGCTGGAGCCTGGCAAAGTGGCCACCTTCGGTTTTTGCTTTGGTGGTTGCTGCGCTCTGGAGCTGGCCCGTACTGGCGCCGATCTGAAGGCCGCCATTTCGTTCCACGGCACGCTTGATACCCCGGACCCGCAGGATGCCAAGCATATCAAGGGTTCGGTGCTGGTGCTGCACGGGGCGTCGGACCCGTTGGTGCCGAAGGAACAACTGCCAGCGTTCGAGGACGAGATGAATGCGGCCAAGGTGGATTGGCAGCTGCTGAGCTATGGCGGTGCGGTGCATTCGTTCACCGACCCGGCGGCCAATGTGCCGGGCATGATGCAGTATGACCGTCGGACCTCAGAGCGGGCGTTCCGCTCGATGCATAACCTGCTGACCGAAGTGTTCCAGCGCTGACCGTGCATTGGGGCCGCTGCGCGGCCCCAATCAGCGAGGCAGCTCGATCCTTGAGACTTCTCCCGGCACCACCGGCCAATCGCCGGCAGCCCACTTTACCCTGGCCTGCTCGATCAATTCCGGGTCGCTTGCGACAAAATTCCAGTTCATCCGCCGCGGCCCGTCCAGAGGCTCGCCGCCAATCAGCACCAGCTGGCATTCACCTTCGGCAAACAGCGTTACCTGTTCGCCTTCCGGCAGCACCACCAAGCTGCACGGCTCGATGTCCTCATCGTCCATGAGCAGCTCGCCATCGAGCAGATACAGCGCCCGCTGTGCCTGGTCAGCAGGCACCAGCAACGTGGTGGCCGGTTGCATCCGTACATGGGCGTAAAGGGTAGGGGAGAGCACCGGCACCGGCGATTCAAGGCAAAAACCATTGCCAGCAATCATGCAGATACGCACGCCGAGGTTGTCGCTCACCGGCAGGCTGGCCGCTGGGTGATGGCTATAGCTTGGTGCACCTTGCTCGAGTGCGCGGGGTGACGCCAGCCACACCTGCAGCCCGTGCAGGCGCGAACCGTGGGCCAGGGCATCGGCGGGCGTGCGTTCGACATGTGCCACACCGCTGCCGGCCGTCATCCAGCTGACGTCGCCTGGCAGCACGCGCTGCTCCGAGCCCAGGCTGTCCTTGTGCAGGATCGCCCCTTCGAACAAGTAAGTCAGGGTCGATAGCCCGATGTGCGGGTGCTGGCGAATATCCATGCCATGGCCCGGCGCATAGTCGGTTTCCAGCATATGGTCGAAGAATACGAATGGGCCAACACTGCGGCACTGTGCTGAAGGCAACGGGCGCAGGATTGGCTGGCCCTCGACCGACTCGGCGCGGGGGCGGATGACCAAGGGTCGGTTCATGGTGGACTCCAGGCGAGGCGTAATGCCCCCAGCATAGCGCTTTGCCCGGTATTGCTGAACCGTAGCGCCAGCCTGCCGGTCTACCTTGTTCGTATCTGCAAAAGGAAAACTGCCCATGATCGCCAGAGTGCTGGCCTGTGCGTTGTTGTCAGGATGCCTGTGCCAGGCAATACAGGCCCGTGACTATCGCTACAGTGATGCCCACCTGCACTACGTGGACTTCTTTCAGGAGAGCGAAGGCATGCCTGCGCTGATCAAGGCCATGGATGACGCCGGTGTCGAGCACTCGATGATTTCTGGTGTCTCCGTGGCCAAGAAGTGGCACGAGGACGAACCCAAGCGCCCTCGCTACTACGCCGGTGATGACGCAGATGCGTACTGGTATAGCGCCACTGACCTCTACGTGGCTGCAGCGTTGCAGAAGTTGCCCGAGGCGCAGCGTCAACGCTTCCACCCGTTCCTTGCGGGTTTCAATCCGGTGGACAAGAACGCCGTGAGCCATATCGAGCGCATGCTCGAGCTGTACCCGGGGCTGTGGCAGGGCATTGGTGAAGTGTTCACCCGCCATGATGACCTCACCGCCCTGACCAGTGGCGATACACCGCGTGCCAATAACGAGGCCATGACTCGCATCTACCACCTGGCGGCCGAACACGATATGCCAGTGCTGGTGCATTCCAACATCACCTCCAAGCGCGAGCGCAACCCGCTGTACCTGGCAGAAATCGAAGAGCCGCTGCGCAATCATCCGCATACCCGGTTTATCTGGGCGCATGCGGGCACGAGCCTGGAGATTCACCGGCATCAGACACAGATGGATTTTCTGTTGCCGGTGCTGACCCGAATGCTGGAGGACTACCCCAACTTGTACATCGATTTATCGTGGAGCGTGCTGGAGCCTTACCTGCTGGATGACAAGGGCGTGCCTCGCAAGGAGTGGGTCGCGTTGGTCGAGCGCTTCCCGGAGCGGTTCATGCTCGGCTCTGATGTGGTGGGTAGGTTTGGCAGCCTTGGTGAACAGATGCACGGCTTCAAACCGTTCCTGGATGCCTTGCCAGAGGCGGTGGCGAAGCAGGTGGCAAGGGATAATTTTCTGGCTGTATTGCCCAAGGCTGGTTAACCGTCTGCGCTTGCCCCGCGAAAATGGCCAGTGCAACCAAGCACAAATGAAAACGCCCCGAACCAGTCGGGGCGTTTTCATCGCAGCATCAAAAGGCCTTACTTGCCTTCCCAGCGCTTGAGTACCAGGGTGGCGTTGGTGCCACCAAAGCCAAAGCTGTTGCTCATGACCGTGTCGATCTTGGCGCTTTCTTCGGTTTTACGCAGGATCGGCAGGTCGGCGACCTCCGGGTCCAGCTCGTCGATGTTGGCAGAGCCGGCGATGAAGTTGTTTTCCATCATCAGCAGGCAGTAGATTGCCTCGTGCACACCTGCAGCGCCCAACGAGTGGCCAGACAGGCTCTTGGTCGAGCTGATCTTCGGTGCCTTGTCGCCGAACACTGCGCGCACACCCTTCATTTCGGCAACGTCACCGACCGGGGTCGAAGTGCCGTGGGTGTTCAGGTAGTCGATCGGGGTGTCGACGGTGGACAGCGCCTGCTGCATGCAGCGGATGGCGCCTTCGCCGCTTGGGGCAACCATGTCGTAGCCGTCGGACGTGGCGCCGTAGCCAACGATTTCGGCGTAGATCTTGGCGCCGCGGGCCAGCGCGTGCTCCAGCTCCTCGACCACCACCATGCCGCCACCGCCGGCGATGACAAAGCCATCACGGTCGGCGTCGTAGGCGCGGGAAGCCAGCTCCGGGGTTTCGTTGCGTTTGGTCGACAAGGCGCCCATGGCATCGAACAGGAACGACTGGCTCCAGTGTTCTTCTTCACCGCCACCGGCGAAGACGATGTCCTGCTTGCCCCACTGGATCTGCTCCAGCGCAGTGCCGATGCAGTGTGCAGAAGTGGCGCAGGCCGACGAGATCGAGTAGTTGATGCCCTTGATCTTGAACGGGGTGGCCAGGCACGCCGAAACGGTGCTGCCCATGGTGCGGGTGACGCGGTATGGGCCGACGCGCTTGACGCCTTTCTCGCGCAGGGTGTCCAGCGCTTCCATCTGGTTCAGGGTCGAAGCGCCGCCGGAGCCGGCTACCAGGCCGGTGCGCGGGTTCGAGACCTGTTCTTCGGTCAACCCAGCGTCCTTGATCGCGTCCTGCATTGCCAGGTAGGCATAGGCGGCGGCGTGACCAACGAAGCGGTAGACCTTACGGTCGATCAGTTCTTCGAGGTTGAGGTCGATGGAGCCGGAAACCTGGCTACGCAGCCCCTGTTCCTTGTACTCCGGGTTGTAACGGATACCCGGACGGCTGTTGCGCAGGTTTTCGGTGACGGTAGCTTTGTCATTGCCCAGGCACGATACGATGCCCAGACCAGTGATAACGACGCGGCGCATGCGAATAACCCTTAGAAATTGTCAGTGGAGGTGAACACGCCGACCCGCAGGCCTTCGGCAGTGTAGATCTCGCGGCCGTCAACGCTGACCGAGCCATCGGCGATGGCCATGTTCAGCTTGCCCTTCAGGACGCGCTTGATATGAATGTTGTAAGTGACCGTCTTGGCGGTAGGCAGCACCTGGCCAAAGAACTTCACTTCGCCCGAGCCCAGCGCGCGGCCACGGCCCGGCAGGCCCTGCCAGCCGAGGAAGAAGCCCACCAGCTGCCACATGGCATCGAGGCCCAGGCAGCCAGGCATTACCGGGTCGCCTTCGAAGTGGCAGGCGAAGAACCACAGGTCCGGGGTGATATCCAGCTCGGCGACCAATTCACCTTTGCCGTACTTGCCGCCTTCTTCGCTGATATGGGTGATGCGATCGACCATCAGCATGTTCGGCGCGGGCAGTTGCGCATTACCTGGGCCGAACAGCTCACCGCGACTGCAGCGCAGCAGGTCTTCCCGAGTAAAGGCGTGTTGTTTGGTCATGCGAGCTCCTCAATAACCCCCTGTGGCAGGGGATGAATCTTCCCGGCCGGCCCGCAATCGATGACACACAGTTCGATGACTACGGGGCGGCAGCCTACAGGTAGACTATTGCGTTGTGGTGAAAGTCACAGCGCACCTGGCGAAAGAAGTACAGGTGTGCACTGAAACGTCTATTTTCAGGGCCGACGAAGGTCCTGTCCAGTCCTTAAGACTGCCGCACTTTAGCATTTATCGCCAGTCGCGGCTGTCCGGCCAGGTAACCAGCGTTGCAATACCCGCTGCAGGTCAGTGCGGCGGAACGGTTTGCTCAGATAATCGTCCATGCCGGCGGCCATGCAGCGCTCGCGGTCGCCCTGCAGGGCATTGGCGGTCAGCGCGATGATCGGCAACTGGCCACCGTTGGGCAGCCGGCGAATGCGCCGGGTGGCCTCGTAACCGTCGACCTGCGGCAGGCGGCAGTCCATCAGAATGGCGGCAAAGTGCTGCTGGCTGACCTGCTCCACTGCCTGGGCACCATCGTGAGCCACGCTGACCTCCAGGCCCAGGCTGCGCAGCATGGCCTCGATGACACTTTGGTTGACCGGGTTGTCCTCGACCAGCAGCACGCGTTGGCCCTCGGCCAGCGACCCTGGGGCTGCCAGTGTGCCGGGGGCTGGCACTGGCAGGGCGCTGGCCAGGGCCAATGGCATCTCCAGGGTAAAGGTCGAACCCAGCCCCTCGCGGCTTTCACCGCGCAATTTGCCGCCCATGCGTTCGGCCAGGGTACGGGCGATGGACAGGCCCAGGCCGGTACCCCCATAGCGCCGGGAAATCGAGCTGTCCGCTTGCTGGAAGGCGACGAACATCATCTCCAGGCGCTCGCTGTCGATGCCGATGCCGGTGTCGCGCACACTGCAGGTGAATTGCAGCGTCTGGCGATCGAGTAGCTGCCAGTGGGCCTCTACCTGCACCTGGCCCCGTTCGGTGAACTTCAAGGCGTTACCTACCAGGTTGAGCAGGATCTGGCGAATACGGGTAGGGTCGCCTACCACCTGCAGGTGCTCGCGGTCCACGGGCAACTGCAGGTGCAACTGAAGGCCGCGCTGTTGCGCGCTGTGCTGGAATGACTGCACGCAACTGGTGATTAGCTCGCCCAGATGGAAGTCGATGTGCTCCAACTGCAGTGTGGTGCGTTCGATCCGCGAGAAGTCGAGGATATCGTTGATCACCTTGAGCAGGTGCCCGGTGGATTCACTGGCCACGGCTGTATAGTCGGCCTGTTCACTGGTCAACTGGGTGGTTTCCAACAATTGCAGCATGCCCAGCACACCGTTCATGGGCGTGCGCAGTTCGTGACTCATCATTGCCAGGAATTCCGACTTGGCGCCGTTGGCCTGTTCGGCCTCCTCGCGCGCCTGGATCAACTGGGCAATGGCCTGCTTCTGTTCGGCGCTGGCCTGTTCCAGGGCGCGGGCCAGATTATTGATGTGACGCGCCAGGTGGCCCAGCTCGCTGTCGTCGACCACCGGCAGTGGGGTGTTGTAATCACCCTCCTGAATCGCCTTGACGGCGCGCCCCATGTCGCTGATCGGCTTGGCCAGGCTCACGGCCAGGCGGCGGGCGAGAAGGAAAGTGAACAGCAGGGCGAACAGGGCCAGGATGCCGGCCTTGATCACGATTTCCTGTTGGCGCTGGCTGAACGCGTCGTCCGACATACCGACGATTACCCGCCCCAGGTAGTCGTCGCCGATGGCGGTGGGCGGTGCCTTGCCCTGCTGCAGGAAGTCATTGTCCAGGCGGATTTGCTGCAGGCGGATCGGTGCCTGGAACACCTCCACGCGTTGGGCCCGGTTGGCACTTTCGTCAGCCTGCTCGACATACACCAGAATGTGGTTGCCGTTGTCCTGAACCTCGAGAAAACGTACATGGGGGATGCTCAGGGTCGCACGCATCAGGCCTTCGAGGACTTCGTTGTTACCGGAAATCACCCCGTATTCGGAGGCCGGCGCCAATTGGTTGGCAATCAGTTGGCCGGTATGGTTGAGCTCCTGGCGCAGGTCCTGGATGCGCACGAAGGTGAAGAAGCTGATCAGCAACAAGGTCAGCAGCAGCGCAGGGTCCAGGCTGATGATCTGGGTGCGGGTGTGGATGTCCCAGCTCAGGCGTTTGCTCATGGGGTGGGTTCTCCTTCGGCCAAGGCCTTGGCAGTGGCGTTCGGATCGATCGGCTCCAGGCCCAGGGCGCGCGCCACCTGCTGGTTGCCGCTGACACCAAAGCGCGACGGGTACAGGCTGCGGGGCCAGCGCGAGGGCGGATGATCAAGCAGTTGATCGAGCACTGCCAGCCAGTCCTCCTGATCGCTGTAGGTGCTGGCCAGGGCGCCGGCACGGACGAAGCCGGCATTGGGGCCGATCAGTGCCATTTGCCGGCCATAGCTGCTGAGCAACAGGTTTTTCGCCGTCTTGGAGTTGTACAGCGCCGGGTCGTCCAGGCCCAGAAGCAGGTCGCTGCTGCCCAGCAGGTGCTGCAGCGGCCTGCTGTCGCGTTGATCTGGCCAGTCCTGGGCGATGATTTCCAGCCCCAGCGGGCGGGCCGCCTGGCGCAGTTCGTCGATCAGGAAGTGGCTGTGTTCGCCGTACAGCACGCCGACGCGTTGGGCCTGCGGGAGCAGGTAGCGTGCCAGGCGCAACTGCCGGCCCAGCGGCGGATCACTCCACAGCAGCGTGAGGTAGGCGGGGCGTGACTTTCCCAGGCGTTGTTGGGCTTGCACCCGACTGATGCGCATGGCCAATGCCGGCGGACCGCTGGGTTCGCTCAGGCGCCAGTCAAGTGCTCCGCTGTCGAGCAGTATCAGGCGCAGGTCGCCTTTGAGCTGCCCGGGACGTGGCAGCTCGCTGACGGCCTTGAAACGCACCTGGTCATGGTTGCGACGGCTCTCCAGGGCGCTGACGAAGCTGCGGATGCCAGGCTGGTCCTCGCCACCGACCAGGAGGATTTCGCTGGCGGACAGCGAACCCAGTGGCCATAGGCAGAACAGCAGCAGGCGCAGCAGTCGGGACATCAGAACTCCAGCTCCGCGCTGACGCTCAGGCGGTGGCGGCTGTCATAACGGTTCTGGACCATCGTGGTCGGTTCGTCGTCCAGACGCTGTTGCCACAACGCCGCCAGCTCCAGGTTGCTGCCCTGGATACGGAAACGTTTGGCCAGGCGCAAGTCGAGGCGTTCAAAACGGTACTGGTTGAGCGCATCGTCGCCATAATAGAACAGCGCACTCGACCAGCCGTCGCCCCACTCGCGTATCCAGCCGGCCGAACCACTGTTACGGGCAGTGTTGGCGGCGTCGGCGGGGTTACTGGCCCAGGCGTCCACGTAGGCGTACGTCAGCCGCAACCGGTCGCGCCGGGTGACGCGCCAGTCCAACTGCGCCTCGCTACCGCTGAAGCGGGCCTTGTTGGCATTGCTGGCGATGTACTGGTTGTTCTTCAGGGGCTCGCTGATCATGCCGGTGATCTCGTCATAGAACAACTTGATGTCCATGCTCAGGTCGATGTCGCTGAAGTAGCCGTTGTAGCCAAGCTCGCGTGAGCGCATGCGCTCCTGGTCAAGGTCGCCTGGCCCGCGCGTCTTTACGAAGTATTCACCGTGTTGCTGGCCGAAGGCGGTGGGGGTCAGGTTCTTGACCGTGTAGCTCCAGTTGACGTTGTTCTCGAACATGTCCGGTGAGCGCACCGCTTCGGAATACACCGCGCGCAGGCCGTGGCGCGGCGTGATCAGGTAGTTGACCGCCACGCGCGGGGTCAGGGAACTGCCCGACAGTTGCGAGTCCTCGAACATCGCGCCGCCTTGTACGATCCAGTGTTCATCGGCGCGCCACTCCAGTTGGCCGAACAGGCGCCAGGTCTGGTCGTCGACGCTGCCATTGAAGTAGGTCTGCGAGTCGGCGCGGTCATAGCGGTAGTTCATGCCGCTGAGCAGGCGCAGGCTGTCGGTGAGGCTGAGCGTGTCCTGAATCTCAAGGTCGTAACGGGTTTCGCGGGTGCTCTGGTCGACATCGCCGCACACCACGTTACTGCCGCCCTGGTGGGTCCACTGGTCCTTGATCGCATCGACCAGGGCCTGTTCTTCCGGGTTGCTGCTGTTGGGCGGGTTGTTGGCCCCGCGCGCCACCAGCTCAGCGTAGTTCGGGTTGAGCTGCCACAGCCGGTTCAGCTGCGGGCTGAAGGCCAGTGCGGCATCGCAGGCACGCCACACCTGCTGGCGGTCGAAGTGCTGTGCCGACCCCTGCACATACAGGCTGTGCTCGGGGTTGAAATCGATGTTCCAGCGCACCGAGCCTGCGTAGTCCTTGGCGTTGACATCGGCGTTGTCACCGCTTTCGCTGACGTAGGGGAACACCGGCTGGTAGGTGTACGGGCGCTGGTTGCTGCCTTCCTTGGCCGCCAATTGCCATTCCAGGGTCTGGTTCGGTGCCAGGGTGTGGCTGACGCTGAGGTTGAAGCGGTTCAGGCGGCGGCTGTCGCGGTAGGCCTGGCCGAACTGGTTTTCATCGAAGCCATCGTCCTTCTGCCCCGACAGCGACAGGCGCAGGTCGCCGCCGTCCCAGCCTAAGCCATGGCTGAGGTAGTAGTCGTCGATGCCGTCCTGGCCACGGGTCAGCTTCATCCGGGTGCCATGGCTGTCAGCGGGGTTGCGGGTCAGGATGTTGACCACCGCCATCAGCGCGTTGGCGCCGTAACTGACGGTATTGGGGCCGCGGAAAACTTCGATGCGTTCGATGTCCTCCAGCGCCACCGGAATGTCGCTCCAGTCCACCGTGGCCAGGCCAGCCCGGTAGACCGAGCGGCCATCGATCAGCACCTGCATCCGCCGTGCTTCGTTGACGCTGGTGCCGTGGTAGTTGACGTTCGGCTGGTTGCCCGCGCTGTAGCCGATCATCATGCCGGGCACCAGGCGCAGCAGTTCGGGGATGTCGCGGGCACCGCTGGCACGGATCAGTTCGCTGTCGAGCACGGTCATGCTGCCCGGTACGGCAGCTGGGGATTGTTTCAGGCGTGTGGCGGTCAGAACCTGCGGCAGGTCTGAGTTGTCGATGAACAGGTCGTCGGCCATGGCCGGGCTACCGAGCAGCGCGGTCAATAGCAGCAGGCGAGGGTAGGGAGGCGTGCCAGAAAACACGATACGGCCTTGTATCACAGTTGAAACAGGCATGTTAACTGACCTTTGCGGTTTTGCCAGTGATCTGCGCCGAGGCTGCGGGCGCTTTCACGGGCCTGACACTGGCTCTGTTGCCTGCGCGCCGTATAATGGCTCGGTCGCCACTTAACTTATGGCTTTAACGGATTGAATATGACTGAACAGCAACCTGTTGCAGTTCTGGGAGGCGGCAGCTTCGGCACCGCCGTGGCGAACCTTCTGGCGCAGAACGGCGTGCCAGTGCGCCAATGGATGCGTGACCCCGAGCAGGCCGAAGCCATGCGGGTCAATCGCGAGAATCCGCGCTACCTCAAGGGGATTCGCCTGCACGACGGTGTCGAGCCGGTCAACGACCTGCTGGCGACCTTGCAGTACAGCGACCTGATCTTCGTCGCGCTACCCTCGAGTGCCTTGCGCAGCGTGCTGGCGCCCCATGCCGAGCTGCTGTGCGGCAAATGCCTGGTCAGCCTGACCAAGGGCATCGAAGCGCAGACCTTCAAACTGATGAGTCAGATCCTTGAAGAAATCGCGCCCCAGGCACGTATCGGGGTGCTCTCCGGGCCGAACCTTGCCCGCGAAATTGCCGAGCACGCGCTCACCGCCACCGTGGTGGCCAGCGAGGATGAAGACCTCTGCCAACGCGTGCAAAGCGTGCTGCACGGCAGCACCTTCCGCGTCTACGCCAGCAGCGACCGCTTCGGTGTCGAGCTGGGCGGTGCGCTGAAGAACGTCTACGCGATCATCGCCGGCATGGCCGTGGCATTGGGCATGGGCGAGAATACCAAAAGCATGCTGATCACCCGAGCGTTGGCCGAGATGACCCGTTTCGCCGTGAGCCAGGGTGCCAACCCAATGACCTTCCTGGGCCTGGCCGGCGTAGGCGACCTGATCGTCACCTGTTCCTCGCCCAAAAGCCGTAACTACCAGGTCGGCCACGCCCTGGGCCAGGGGCTGAGCCTGGAGCAGGCGGTCAATCGCCTGGGTGAAGTGGCCGAGGGGGTCAACACCCTCAAGGTGCTCAAGGCCAAGGCTGAAGAGGTGCAGGTGTACATGCCGCTGGTCGCTGGCTTGCACGCCATCCTGTTCGAAGGCCGCACGCTGGCCCAGGTGATCGAGCGCCTGATGCGCGCCGAGCCCAAGACCGACGTCGATTTCATTTCCACCAGCGGTTTCAATTGAGCCCTCAGCGGCGCTGAGCAGAGTAAGGAGCGAGACATGAACGATACCCCCGAGCGCGCCCAGCGTGAGTCGATCATCCTGCGCGTGGTGTGGATGCTGGTGTTTCTGGTGGTCTGGCAACTGGCCGAACTGCTGCTCGGCGGCCTGGTGCTGGTGCAGCTCATCTACCGGCTGATCTACGGCGCACCCAGCGCCAGCCTGATGAACTTCGGCGATAGCCTCAGCCAGTACCTTGCCCAGATCGGTCGCTTTGGCACTTTCCATACCGACAGCAAGCCGTGGCCGTTTGCCGACTGGCCCGCAGCGCGTGCACCGGAAGGCGAGGCGCCCCATGCCGTAGCCCCGGCCGCCCACCCGGTACGTGACGAGGAACCCAAGCTGTGAAGCTGTGGGTACTGCGCCACGGCGAAGCGGAGCCGC
This sequence comes from Pseudomonas sp. NBRC 111131, assembly GCF_001320525.1. Taxonomy (NCBI): domain Bacteria; kingdom Pseudomonadati; phylum Pseudomonadota; class Gammaproteobacteria; order Pseudomonadales; family Pseudomonadaceae; genus Pseudomonas; species Pseudomonas sp. NBRC 111131. Next base: position 60,006 of record NZ_BCBH01000003.1, on the reverse strand, counting down.
GGGCCAACACCGACGCCGAACGGCGCCTGACCGCCCATGGTCGCGAACAGGTGCTGCGCAGCGCCGCACGCCTGCTTGGCCAACCACTGCAGGCCATTATCGCCAGCCCCTATGTGCGCGCCCAGCAAACGGCGGCCCTGGTGCATGACACGTTGGACTTTGCCGAGGCGGTACAGACCGTGCCGTGGCTGACCCCCGACAGCAATGTGCAACAGGCCATCGGTGAAATCGAGCGCCTGGGCCTGGAGCATGTCCTGCTGGTCAGCCATCAGCCGTTGGTGGGCTCACTGGTCGGCATGCTGGAGCACGGCCATGCCCAGCAGCCGGCGCCGTTGAGCACTGCTAGCCTCGCCGAACTGGAAGGCGACTGGCCGCTGGCCGGGCTGATGACACTGCGCGCGCTCACCTCACCGGCCTGATGTGGCAGCTGCACAGGCGCTGGCTGACCTGATCGCCCTTGGCGATGACCTTTACAAACGTTGCCGAATGTAAGGCGGATACCGACAATAGGCCATCATCCTCGACCCGGACCAGGCGCCATGTCGCAGCAGATTTTCTTCGCCCATGCCAACGGCTTCCCGTCGGCCACCTATGGCAAGCTGTTCGCTGCCCTGGCGCCGGACTACCACGTGCAGCACCTGGCCCAGCATGCCCACGATCCGCGCTTCCCGGTGGATGACAACTGGCAGAACCTGGTCGATGAACTGTTGCACCACCTGGCGCAGCAAGGTGCGCCGATATGGGGTGTCGGTCATTCCCTGGGTGGGGTGTTGCACCTGCATGCCGCCTTGCGTTGCCCGGAGTACTACCGCGGCGTGGTGATGCTTGACTCGCCCGTGCTCACCCGGGCCGATCAATGGTTGCTGCGCACCGCCAAGCGTTTCGGCTTCATCGACCGCATCACCCCGGCAGGCCGCACCCTTGGACGGCGTGAAGCGTTCACTGACCGTGACAGTGCACGTGACTATTTCGCCAGCAAACGCCTGTTTCGACATTTTGACCCCGACTGCCTGGAGGCCTATCTGGAGCACGGCCTGCAGGACGCGGAGCACGGGGTGCGCCTGCGCTTCGATCCGGCGACCGAGATTGATATCTACCGCAACATTCCGCACGCCAGCCCAGCGCCCGCACGGCAGCTTCAGGTGCCGCTGGCGATGGTGCGCGGTGATCGCAGCAATGTGATTCGCCGCCACCACACGCTGGCCGTGCGCGGCATGCCCAAGGGCGAGTACCACTGTGTGCCCGGCGGGCACATGTTCCCTCTGGAGCGTCCCACCGACACCGCCAGCCTGATCAAAGGCCTGTTCGACCGCTGGAGCGTGGCATGAACGCCCAGGTCGAAGAAGTTCGCCTGAGCCTGGGCCACATCGAATTGGCAGCCCACCTGTTCGGGCCAGCCGATGGCGTGCCTGTGATCGCCCTGCATGGCTGGCTGGACAACGCCAACAGCTTTGCCCTATTGGCGCCACGCTTGAAGGGCCTGCGTATCGTCGCCCTGGACCTGGCCGGGCATGGCTATTCGCAACACCGACCGCCAGGGGCCGGTTACGCGCTGGCCGATTATGCCCACGACGTACTGCGGGTGGCCGAACAGCTGGGCTGGCAACGTTTTGCCCTGTTGGGGCATTCGCTGGGGGCGATCATTGCCGTGCAACTGGCCGCTGCCTTGCCCGAGCGGGTCAGCCACCTGGCGCTGATCGACGGCGTCATCCCGCCAACCGGCGCCGAGCAGGATGCCGGCGAACGCCTGGGCCTGGCACTGCAGGCCCAGCTACGCCTCGATGGCAAGCGCAAGTCGGTCTACAAGACCTTGGAAGAGGGCGTGCAGGCACGCATGAAGGGTATGGTCGCGGTCAGCCTCGAAGCCGCCGAGCTGCTTGCCCAGCGTGGGCTGATGCCGGTACCCGGCGGCTACAGCTGGCGCAGTGACAGCCGCCTGACCCTGCCATCGCCGGTGCGCTTGAGCCATGCCCAGGCCATGGCCTATGTAAGCAGGGTGCGCTGCCCGGCCTGCCTGGTCATTGCCGCAGATGGCATGCTGGCACGTCAACACGCGCTGCTGGACCAGCTACCCTTTGAGCAGACCACGCTGCCCGGCGGCCATCATCTGCACCTGAACGATGAGCAGGGCGCGACCCTTGTCGCAGACTGTATCAATCGCTTCTTTGGCTTTGCTTGACTTGCACCGGACAAGTGTCGAGGCTTGGCGGGTTGAACAGGGAGACAACCATGCAACTGCCAGACATCCTGGAGCTTCACCGCGGCGCCGATCGCCGCCAGGTTCGCCGATGAGCGCGCCCGTATCCTTCCGCACCGCCATCGCTGCCTGCCTGGTGCTGGCCAGCCCATTGCTGTGGGCCGGGAGCCTGCCGGTGCCCGTGGACGCCAAGGTGGTAGACCAGCGGCCGGCCGCCGAACAGGAACGTGTCTACCCGATGGGCCCGTTGCGCAAGATCAGTGGCCGCCTGCGGGTCGAGGACAAGGTCGAGAGCCGTGGCCAGGTCAGTTCGGTGACCTATGAGCTGCCGGTGGAGCGTACGGCCCGTGAAGCCTTCACCAGTGCCCGCGAAGCATTGCAGCGCGACGGCGGCTACCCATTGTTCTGGTGCCAGGGCCGTGATTGCGGCGAAGCCAGCATCTGGGCCAATGATGTATTCGCCAATGCCCGCCTCAATGGGGGTGACGAGCAACAGGCGTTCATCCTGCTGCGCCGCTCTGCCGAAGAAGCCGATACGCTGGTCGCGCTGTACAGCGTCACCCGTGGCAACCGCCGTGCGTACCTGCATGTGGAGGAGTTCGTGGCCGGTAGCCCATTGGGTGAACTGCTGCCCACCGCTGCCACGGTATTGCGTGAAATGCGCGACACCGGCAAGCTCGACTACCCTGATCTGAAGGCCCCGCAAGCGGCCTGGGTAGCGCTGCTGGGACGCAGCCTGAACCTGGACAGCACCTTGCGCGCCAGCCTCAGCGGCACCGAGGCCGAGGCCTGGCGCGAGCAATTGGTGAAAGCCGGCGTGCGCAGCAGCCGGCTCGAAGTAGGCGATGCACCCACCGAGGGCCTGCACCTGGAACTGATTCGTTGAACGAGCGACACCATGGTCAACAATGATCGCCTGCTGATCCAGATTATCCTGCTGACATTGCTCGGCGCTGCCCTCTGGGTGATGGCACCGTTCATTTCCGCATTGCTGTGGGGCGCCATCCTGGCTTTTGCCAGCTGGCCCTTGATGCGTCTGCTCACCCGCCTGCTGGGCGGGCGGGAAACGTTGGCTGCCAGCCTGTTGACCACGGCCTGGATCTTGATCGTGGCATTGCCACTGGTATGGCTTGGCTTCAACCTGGCGGACCACATCCGCGATGCCACAGCCTTCGTGCGTGATGTCCAGGTGGACGGCCTGCCCGATGCACCGGCGTGGCTGGCGGGCATCCCCTTCGTGGGTGAGCGCATGGTCAGTTGGTGGCAGTCCCTCGACCAGCAAGGTGCGGCACTGATCGCCTCGGTCAAGCCTTACCTGGGCCAGGTCGGTAACTGGCTGTTGGCGCGCAGCGCGCAGATAGGCAGCGGTGTGCTGGAATTGACCCTGAGCCTGATCTTTGTGTTCTTTTTCTACCGCGACGGGCCGCGCCTGGCTGCGTTCGTGCTGCGCTTGCTGAACCGGCTGGTGGGCGATCGCGCCAACTATTACCTCGAGCTGGTGGCCGGTACGGTGCAGCGGGTCGTCAACGGCGTGATCGGTACCGCTGCTGCACAGGCACTGCTGGCCCTGATCGGCTTCCTGATCGCCGGTGTTCCGGGGGCCATCGTGCTGGGCCTGGTGACCTTCATGCTCAGCCTGATCCCCATGGGGCCGCCATTGGCGTGGATCCCCGCGACGGCTTGGTTGGTATGGAAAGGCGACTACGGCATGGCGGTGTTCCTGGGCATCTGGGGCACCTTCGTCATCAGTGGCGTGGACAACGTGCTCAAGCCCTACCTGATCAGCCGGGGCGGCAACCTGCCGCTGGTGATCGTGCTGCTGGGGGTGTTTGGCGGGTTGATTGCCTTTGGTTTCATTGGCCTGTTCATCGGGCCCACCTTGCTCGCAGTAGGGTACAGCCTGCTGCTGGACTGGAGCCGCAACGCAGGGCAACAGCCACCGCAGCGCTAACGGTATTACGCCATTGCCCTGAGCGCGGTGGCGGACCTTGCGCAAGGGCCCGTTCAGGCGCCTCTGAAACCTGATCTTTACGCATTCTTTATACCTACCCCCGGCCGCCGATCTCGCGCCTTTACGCCCCTCCCGCGGACAATTTCCCCAAAGCGGCCCACGCCGCACCACGGGGAGCTCCACACATGAACATGCTCGACGGGCTGTCACTGCTATTGGCAGTGGCATTGGCGGTTTACCTGCTGGTGGCGCTGCTGCGCGCCGATCGCAGCTAGGGAGCGGCCATGCACAGTTACGACTATTGGTTACTGCTGGCATTTTTTGCCATCGTGCTGCTACCGGCGCCGTGGCTCGGGCGTTTCTACTACAACGTGATGGAAGGGCGGCGCACTTGGCTGACGCCACTGCTGGGGCCACTCGAGCAGGGCTGCTATCGACTGGCCGGGGTCCGTGCCGATCAGGAGCAGAACTGGAAGCAATACACCCTGGCCTTGCTGGCCTTCAACTTCGCCGGGTTCGTGCTGCTGTTTGCCGTTCTGTTGTTGCAGGGCTACCTGCCGCTCAACCCGCAGCACTTGCCAGGGCAGGAATGGTCGTTGGCCTTCAACACCGCCGTGAGCTTCGTCACCAACACTAACTGGCAGGCCTACAGCGGTGAGGCCTCGGTGAGCTACCTGAGCCAGATGCTGGGCCTGACCGTGCAGAACTTCGTCAGCGCCGCCACCGGCCTGGCTGTGCTGGTTGCGCTGTGCCGCGGCATTGCCCGGCGCTCGGCCACGACCCTGGGCAACTTCTGGGTCGACATGACGCGCGCCACCCTCTATGGCTTGTTGCCGCTGTGCCTGCTCCTGGCGTTGCTGCTGGTCTGGCAGGGCGTGCCGCAAACCTTCGCCGACTACGCCCACGCCGTCACCTTGCAAGGCGCTGACCAGACCATTCCATTAGGCCCGGCCGCTAGCCAGATCGCCATCAAGCAGTTGGGCACCAACGGTGGCGGGTTCTTCGGCGTGAATTCGGCGCACCCGTTCGAAAACCCTACGGCCTGGAGCAACCTGTTTGAAGTCGTGTCGATCATCCTGATCCCGGTGGCCCTGGTGTTCACCTTTGGCCATTACGTCAAGGACCTGCGCCAGAGCCGGGCTATCCTGGCCTGTATGCTTGGCCTGTTCCTGCTTGGCGGTGCCACTGCGTTGTGGTCTGAGTACCAGCCCAACCCCGCGTTGGAGAGCCCACAGGTTGTGCAAAGCGCACCTTTGGAAGGTAAGGAAAGCCGCTTCGGTACCACCGGTTCGGTGTTATGGACAGTGACCACCACCGCCGCGTCCAACGGCTCTGTCAACGCCATGCACGACAGCCTAAACCCGCTCACGGGCATGGTCGCCATGGTCAACATGATGGTAGGGGAGGTGATCTTCGGTGGGGTCGGTGCGGGGCTCTACGGCATGCTGCTGTTCGTGCTGATAGCGGTATTCCTGGCTGGCCTGATGATCGGCCGCACACCGGAATACCTGGGCAAGAAGCTGCAGGCGCGGGAGGTGCAACTGCTGGTGGCGACCTTGCTGGTCATGCCTGTGGGCGTGCTGGTGCTCGGTGCCATCGCTGCCAGCCTGCCGGGCCCTGCCGGAGCGGTCAGCAACCCGGGTGCGCATGGCTTCAGCCAACTGCTGTATGCCTATACCTCCGGCACCGCCAACAACGGTTCGGCGTTCGCCGGCTTCGGCGCCAACACGGTATTCCACAACCTGATGATCGGCCTGGCCATGTTCATCGGCCGTTTTGGCTACATCCTGCCCATCCTGGCGCTGGCGGGCAGCCTGGCCGCGAAGAAGAGCGCGCCCCAGGGGCTCAATAGTTTCCCCACGCACGGTCCGCTGTTCACCGGCCTGTTGTTGGTGACCATTCTTCTGGTCGGCGGCCTGACCTTCCTGCCAACGCTGGCCCTGGGGCCAATTGCCGAACACCTGAGCCTGGGTTTCTGAGGAACTGACCATGAACATGCCCATTCCTGAAGTGAACGCTCAATCCAGCGCCAAGGACCAGACGCGCTTCGCCGCCCTGTGGCGTCCGGCGCTGGTACAAGCGTTCGTCAAGCTCGACCCCCGTCAGCTAAAGCGCTCGCCAGTGATGCTGGTGGTCGCCCTTACCGCAGTGTTGACGACCGTGCTGTGCCTGGCGCCCGGCAGTGGCGTGAGTACCGGGGTTGCTGTGCAAATTGCGTTATGGCTGTGGTTCACCGTGCTGTTCGCCAACTTCGCCGAAGCACTGGCCGAAGGCCGTGGCAAGGCCCGTGCCGACAGCCTCAAGGCCGGCAGCCAAGGCCTGACGGCGCAACGCCGCAAGCACGACGGCGGGTTTGAAACCGTCGCCGCCGGCCAGCTGCGCAAGGACGATGTGGTGCGGGTGGTGGCGGGTGAGATGATCCCCGGCGATGGCGAAGTGCTTGAAGGCATAGCGGCGGTCAACGAAGCGGCTATCACCGGTGAATCCGCACCTGTGATCCGCGAGTCCGGCGGCGACCGCTCGGCCGTGACCGGCAATACCCGGTTGGTCTCCGACTGGCTGCTGATCCGCATCACCAGCAACCCGGGGGAGTCCACCCTGGACCGCATGATCGCCCTGGTCGAAGGTGCCAAGCGGCAGAAGACCCCCAACGAGATTGCGCTGGACATCCTGCTGATCGGCCTGACGTTGATCTTCCTGGTCGTGGTGGTGACGCTGCAGCCGTTCGCCCATTTCGTTGGTGGCAGCCTGCCGCTGATCTTTCTCGCGGCGCTGCTGGTGACGCTTATCCCGACCACCATTGGTGGGCTGTTGTCGGCCATTGGTATCGCCGGCATGGACCGCCTGGTACGCCTGAACGTGATCGCCCGCTCGGGCCGTGCCGTGGAGGCAGCCGGTGATGTGCACACGCTGATGCTCGACAAGACCGGCACCATTACCTTTGGCAACCGCCGTTGCAGTGCCCTGCACGCGGCCACCGGGGTCACCCCCAAGGAGCTGGGCGAAGGCGCCTTGCTCGCCTCGTTGGCCGATGACACTGCCGAGGGCAAGTCCATCGTCGAGTACCTGCGCCAGTTGCATGATTTCGTCGAGCCGCAGCCCGGGCAGTTCGAAGCCATTGCCTTCAGTGCCGAAACACGCTTGTCGGGCATCGACTTCCAGCAGCATCGCTACCGCAAGGGTGCGGTCGATGCGGTACTGGCCTTTGTCGGCATGCAACGCCTGGAGATGCCGGCGGCGCTGGCCCGCGAAGTCGAACGCATTGCCCAGAGTGGCGGCACGCCGCTGCTGGTCTGCGTGGACAAGCGGCTGCTGGGCGTGATTCACCTAAAGGATGTGGTCAAGCCGGGCATTCGTGAACGCTTTGCCGAACTGCGCAAGCTGGGTATCCGCACTGTGATGGTGACCGGCGACAACCCGCTTACCGCCGCGGCCATCGCGGCCGAAGCCGGGGTCGATGACGTACTGGCCGAAGCCACCCCGCAGAAGAAGCTGGCGCGTATCCGCCAGGAGCAGAACGACGGCCGCCTGGTGGCCATGTGCGGTGACGGCGCCAACGACGCGCCGGCCCTGGCCCAGGCGGACGTGGGCATGGCCATGAACGACGGCACCCAGGCCGCCCGTGAGGCCGCCAATATGGTTGACCTGGACAGCGACCCGACCAAGTTGCTGGACGTGGTGCAGGTTGGCAAGGAACTGCTGGTGACCCGTGGAGCGCTGACCACCTTCTCCATCGCCAACGACGTGGCCAAGTACTTCGCCATCTTGCCGGCACTGTTCGCTGCGATCTACCCGCAACTGGGCGTGCTCAACCTGATGCACCTGGCCAGCCCGCAGAGCGCGATCCTTTCGGCCATCGTGTTCAACGCGCTGATCATCATCGTGCTGATCCCCCTGGCCTTGCGAGGCGTACGCGTGCAGGCGGCCAGCGCTGCCCACCTGCTACGGCGCAACCTACTGATCTATGGCTTGGGCGGCATCATTGTGCCGTTCGCCGGGATCAAGCTGATCGACTTGCTGCTCAACGCACTGCACCTGGTCTGAGGAGGCCATCATGAACCCTTATGTACGCCCGGCGCTGAGCCTGATCCTGCTGATGACCGTGGTCACCGGCGCGCTGTACCCGCTGGCGGTGACCGGTATTGCCCAGGTGGCTTTCCCGGAACAGGCCAATGGCAGCCTGGTGCGCGATGCGCAGGGCCAGGTGCGCGGTTCGGCGCTGATTGCCCAGGACTTTCAGGGCGATGGCTGGTTCCATTCGCGGCCTTCAGCGGGGGCCTATGCCACGGTGGCCAGTGGTGCCAGTAACCTGGCACCGAGCAACCCGGCGTTGGCCGAACGGGTGGCCGCTGATGCCGCCACGTGGTATCGGGCGGAGCAAGGGCCGGTGCCGCAGGCATTGCTGACCACGTCCGGCAGTGGACTGGACCCGCATTTGCCGCCCCAGGCGGTGGCTTATCAGATCCCTCGGGTGGCGGCGGCGCGGCAGGTACCGGTGCAGAGGTTGCAAGCCTTGCAGGAAGAGGCCACCCTCCACCCATTGATCGGGCCGCCGGTGGTCAATGTGCTGGCGCTGAACCAGGCGTTGGAGAAGTTGACGCAGTGACAGTAGGGCTGCGAATCAGGCCCAACAATCAAAGGATCGAACATGAGTAACGCAGCCCGCGCCGATGCGCTGTTGGCCAACCTCCCGCGCGAAGGCCGCGGTAGGCTCAAGGTCTTCCTCGGCGCTGCCCCTGGGGTTGGCAAGACCTACGCCATGCTCCAGGCCGCCCACGCCCAGCAGCGCCAAGGTGTGCAAGTGCTGGCGGGAGTAGTCGAAACCCACGGCCGCGCCGAAACCGAATCGCTGCTCGGCGGGCTGCTTCAGCAACCGCTGCTGCGCAGTGAATACCGCGGCGTCACCCTCGAGGAAATGGACCTCGACGGCCTACTCGACGCCGCCCCCACCCTGGCCCTGGTCGATGAGCTTGCCCACACCAACGCGCCTGGAAGTCGGCACGCCAAGCGTTGGCAGGACGTGCAGGAGCTGCTGGCCGCCGGCGTCGACGTATACACCACCGTCAACGTGCAGCACCTGGAAAGCCTCAACGACAAGGTCCGCGACATCACCGGCGTGCAGGTACGTGAAACCCTGCCGGACTGGGTGCTGCAAGAGGCCTTCGAGCTGGTGCTCATCGACCTGCCCCCGCGGGAACTGCTCGAACGCTTGCGCGAGGGCAAGGTGTACGTACCCGAGCAGGCCCGCGCCGCGATCGATGCCTACTTCTCCCAGACCAACCTCACGGCGTTGCGTGAACTGGCCATGCAGACTGCCGCCGCCCAGGTGGACGCCGACCTGGCCCATGGCTACCGTCAGCGTGGGCAGGAGGCACCGGCCCTGCGTGGGCGCTTGCTGGTGGGCGTCGATGGCGACGACCAGGCCGAACGGCTGGTGCGCCATGCCTGCCGAGTGGCCCAGCGGCGGCATCTGCCCTGGAGCCTGGTGCACGTGGATAATGGCCGACTGCGCGACGAAACCGCCCGCCAGCGTTTGCAGGCCGCTCAGCAGTTGGCCGAGCGTCTGGGGGGCGAAGTGGTGCTGCTGCGCGCAGGTGAAGTGGCGCGCACGCTGATCCAGCATGCCAGCGAGCGTCGGGCCAGCCTGGTGCTGGTCGGCCAGTCCCGTGACCGCTTGCGCCGGCGGTTCTTGGGCGCCGGCGTGGCAGCGCGGCTGTTGCGCGAAAGCCATGGCCTGGAAATCAACGTGCTCGACCGCGATTCCCAGGCACAGGCAACACGCGCTGCCGTCACCCGCGTATGGGTGTGGCGGCACTATCTGTTGGCACTGCTGGCCACTGGCTTGGCGGCGGGCTTGGCGTGGGCGGTATCCAGTGTGCTGGCGTTGCCCAATATCTCGCTGGTGTTTCTTGCCGCCGTGCTGCTGGTTGCCGTTCGCAGCAGCCTGGGGCCTGCCCTGGCGTGCGCGGCCATGTCGTTCCTGGCCTACGACTTCTTGTTCATTCCGCCGAATTTTTCGTTCAGTATCCAGCGCGAAGAGGATGTGCTGACCCTGGTGTTCTTCCTGCTCATGGCGGCCCTGACCGGCAACCTTGCCGCACGCCAGCGCCGCCAGTTGCAAGCCTTGCGCGAGACCCAGGCACAGACCAGCCAACTGCTCGACCTTTCACGTCGCCTGACCGTGGCCACCGATCGCCAGGCTGTGTTCAACGCTGCCGGTCAGCACCTGAACGGTTTGCAGGACGTTCAGGTATGCCTGCTGGAGCGCGACAGCGAAGGCTCACTGCACCAGGCCAGTGGCGAAGCCCCTGCGCTGAGCGACAACGAACGCGCCGCGGCCGAGTGGGCCTGGCAGCATGGCCAGGCCGCAGGCCATGGCAGTGACACGCTGCCCAATGGTCGCTGGTGGTGGTGGCCGCTGGCCGTCGATGATCACCCTCTGGCACTGCTTGGCGTGCGCCCACGTTCGGGCGATCCTCTGAGCGCACAACGCCGCCGCCTGCTGATGGCCCTGGGCCAACCATTGGCCCAGGCCCTGGCGCGGGCGCGCCTGGCCGAACAGCTCGAGGCTGCGCGCCTGCACGGCGAAACCGAGCAACTGCGCAGCGCTTTATTGGCTTCGGTGTCCCACGACCTGCGCACTCCCCTGACCGCGATGCGCGGCAGTATCGACAGCCTGCTGGCGCTGGGCGAGGCCATCCCTGCCGACGACGGCCGCGAGCTGCTGGAAGGCACCCGCAACGAAGCCGAGCGGCTTGACCGCTACATCCAAAACTTGCTGGACATGACTCGCCTCGGCCACGGCGGCCTTAAGCTGGCCCGCGATTGGGTCGCCCCCGCCGATATCGTCGGCAGCGCCCTCAACCGCCTGCGTGTAGTGCTGGCACCGCTGCGCGTGCAGACCGACGTGCCCGCCCAATTGCCGCTGCTGTTCGTGCATGCTGCACTGATCGAACAAGCGCTGATCAATGTGTTGGAGAACGCTGCACGTTTCTCGCCTGCCCAAGGCCGCCTGGAATTGCAGGTGTCGGTCAATGACCAACAACTGCGTTTTGCAGTCAGTGACCAGGGCCCCGGCATCCCCGTGGCGGAGCGCGAGAAGATTTTCGACATGTTCTACACTGCTGCCCGAGGCGACCGAGGCGGGCAGGGTACTGGCCTGGGTCTGGCGATCTGCCAGGGCATGATCGGTGCCCATGGCGGGCAGATCCTGGTAGGCGAAGGCATTGATGGCCAAGGCACGTGCATCACACTATGCTTGCCGCTGCCCCAACAACCTGAAGCCGAAAGCGAAACGCCATGAGCCAGCCCGCCACCCTCCTGGTGATCGATGACGAACCGCAGATTCGCAAGTTCTTGCGTATCAGCCTGACCTCCCAGGGCTACAAGGTGGTCGAGGCCGCTACCGGGGGCGAAGGGCTGGCCCAGGCTGCGTTGGCCAAACCCGACCTGGTGGTGCTGGACCTCGGCCTGCCGGATATGGACGGCCAGCAGGTGCTGCGTGAACTGCGCGAGTGGAGTACGGTGCCAGTGATGGTGCTGTCTGTACGTGCCAGTGAGCTGCAGAAGGTCGATGCGCTGGATGGCGGCGCCAATGATTATGTGACCAAGCCGTTCGGCATTCAGGAATTTCTCGCCCGCGTGCGCGCGCTGCTGCGCCAGGTGCCGCAATCCGGTGGGGGAGAGGTGGCCGCAAGCTTCGGGCCGTTGACCGTGGACTTTGCCTTTCGCAAAGTGACGCTCGACGGCGTGGAGGTAGCGCTGACGCGCAAGGAGTACGCGCTACTGGCCCAGTTGGCCGGGCACCCCGGGCGGGTCATTACCCAGCAGCAACTGCTCAAGGACATCTGGGGCCCGACCCACGTGGAGAATACTCACTACCTGCGCATTGTGGTGGGCCACCTGCGGCAAAAGCTTGGGGATGACCCTACCGCGCCGCGGTTCATCATCACCGAGGCTGGAGTGGGGTACCGATTAGTGGCACCTGTTATCTGAACGCCCCTCATACCCGCAAGCACCGTCGATTGCTGGAAGGTGGCCGGCAGGTGCTGTTCGCGATTCCAGGTCCATGTCAGCGGGGCAGGCTACTTTGGGTGCCAGTTGCAACGCAAACTCGCACCAGAGGATATCGTTGTGGTCTTTGGGCGGGGCAGGCGGGGGTAGGGCAGACGGGCCTTCTTGCATGTAGGTGCAAATGTAGGCCCAGGTATGTTCGTCGGCGTCCATTGTGCTGAGGTGGAAACGATCAATCACCGGCCGTTGTCGTGACCCAGGAACGCCGCCTCCAGCAACTGCTGCGTATAAGCATGCTGTGGCGCATGGAAGATCTCGCGGGCGTCACCTTGTTCCACAACATGCCCATGCTTGATCACCATCAACTGATGGCTCAACGCTTTGACCACCGCCAGGTCATGGCTGATGAACAAGTAGGTCAGGTTGTATTTCTGCTGCAGATTGCGCAGCAACTCCACGACCTGCCGCTGCACCGTGCGGTCCAGCGCCGAAGTTGGTTCATCCAGCAAAATCAAGGCAGGCTTCAACACCAGCGCCCGGGCAATGGCAATACGTTGCCGCTGCCCACCGGAGAACTCGTGCGGATAGCGGTGCCGAGTGGCAGGGTCCAACCCGACTTCCTCCAGCGCCGCAACAATGGCGGCTTCCTGCTCCGCCGGTGTACCTATCTTGTGAATACGCAGGCCCTCGCCAACGATATCCGCCACGCACATCCGTGGGCTGAGGCTGCCAAACGGGTCCTGGAACACCACCTGCATTTGCCGTCGCAGTGGGCGCACTTCTTTCTGGTTCAACCCCTCCAGGGCCTGCCCATGAAAGCGGATACCGCCCTGACTTGAAATCAAACGCAGGATCGCCAGCCCAAGTGTGGACTTCCCCGACCCGGACTCACCGACGATCCCCAGCGTCTGCCCTTGCGGCAGGCTGAAATTGATCCCGTCCACCGCCTTTACATGGTCAACCGTGCGGCGCAAGAAGCCTTTCTTGATCGGGAACCAGACCTTGAGGTCATCTACTTCAAGCAACGGCGCGCCAACCGGGTTATGGGCAGGCTCACCGCTGGGCTCGGCATTGATCAACATCTGCGTGTAATGATGCTGGGGTGCGCTGAACAGGGTGGCGCACTGCGCCTGCTCGACGATCTTGCCGCGCTGCATGACACACACACGGTGCGCAATGCGCCGCACCAGGTTCAGGTCATGGCTGATCAGCAACAGCGCCATCCCCAACCGTGCCTGCAGCTCCTTGAGCAGGTCGAGGATCTTCAACTGCACGGTCACATCGAGCGCCGTGGTCGGCTCATCGGCAATCAGCAGCTCTGGCTCGTTGGCCAGCGCCATGGCAATCATCACCCGCTGCCGCTGCCCACCCGACAGCTCATGGGGCAGGGCCTTCAAGCGCTTGCGCGGCTCGGGAATGCCTACCAGCTCCAGCAGCTCCAGCGTGCGTGCCGTGGCCGCCTTGCCCGTCAGCCCCTTGTGGAGCAACAAGATCTCGTTGATCTGTTTCTCAATGCAGTGCAGCGGGTTCAGCGACGTCATCGGCTCCTGGAAAATCATCGCAATACGGTTGCCGCGTATCCGCTGCATGGCTTTTTCGCCGTGCTGCAGCAGGTCCTTGCCTTCATAGCGGATGCTGCCGCTGGGGTGACGCGCGAGTGGGTAGGGCAGCAGGCGCAGAATCGAGTGGGCAGTGACCGACTTGCCCGAGCCACTTTCGCCGACCAGCGCCAGGGTCTCACCTTTGCGGATATCGAAGCTGATGCCATCGACCACGCGGTTGACCTGGTTACCGGTAACGAACTCCACCGCCAGGTCACGCACTTCGATCACGTTCTGTTCTGTCATGTCACTTCCTCGGGTCGAAGGCATCGCGGGCGGATTCACCGATGAACACCAGCAGGCTTAGCATGATCGCCAAGACGGCAAAGGCACTGATACCCAGCCAAGGCGCCTGCAGGTTGGACTTCCCTTGGGCGACCAGCTCGCCCAGCGATGGCGAACCGGCGGGCAGGCCGAAGCCGAGGAAGTCCAGCGCGGTGAGGGTACCGATGGCACCGGTGAGGATGAAGGGCATGAAGGTCATGGTCGAAATCATCGCGTTGGGCAGAATGTGCCGGTACATGATCGCACCGTTGCGCATCCCCAGGGCGCGGGCAGCGCGCACGTATTCGAGGTTGCGCCCACGCAGGAACTCGGCGCGCACCACGTCCACCAGGCTCATCCACGAGAACAGCAGCATGATGCCCAGCAGCCACCAGAAGTTGGGTTGCACGAAGCTGGCAAGAATGATCAGCAGGTACAGCACCGGCAGGCCGGACCAGACCTCCAGGAAACGCTGGCCGGCAAGGTCGACCCAGCCGCCGTAGAAGCCCTGCAGCGCGCCGGCGATGACGCCGACGATGGAACTGAGGATGGTCAGCGTCAGGGCAAAAAGCACCGACACACGGAAACCGTAGATCACCCGAGCCAACACGTCCCGGCCCTGGTCGTCGGTGCCTAGCAGGTTATCCGCCGAGGGGGGGGCTGGGGCGGGGACGCGCAGGTCATAGTTGATGCTCTGGTAGCTGAAGGGGATCGGTGCCCACAGTACAAAGCTGTCCTTGCTGGCCAGTAGCTCGCGGATGTACGGGCTCTTGTAGTTGGCTTCGAGGGGGAATTCACCGCCAAAGGTGGTTTCCGGGTAGCGCTTGAAGGCTGGGAAATACCATTGGCCTTCGTAGCGCACGGCGATCGGTTTGTCGTTGGCGATCAGCTCGGCGCCCAGGCTCAGGCCAAACAGGATGAGGAACAGCCACAGTGACCACCAGCCGCGTCGGTTGGCCTTGAAGCGCTCGAAGCGTCGGCGGTTGAGAGGGGACAAGGCCATGTCAGTGCTCCCGGCTGGCGAAGTCGATGCGCGGATCGACCAGGGTGTAGGTGAGGTCGCCGATCAGTTTCACCACCAGCCCCAGCAGGGTGAAGATGAACAACGTGCCGAACACCACCGGGTAGTCGCGGTTGATTGCCGCTTCGAAACTCATCAGCCCCAAGCCATCGAGGGAGAAGATCACCTCGATCAGCAGGGAGCCGGTGAAGAAGATGCCAATGAACGCCGAGGGGAAGCCGGCGATGACCAGCAGCATGGCGTTACGGAACACGTGCCCGTACAGCACGCGCGAGCGGCTCAGCCCTTTGGCCTTGGCGGTGACCACGTACTGTTTGTTGATCTCGTCGAGAAAGCTGTTCTTGGTCAGCAGGGTCATGGTGGCGAAGTTGCCGATCACCAGCGCGGTAATCGGCAATACCAGGTGCCAGAAGTAGTCGAGCACCTTGCCGGTGGTGGACAGCTCGTCGAAGTTGTTGGAGGTAAGCCCGCGTAGCGGGAACCAATCGAAGTAACTGCCGCCGGCGAACAGCACAATCAGCAAAATGGCGAACAGGAAGGCGGGGATGGCGTAGCCAACGATGATCGCCGAGCTGGTCCAGACGTCAAAATGGCTGCCGTGGCGTACCGCCTTGGCGATGCCAAGCGGGATCGACACCAGGTACATGATCAGCGTGCTCCACAGCCCCAGCGAGATTGAAACCGGCATCTTCTCGGCGATCAGGTCGATAACCTTGGCGTCGCGGAAGAAGCTGTCGCCGAAGTCCAGCTGGGCGTAGTTCTTGACCATGATCCACAAGCGTTCCGGCGCCGATTTGTCGAAGCCATACATGCGCTCGATCTCGGCGATCAGGGCCGGGTCCAGGCCCTGGGCGCCGCGGTAGTTGGAACCGGCTACGGAGACTTCGGCGCCGCCACCGGCGATACGGCTGGTGGCGCCCTCGAAGCCTTCGAGCTTGGCAATCATCTGCTCGACCGGGCCGCCGGGGGCTGCCTGGACAATAATGAAGTTGATGATCAGGATGCCGAACAGGGTCGGGATGATCAGTAGCAGGCGGCGCAGGATATAGGCCAGCATCTCAATTGGCCTCGTCCGCTGCGGCTTCAGTCACGGCAGGCGTCACGTCTGGCTTGATCCACCAAGTGTCGATGCCGACATCGTATTTAGGCGACACCTTGGGGTGACCAATGTGGTTCCAGTAGGCCACGCGCCAGGTCTTGATGTGCCAGTTGGGGATCACGTAGTAGCCCCACAGCAACACCCGGTCCAGGGCACGGGCGTGGTCGATCAGGCTTTGGCGGGAGTCGGCGTTGATCAGTTGCTCCACCAACTGGTCGATCGCCGGGTCGCGCAGGCCGATGTAGTTGCGGCTGCCGGGGTTGTCGGCAGAGACGCTTGACCAGAATTCGCGCTGCTCATTGCCCGGGGAGTTGGACTGCGGGAAGTTGCCGACAATCATGTCGAAATCCCGTGAGCGCAGGCGGGTGATGAACTGTGACACATCGACCCGGCGGATGGTCAGGTCGATACCCAGGTCGGCGAGGTTGCGCTTGAATGGCAGCAGGATGCGTTCGAACTCGGACTGTGCGAGCAGAAATTCGATGGCCACTGGTTTGCCCTGGGCATCGACCATCTTGTCGTCGACGATCTTCCAGCCTGCTTCCTGCAGCAACCTGTAGGCCTTGCGCTGCTGTTCGCGGATCATGCCGCTGCCGTCGCTGACGGGGTTGTGAAACGCCTCGGTCAAGGCTTTTTCGGGAATCTGGCCGCGCAGCGGCTCGAGGATTTTCAGCTCCTCGGCGCCGGGTAGGCCTCGGGCGGCCATTTCCGAGTTCTCGAAGTAACTGCTGGTGCGGGTATAGGCGCCGTTGAACAGTTGCTTGTTGGTCCACTCGTAGTCCAGCAGCAGGCTCAGGGCCTCGCGCACACGCACGTCCTGGAACACCGGGCGGCGGATGTTGAAGATGAAGCCTTGCATACCGGTGGGGTTACCGTTGGGCAGTTCTTCCTTGATCAGACGACCATCACGTACCGCAGGTACGTTGTAGGCGGTGGCCCAGTTTTTTGCGCTTATCTCCAGGGCATAGTCGAATGCCCCGGCCTTCAATGCTTCCAAGGCGACGGCGGTGTCGCGGTAGGCGTCGAATGTCATGGCATCGAAATTGAACTGGCCGCGGTTGATCGGCAGGTCCTTGGCCCAGTAGTCCTTGACTCGCTCATAGCGGATCGAGCGGCCGGCCTTGACCTGGGTGATCTTGTAAGGGCCGCTGCCCAAGGGGATTTCCAGGTTGCCACGGTTGAAGTCGCGGCCTTCGTACCAGTGCTTGGGCAGCACCGGCAACTGGCCCAGGATCAGCGGCAGTTCCCGGTTGTTCTTGTGCTTGAACTTGAACAGCACCCGCAGCGGGTCTTCGGCGACCACTTCGGCGACGTCGGCGTAGTACTGGCGGTACAGCGGTGCGCCGTCCTTCATCAGGGCATTGAAGGTGAACACCACGTCGTCGGCGCGCATCGGGTGGCCGTCATGGAAGCGCGCCTCGGGGCGCAGGTAGAAGCGTACCCAGCTATTGTCCGGGGCTTTCTCGATCTTGCCGGCCACCAGGCCGTACTCGGTGAACGGTTCGTCCAGGCTCTGACGCATCAAGGTGTCGTAGATGGCGCTGACGTTATCGGCAGGAACGCCCTTGTTGATGAAGGGGTTGAGGCTGTCGAAGCCCCCGAAGCTGGACTGGCGGAAGGTGCCACCCTTGGGTGCATCGGGGTTCACGTAGTCGAAGTGCTTGAAGTCGGCGGGGTATTTCGGCGCCTCGTCATACAGGGTGAGCGCGTGTTGTGGCGCGGCCATGGCCGACAGGCTCAGGCAAGCGAACAGGAGGCTGCCTGCCAGCTGGCGCAGGCGGTGCGTAGGCATCATTGGGCTTTCTCCGAAGTCTTTATCCACCAGGTGTTCAGCCCGAGGGTGTAGGGCGGCGTGGTGACGAAGGCGAACCGGTTGCGATAGGCCAGGCGGTGATTGTCGAGATACCAGTTCGGGATCATGTAGTAGTGCCAGGAAAGCACGCGGTCCAGGGCGCGGGCAGCAGCGACCTGATCGTCGCGGGTGCGGGCTGCCAGCAGGGTGTCGAGCAGGTGGTCGACCACCGGGTCCTTGACACCCGCATAGTTCTTGCTGCCCTTGGTCGCGGCCTGGCTGGAATGGAAGTACAGCCACTGCTCGAGGCCCGGGCTCAACGTCTGGTTAAGGGTCATCAGGATCATGTCGAAGTCGAACTGGTCCAGGCGTTGTTTGTACTGGGCGCGGTCCACCGTGCGCAAGCGCGCATCGATGCCGATGCTCGCCAGGTTTTCGACATACGGTTGCAAAATGCGTTCGAGGTTGGGGTTGACCAACAGCAGCTCAATGGTCAGTTGCTGGCCTTTCTTGTCCACCAGCCGCTGGCCATCAAGCTTCCAGCCGGCTTGCCCAAGCAGGGCAAGGGCCTGGCGCAAGGTTTGGCGGCTGATGCCGCGGCCGTCGGTGTGGCTGACCTGGTAAGGCTGGGTAAACAGCTTTTCCGGCAACTGGTCGCGGAACGGAGCAAGCAGCAGCCACTCCTTGCCCGTGGGCAGGCCAGAGGCGGCAAATTCGCTGTTGGGGTAATAGCTCGTTGAGCGGCGGTAGGCGCTGCTGAACAGGGCGCGGTTGGTCCACTCGAAGTCGAGCATCAAGCCCAGCGCCTGGCGCACGCTGGGGTCGCTGAACGTGGCGCGCCGGCTATTGATGAACAAGCCTTGGGTCTGGGTCGGAATGCGGTGCGGGATCTGTGCCTTGATCACATCGCCACGGCGCACCGCCGGGAAGTTGTAGCCATTGGCCCAGTTTTTCGCCTGGTGCTCGATATAGATGTCGAACTCGCCAGCCTTGAAGGCTTCGAACGCCACGGTGGCGTCCCGGTAGAACTCGTACTCGACACGGTTGAAGTTGTACTTGCCGCGGTTCACGGCCAGGTCCTTGCCCCAGTAGTGTTTCACCCGTTCGAACACTAGGCGCCGGCCAGGCTGTACCTGGGTAATGCGGTAAGGGCCGCTGCTCAGCGGTGGCTCGAACGTAGTCGCCTGGAAGTCGCGGCCTTGCCAGTAGTGCTTGGGCAGCACTGGCATTTCGCCCAGGCGCAGGATCAACAGCGGGTTGCCAGCGCGCTTGAAGACGAAGCGGATGCGCAGCGGACCGAGCACGTCGACCCGCTGCACCTCCTGCAGGTTGGTCCGGTAGATCGGGTGGCCTTCCTTGAGCAGGGTGCGGTAGGAAAAGGCCACATCCGCCGAGGTGATTGGCTTGCCATCGTGCCAGCGCGCCTCGGGGCGCAGGTTGAACACTACCCAGCTGCGATCTTCGCTGTATTCCACCGACCGGGCGATCAGGCCATAGCTGGAGGTTGGTTCGTCGCCGGAGGGGTCGTACTGGCCAGTACCGACCATCAGCGTTTCGTTGAGCTCGCTGACGCCGTACTGCAGGAAGTTCGGCGTGGTCACCGGGCTGGTGCCCTTGAAGGTGTAGGGGTTGAGCGTGTCGAATGTGCCAAACGCCATGGCCCGCAAGGTGCCGCCCTTGGGCGCTTGCGGGTTGACCCAGTCGAAGTGGGTGAACGTGGCTGGGTACTTGAGCGTGCCGAACTGCGCGTAACCGTGGCTTTCGCTCACCATCGCGACTGCGGGAAAGCTCAAGGCCAGGCTGAGTGACAGCAGGAGGGGACGTATCAAGTCGGCATCCGATCCAGAGGCGTTGGGCTTTGATCGGGTACAGTAACAGCTTGGCGGGGTTGGAAAAAGAGGATGTCAGAGGGATCGAGGTGGGGCTGCAAGGCAGCCCCGCAGATCACATCAGTGCGACAGATATACGGTCAGCGTCTGCCCTGGTTTCAGGGCATGCCCGCTGCGCGGATTCCAGCGCTTGAGGTGCTGCATTTCAACATTGAAACGTTTGGCAACCAAATACAACGAGTCACCCTTGCGTACCTTGTACTGGGTGGAGCGCTGCCCGGCCGCAGCCACTCGGTTGGCTGCTGCACTGGGTGCATTGCCGCCACGCAGTGCCAGCACCTGCCCGGCCTTGACGCGGTTACCCGGCAGTTTGTTCCAGCGCTGGATATCCTTGACCGATACCCGGTTGGCCTTGGCGATGCTGCTCAGGTTGTCGCCGCGCTTGACCCGGTAGCTGCGCGCGGTTGCAGGTGCCTTGGCCTCGGCCACTGCGGCAGCAAAGACTGCCTTGTTTGGCTGCAGGCTGACCAGTTGCTCAGGCTTGAGGTTGGAGAGGCTGGCCGACAGCAGTTGTGCCTTGGCGGTCGGCACCAGCAGTTGCTTGGGGCCGTCCACGGTCATGCGCTTCTTGAATGCCGGATTAAGCTGGATGAGTTCGTCTTCGTCGATGTTGGCGAAGGCGGCGACCCGCGACAGGTCGAGGCGGTCATTGATGGCGACGGCTTCGAAGTAGGGTTCATTGGCGATCGGGTTGAGGTTCACGCCATAGGCCTCAGGGGTTGAGACCACCTGCGACAGGGCCAGTAGCTTGGGTACATAGTCGCGGGTTTCCTGCGGCAGGGGCAGGTTCCAGTAATCGGTCGGCAAGCCTAGCTTTTCGTTACGTTCGATGGCCCGGCTGACGGTGCCTTCGCCAGCATTGTAAGCGGCCAGCGCCAGTAGCCAGTCGCCGTTGAACATGTCGTGGAGGCGGCCGAGGTAGTCCAGGGCGGCGTTGGTCGACGCGGTGATGTCACGGCGGCCGTCGTAGAAGTGGGTCTGGCGCAGGTTGAAGTGGCGCCCGGTCGACGGGATGAACTGCCACATGCCCGCGGCATGGGCGCGCGAGTAGGCCATCGGGTTGTAGGCGCTCTCGATGGCTGGCAGCAGCGCCAGCTCAAGTGGCATATCGCGCTCTTCGAGGCGTTCGACAATGTAGTGCAGGTAGAGGCTGCCGCGCTCGCCGGCGTTTTCCAGGAACGACGGGTTGCTGGCGAACCATAGGCGCTGCTGCTCGATGCGCGGGTTGACGTCGATGCTGTCCTGCAGGGCAAAGCCCTGGCGCATCCGCTCCCATACATCCTGCGGAGGCTGGTCGACCGGCTTGATCGCCAGCGGCGCCGGCTTGTGCTTGATCCGCGCCTGGTAGCTGTGCGCGCGAACGCTGTCGGATTCGTCGAGCTGACGGGTGCTCTGGCAGCCCACCAGGGTGGCGGCCAGCGCCAGCGCACTGATTTGGGCCAGGCGCGTCAGGGCGACTGAATGAGCGGTTCTGCGGCTACGGGAAGACATCGGCGGGGACAGGTTTCCGGGCAAAAAATTTCGGCGATTCTAGAAACCGTACCCGGCCGGGTCAACCGTCCAACTGATGTTGCGATATATCTTGAGGTTATCAGAAGGTGTCTTTCCAAGACCTCAAAGCAGCAAAAACAGCGACATGCGTGGTGTTTGATTGTCCCTTCCATTCGTCTGCTTTTTGTTTAACTAATGTTTCAGAAGTACGCAGAAAAGGGTTGGTCAATCTCTCCAGGGCAATGGTTGATGGCAATGTGATGCGATTTTCCGCACGCAACCGGGTAACGTCATCGAAACGTTGCTGAACGTGCGGATTCTGCGGTTCCACGGCCTTGGCAAAGCGCAGATTGCTCAGGGTGTATTCATGGGCGCAGTAAACCTCAGTCTGTTCGGGCAATGCCGCCAAGCGGGCGAGGGCGGGTTGCATCTGTTCTGGCGTGCCCTCGAACATGCGCCCGCAACCGGCAGCGAACAGCGTGTCCCCGCTGAACAGTAACGGAGTGGTGGGCTGGTCGCTGAAAAAGGCGATATGGCCCAGCGTGTGGCCGGGCACCGCCATGACGTTGAAGGCGACGCCCAGCACTGTCACCTGGTCGCCTTCATTCAGGCCAAGGTCACGGGCGGGTATGCGCTCGTTGGCGGGGCCGCAAACCCTTGCGCCGGTGAGTGCCTTGAGGCGTTCGACACCGCCTACGTGGTCATTGTGGTGGTGGGTCACCAGGATGTCCTCGAGCACCCAGCCGGGGTTTTCGGCCAGCCAGGCCTCCACCGGGGCGGCGTCACCGGGATCGACCACCGCGCAACGGCGTTTGGCAGTATCCTGTAACAACCAGATGTAATTGTCGGAGAAAGCGGGAAGAGCATCGATCTGTATCATGGTGCGGATCCGTATCGCCAAGCGTGGCACATGAAGGCATCTTAGCCGCGATGGCGCGGTGCGAGAACCTTCGAGGGAGAGCGCAATGAACGACCAAGCCTTTGCCCAGGCCGACCCTGACTGGGTCGAACTGATCAGCCTGGCCCGTGAGTGGTTCAACGGCCCGTTGGGCCAACTGATGCTCAAGGAAGAGGAAAAACTGCTGGAAGAGGAGCTCGGGCGCTTCTTCGGTGGTTATCTGGTGCACTACGGCCCTTGCGCCGAGGCACCCCCCAGCGCCCCTCAGGTACAGCGTAACGTTCGCCTTGGCGCGCCACTGCCAGGGGTGGAGATCGCCTGCGAAGAGCAGGCCTGGCCCTTGAGCGAACATGCCGCCGACGTAGTGGTCCTGCAGCATGGGCTGGATTTCAGCCTGTCGCCCCATGGGCTGCTGCGCGAGGCAGCCAGCGCCGTGCGCCCAGGCGGTCATTTGCTGATTGTCGGCATCAACCCCTGGAGCAGTTGGGGCGTGCGTCACTTTTTCAGCCATGGGGCGCTGCGCAAGGCCCGCTGCATCTCGCCGTCGCGGGTGGGCGACTGGCTCAACCTGCTGGGCTTCGCGCTGGAGAAACGCCGCTTCGGGTGCTATCGTCCGCCGCTTGCCTCACCGGCCTGGCAACAGCGCCTGGTTGGCTGGGAGCGGGTGGCCGGCGGCTGGCAGACGTCCGGCGGCGGCGTGTACCTGCTGGTGGCGCGCAAGATGGTGGTCGGTCTGCGGCCGCTGCGCCAGGAGCGCCGCGAGCCGATGGGCAAGCTGTTGCCGTTGCCGCTGGCCAAGGTCAACCGCACCGCGGCCAACCCGGATACTGAAAAGCACTGACATGAGTGGTACATGAGCGATAGCGTCCAGATGTATACCGATGGTGCCTGCAAGGGCAATCCCGGCCCCGGTGGCTGGGGCGTCCTGATGATCTACAAGGGCGTCGAGAAGGAACTGTGGGGCGGCGAGCGCGAAACCACCAACAACCGCATGGAGCTGATGGCTGCGATCCAGGGGCTGATGGCACTCAAGCGCGAATGCGAGGTGGAACTGACCACCGACTCGCAATACGTGATGAAGGGCATCAATGAGTGGATGGTCAACTGGAAGAAGCGCGGTTGGAAGACGGCCTCGAAAGAGCCGGTGAAGAATGCCGACCTGTGGCAGCAGCTCGATGAGCAGGTCAACCGACACAAGGTCACCTGGAAGTGGGTGCGGGGCCACATCGGCCACCCCGGCAACGAGCGTGCCGACCAGTTGGCCAACCGTGGTGTCGATGAGGTGCGTGCCAAACGTTGAAAGCAGCTTGCACGTTACCGCTTGAGGTATACTCCCCGGCTCTGTAACTGATGCAAGTTGGAGCGCCCCGCGTGGAGCAGCAACAAGATAAACGGCTGGTCATTCTCGATACCGAAACCACCGGCATGCCGGTCAGCGAAGGCCACCGGATCATCGAGATCGGTTGTGTCGAAGTCATTGGTCGGCGACTGACCGGGCGGCACTTCCATGTCTACCTGCAGCCGGATCGGGAAAGTGACGAGGGCGCCATCAACGTCCACGGCATCACCGACGCCTTCCTGGTCGGCAAGCCGCGCTTCGGTGATGTGGCCGAGGAATTCTTCGAGTTCATCCAGGGCGCCACCCTGGTCATCCACAACGCGGCGTTCGACGTCGGCTTCATCAACAACGAATTTGCCCTGCTGGGGCAGCACGACCGCGCTGATCTCGCCCAGCACTGCACCATCCTCGATACCCTGCTGCTGGCGCGAGCGCGCCACCCAGGCCAGCGCAACAGCCTCGATGCGCTGTGCAAACGTTACGACATCGACAACTCTGGCCGTGACCTGCACGGCGCGTTGCTCGACTCGGAACTGCTGGCCGACGTCTACCTGGCAATGACCGGTGGCCAAACCAGCCTTTCGCTGGCTGGGCATGGGGCTGACGGCGACAACGAAGGGCAGGGCACTGGCGGCAGCGAGATCCGTCGGATTACCGGGCGTGCACCTGGGCGGGTGATTCTGGCCAATGCCGAGGAACTGGAGGCGCACGCCGAGCGTCTGGCGGCAATTGCCAAGTCCGCGGGTGGGCCTTCGATGTGGCAGGTGTTGACCGAAACACCGGCCGGCTGATTCGTAGCCAGTAGCGGCCATCAAGCTCTACTACCCTGAAATGGACGACCCGTCCTTCGGAGGTAGCCACCTGATGTACAAGGACCTCAAGTTCCCCATCCTCATTGTCCACCGCTCCATCAAGGCTGACAGCGTTGCCGGCGAGCGCGTGCGCGGCATCGCCGAGGAGCTGCGCCAGGATGGGTTTGCCATCCTCGCGGCGGCAGACAATGCCGAGGCGCGGCTGGTGGCCGCCACGCACCACGGCCTGGCGTGCATGCTGATAGCCGCCGAAGGCGTCGGCGAAAACACCCACCTGCTACAAAACATGGCTGAGCTGATCCGTCTGGCGCGGCAGCGTGCACCGAACCTGCCGATCTTCGCCCTGGGCGAGCAAGTGACCTTGGAAAACGCCCCGGCCGAGGCCATGAGCGAGCTCAATCAGCTGCGCGGCGTTCTGTACCTGTTCGAGGACACCGTGCCGTTCCTCGCCCGTCAGGTTGCAAGAGCCGCGCACAATTACCTGGATGGCCTGCTACCGCCGTTTTTCAAGGCGCTGGTGCAGCACACCGCGCAATCGAATTACTCCTGGCATACGCCCGGCCATGGCGGTGGCGTTGCCTACCGCAAAAGCCCTGTTGGCCAGGCGTTTCACCAGTTCTTTGGGGAAAATACGCTTCGCTCGGACCTTTCCGTTTCAGTGCCGGAACTGGGCTCGCTGCTGGATCACACCGGTCCCTTGGCCGAGGCCGAGGCCCGTGCCGCACGCAATTTTGGCGCTGACCATACCTTTTTCGTCATCAATGGCACCTCCACCGCCAACAAGATCGTCTGGCACGCCATGGTAGGGCGTGATGACCTGGTGCTGGTAGATCGCAACTGCCACAAGTCGGTGGTCCACGCGATCATCATGACCGGTGCCATCCCCATTTACCTGTGTCCGGAACGCAACGAGCTGGGCATCATCGGGCCGATTCCGCTCAGCGAGTTCAGCCCTGAATCAATCCGTGCCAAGGTCCAGGCCAACCCACTGGCCAATGGGCGTGAGCCGCGTATCAAGCTGGCGGTGGTCACCAACTCCACCTACGACGGCCTGTGCTATCACGCCGGGCTGATCAAGCAGGCCCTTGGTAGCAGCGTCGAGGTGCTGCATTTCGACGAAGCCTGGTTCGCCTATGCGGCGTTCCATGACTTCTTCACCGGGCGCTTTGCCATGGGCACGGCCTGTGCCGAGGACAGCCCGCTGGTGTTCAGTACTCACTCGACGCACAAGCTGCTCGCCGCCTTCAGCCAGGCGTCGATGATCCACGTGCAAGACGGCGCCCAGCGGCAACTGGACCGTGACCGCTTCAATGAAGCCTTCATGATGCACATTTCCACCTCGCCGCAATACAGCATCCTCGCCTCGCTGGATGTAGCCTCGACCATGATGGAGGGCCCTGCAGGGCGGTCGCTGCTGCAGGAGATGTTCGATGAGGCGCTGAGCTTTCGGCGGGCGTTGGCCAACCTGCGCGAACACATCGCGGTGGATGATTGGTGGTTCAGCATCTGGCAACCGCCGGCGGCGGAGGGTATCCATCGGCTTGCCGCGCAGGACTGGCTGTTGCAGCCGGGGGCTGAGTGGCACGGCTTTGGCGAGGTGACGGCGGATTATGTGCTGCTCGACCCGCTCAAGGTGACACTGGTGATGCCGGGCCTGAGCGCGGGTGGCGTATTGGGTGAACGGGGGATTCCGGCAGCAGTTGTCAGCAAGTTTCTCTGGGAGCGCGGGTTGGTGGTGGAGAAAACCGGCCTGTACAGCTTCCTGGTGCTGTTCTCGATGGGTATCACCAAGGGCAAGTGGAGCACCTTGTTGACCGAATTGCTCGAGTTCAAACGGCACTATGACGGCAATACGGCGTTGAACGTCTGCTTGCCCAGCATCGTTGCGGTCGATGCGTCACGTTATCAAGGTATCGGTTTGCGCGACTTGTGCGACCAGTTGCATGACTGTTATCGGGCCAATGCCACGGCCAAGCAGTTGAAGCGCCTGTTCAGCTGCCTGCCGGAGGCGGCGCTGAGCCCGGCACGGGCCTATGACCAGATGGTCCGCGGTGAGGTCGAGGCCGTACCGATCGAGGCGCTGCTGGGCCGGGTTGCGGCTGTGATGCTGGTGCCGTATCCACCGGGTATTGCGCTGATCATGCCCGGTGAGCGTTTTACCGAAGCGACCCGCGCAATCCTCGACTACCTGGCGTTTGCCCGTGCCTTCAACAGCGGCTTCCCTGGCTTCGTTGCCGATGTGCATGGGCTGCAGAACGAGGGCGGCACCTACACGGTGGACTGCATCAAGGAATCCGGATGATCTCGACGCCTGTCTGCGCCAGTTCGAAGCGGTCCTCACCCAGGTGGTTGACCCGGTCGCCGATGGCCAGGCGGTACGTGGTGATCGGTGCGCCCAAGGCGCTGCCGTCGGCCTGCAGGGTAGACTCCTGGAACTCGTGAACGGGGTAGATACGGCCTTCGGCGTCACGGGCGTGGAATTGGCCGACCATTACTGCTGCCATTTAGGTGAAAACCTCTGAATTACGTAGGAAATGTCTGCAGGCATAGACCTTGGAAGATACCTGGAAGTTTTCTGTACAGGGAAAAAAAACCTAAGCAGTGAGAAACAGTCATCTATAACTACAACGTCTCTTAACCCAGCAAAGGTTGGAAATCGCCATGAGCCAGGTGTATTCGGTAGCGGTCGTCGTCGGCAGCTTGCGCAAGGATTCCTACAACCGCAAGGTGGCCCGGGCACTTTCAGAGCTGGCACCGTCCAGTCTTGCCCTGAAGATTGTCGAAATCGGCGACTTGCCGCTTTATAACGAGGACGTCGAAGCCGCTGGCGTGCCTGAGCCTTGGAAGCGGTTTCGCGATGAGATCCGCCGCAGCGACGCGGTGTTGTTCGTCACTCCGGAATATAACCGCTCAGTGCCGGGCGGCCTGAAGAACGCCATCGACGTTGGCTCGCGGCCTTACGGGCAAAGCGCCTGGAGCGGCAAGCCGGCGGCGGTGGTGAGTGTGTCGCCGGGGGCCATTGGCGGGTTTGGCGCCAACCATGCGGTGCGTCAGTCGCTGGTGTTCCTCGACATGCCCTGCATGCAGATGCCCGAGGCTTACATCGGCGGGGCGGCGAGCCTGTTCGAAGACAGTGGCAAGCTCAATGACAAGACGCGGCCGTTCTTGCAGGGGTTCATCGACAAGTTTGCGTCCTGGGTGAAATTGAACCGAGCGCTCTGAGCCGGTGCTATCGCCGGCTTGCCGGCGATAGCTACACCACAGGTATGTCAGAACGCCTGCGGCATCTCCCCCTTGGCCAAGCGCCGGTTGATGTCTGCGATTACCTCGGGCAGCTCATTGATGGTGTCGATCAGGTAGTGCGGGCGCGACCCCGAAAACAGCGCATGAATGCGCTTGCGCTCGCTCTCCAGCTTTTCCGCGCTCAGCGCTCGGTAGCCTTCCCAGGTTAGACCCAGGGCGTTACCCGAACACACCAGCGCGACAGTCCACATGCCGGCGCGCCGGCCTTCCAGAATGCCCGGCACCGTGTCGTCGACTTTGACGCAGGCCGCCACATCGTCAATACCCAGGGCAATTACGTTAGCGAGGGCCTGTGCCGGCCAGGGGCGCCCGTTGGGGGTTTCGTCGGTGGCCACCACATGATCGGCGACATAACCGTTCTGCGCGGCCAGTTCTACCACTTTGTCCATCACTACTTTGGGGTAACCCGAGCACGAGCCGATCTTCAGGCCGTCCTGCCGCAGCCCGGTGAGGGTATCCAGGGCGCCGGGAATCAGTGCCGAGTGCACGGCGATCTTTTCGATCTGCAGCGGCATGAAGCGGTTGTAGATGGCGGTGACGTCATCATCAGTCGGCGTGCGGCCGAATACGTTGCGGTACCGCTCGGCAATTTCCGGCACGTTGCACAGCGTGCGGATGTGGTCCCATTTGCCCATGCCCATTGGGCCACGGGCTTCTTCGATGGACACCTGGACGTCGAACTCGGCAAAGGCCTCGACGAAGATCTGCGTGGGGGCAAAGGAGCCGAAGTCGACCACGGTGCCGGCCCAGTCAAGGATGGCGGCTTGCAGCTGGGTTGGATTGCTGTAGTTCATGTGCGCTATTTCCTAAATTGGGGTGGGCAAAAGGTCAGATATCCAGCACTTCCATCTCCCGCAGCACGTGGGCCACGGCATCGACGGCGGCCTGCATGCCGTCTGGCCCGACTACGCCGATGCAGCCGACGCGGAAGGTCTCGACCTGGGTCAACTTGCCTGGGTAAAGGATGAAGCCCTTGGCCTTGACCCGTTCATAGAAGTCCTTGAACTGGTAGCGGGCGTCATTTGGGGCGTGGAAGGTGACGATGATAGGGGCCTGGATTTCGGCCGGCAGGAAACTGCGCAGGCCGATGGCGGCCATGCCATCGAGCAGGGTCTTGCAGTTGTCGGCATAGCGCTGATGCCGTGCCGGCAGGCCGCCTTCCTCGTTGTACTGCTGCAACGCTTCGTGCAGGGCTGCGACCACGTGGGTGGGCGGCGTGAACCGCCACTGGCCGGTCTTGGCCATGTAGGCATGCTGGTCATGCAGGTCCATGGCCAGTGAGTGGGCATTGCCCTCGGCACCCGCCAAGGCGGTTTTTTCGGCAAAGACGAAGCCCATGCCGGGCACGCCTTCAAGGCACTTGCCGGACGCGGCGATCAATGCGTCGAAGGGAATCTGGCGAGCGTCGATCGGCAGCGCGCCAAACGAGCTCATGGCATCGATGATCAGGCGCTTGCCGTGGCGTTTGATCACCTGGGCGATATCGGGCAACGGGTTGAGGATGCCGGTGCTCGTTTCGCAGTGGATCAGCGCCACGTGGGTCACCGCAGGGTCGCCGGCCAGCAGGCGATCAACGTCGGCGGCGGTGGTGGGCTGGTCTTCGGCGGTTTCGAAGGTGCTGTAGTTGCGCCCCAGTACCTTGCAGATTTTGGCCAGGCGTTGGCCATACGCGCCGTTGATCAGTACCAGCACCTTGCCGTCGCGCGGTACCAGGGTGCCGATGGCAGCCTCGACGGCGAAGGTGCCACTGCCTTGCAGGGGCACGCAATGGTGGCTGGCGCTACCGTCGATGATCGCCAGTAGTTGCTCGCAGACGCTGGCGGTCAATTGGTTGAAGTCGCGGTCCCACGAACCCCAGTCCACCAGCATGGCTTGGCGGGTGCGGAGTGACGTGGTCAGCGGGCCGGGGGTAAGCAGGATCGGGGCGTTGCTCATTCCGTGGTTCCTCACAAGCTGCGGGTGGTCAGCCAAAAAATCTGGCGCTGAAACTACGGGTGCTAGGTTGCAATTCACCTGCTCATCAATCAAATTGCTTGTTGTTATGCCAGGTATAAGTCAGAACGATAGAAATGAACCTATTCCAGCTACGTGCCTTCGATGCCGTCGCCCGTGAAGGCAGTTTCACTCGAGCCGCCGCGCGGCTGTTCATCAGCCAGCCGGCGGTGACCGGGCACGTCAAGGCGCTGGAGGAGCGCTACCAGATCACGCTGTTGCGCCGTACAGCCCGGCGGGTCGAGCTGACCGAGGAAGGAATTCGGCTGGCAGCCATTACCCGCGCCATGTTCGGCCTGGCCGAAGAAGCCCAGGCCATGCTCGAGGCCAATCGGCAATTGCTCACCGGGCGGCTGGAGGTGGCGGCCGACGGGCCGCACCGGGTCATGCCCATGCTGGCGCAACTGCGGGCGCGCTTCCCGGGCATTACGGTCAACCTGCGCCTGGGCAACGCTCAGGAAACCTTGGCGGCATTGCTTTCGGAGCATGCCGATGTGGCGGTATTGACCGAAGTGGAGCCGCGCAAGGGCTTGTACTTGCAAAGCCTGGGCGACTCGCGGATGTGCGCCTTGTTGCCGCTGGGCCACCCTTGGGCGCTTGCCAGCGGAGAGTTGGCGCTGGTCGACCTGCACAAACAGATCATGGTGCTGCGCGAACCCAGCTCGATCACCCGCCGAACCTTCGACCAGGCCTGTACGCAGGCCAACGTCCAGCCCCGGGTACTGCTGGAACTGGACAGTCGCGAAGCTGTGACCGAAGCGGTGGCCGCCGAGTTGGGTATCGGCATCGTCTCGTCGATGGAGGTGTCCCACGATCCACGTGTGGTGGCGCGGCCCATCGCCGGTGTCGGGCTGGTGAACCGGCACATGATCGGCTGCCTGGAGCGGCGTCGGGAACTGCGCCTGATTCAGGCATTCATGGGTTTGACACAGGCATGATCGCCCCCTGGCATACTTCAGGTGTCGGCCATCGAGGGCCGGGACCGCGCAACCTGCTGGATGGCCGATGAGCGAGAAAGACACGATTTCCATGCAACTGGTGCGCGAGGCCCTGTTGCAAACCTGCCCGGCGGGGCAACCCGACGTCGGCGTGCTATTGCGCGCAGGGATCGACCCCGCGCAACTCACCCTGGCGCAGGCGCGGGTTTCAGCCGATGCATACGCTCGGCTCTGGCGGCTGCTGGCCCGGCGCTGCAACGATGAATTCTTCGCCATGGACCGCCGCGGGTTGCCCATGGGTAGCCTGGCGTTTCTGACCCGGGCCGCCATGGCCCAGCCGACCCTCGGTGCGGGGCTGGAGATCGCGCTGGGTTTCCTTTCGTTGATGCTCGATGACCTGCAGCCCAGCCTGGTGCGCCAACAGAGCCTGGCCGAGATTGTGGTCAACGAACCCCGTGAGCAACCGCGCCGCGCGTTCACCTATTTCACCTTCTGGATGATCGTCCACGGAGTGGCCTGCTGGCTGGCCGGGCGGCGCATTCCGATTCTGGCCATCGACCTGCGCTGCGACGAGCCACCGTTCTGCGATGATTACCGGGTCATGTTCTCAGAAAACCTGCAATTTGGCCGGCCGCGTACGCGCATGATCATCGCCGCCGACTGCCTGGAGCTGCCGCTCAAGCGGACTGCTCAGGAGCTGCAGCGGTTTCTTGCCGAAGCCCCCGGCAACATCCTGGTCAAATACCGCGACCCCGCCAGCCTGGCCAGGCGCATCCGGAGTGAGCTGCTTGCGCTGGACCCGGTCGATTGGCCAGATGCCGACAGCCTGGCGCGCGGCTTGTGCCTGTCCGGCGCTACCCTGCGTCGGCGCCTGGCGGACGAGGGGCAGACATACCAGCGCCTGAAAGACAGCGCGCGCCGTGAACTGGCAATTGCCTGGTTGGCCCAGGCGGAGCCAGCGTTGGGCGAGCTCGCCGAGCGTTTGGGGTTTGCTGACAGCAGTTCGTTCTACAAGGCTTTTCGCAAATGGTTCGGTTGCAACCCTGGCCACTACCGCGCCTTGATTCAGGCAGGCAATACCGGTGAGTGAGCTGGGCTGCCCTGACAACTGAAGCCTTTCCAACTGCTGGCGATGCCTGCGAGGTAGAAGCATGTAGCTCCTTCAACCCTTGCTGGAGCCGCCATGAACCTGGCCACCCCCACCTCCCAAACACGCTCCGTGGACGACAGGCTATCGAGCGCCACGGACGAATTCGTCAAGGCCCAGCTGCCTGACTGGCTCAAGCGCGCTTCCCGGGGCCAGATCAGGAAACTGCGCGATACGTTCAAAGCCCATCAACACAGCCAGGCCCGGCTGCGAAGCGCAACCAGCGACTTGCTGCCTTTGCAACGGTTCGCCCAGCAGCAGTTTCAGCACTTGCTGCAGGACGATCTACCTGCACAGACGGATATCGCTGACCTGCGCTGGATGACCGTCACGCCTGAAATTCCTTCGTTGGAAGGTTCGCAGCCCTTTCGCTATGCGCCCTCCTACAGCTACGCGCCTGGGCTGATGCGGCTGATGCAGGGGTTTGAGGCGGGTACCCGCTTTTTCCAGGGAAGCGGCCTTGGGCGTGCGGGTAGCCACGACGTGCTGGTCGCCGGTGATGCGAGGCTCATAGAGCGTTGCCGCCAACTGGACGCCGGCACGCTATACCAGGAACAACTTGAGCAGGTTTACCACGAGCAGAACCTGGCGCTTGTCGCCCACGATAAGCGAGCCGGTTTTCTACTCGCCCTGGAAATCGCCGTGCTCAAGGGACAGATCAGCGGTTTGCAGCAAGTGGCGCTGCGCGAGGTGGCCACTTTCATCCCCAATACCATCGGGCAGCCTTTGCCCCACAGCGTCAGTACGCTGCAAATACTGGGGCAGCAGTTGGGTGATGCACTGCTGATCGAGCTGCGAGCCCCCAACGGCGCTGTCGAAAGCGTACTGCTTTATGTGCCCAGCGACCCAGCACAGGCTCTGCAGCGTTTCAACTCGTTGGCCGAGCTGCATGACGCCCTTGTCACGCAATTGAAAACGCCTGGTTTTCGCCAGTGCGTGGCCCGGCAAGTGGGCCTGATGCATCGGCCGGCCTTCCTGAGGACCCTCGACAACCGCCTGAAGGATCCGCAGCCAGACCTGCAGATAGAGCGAGGCGCCATTGTCGAAGATTGTTTTTTCGCCGTTGCCAGGCTTCAGGTGCAGCAGGTGAAGGACGATGCGCGCTTGCTATTGGTACCCACTGCCGAGATCGATGAGGCCGCGGCCAGGCAGCGGCTGCTGGTGTGGGAAGCATCGGCAATGGGGCTGATCAACCTCGCTGGGCTCTTTTTGCCTGTGGTAGGCGCGCTGCTGCTCGGGCAGTTGGTGGTGCAGATGGTCTCTGAAGTCTATGAGGGCGCCATGGACTGGCAGGAGGGGCATCAGCACGAGGCGCTGGAGCATCTGCTCAGCGTGGCCGAAACCCTCGCGGTGGCCACCGCCACCGTGGCGGCGGTGGCGATCGTGCGCAGTGCGTTCATCAATGCGCTTGAGCCGATCGCGCTGGATACTCAGCGCAAGCGGCTGTGGGCCAACGACTTGAAGCCTTACGAAACAAGTCCTGGCGATGCCCGCCTGCAAGCGGATGGCCTGTATGGCGCAGGGCCGCGGCGCTGGTTGCGCATCCAGAGCCGCTACTACGAAGTGCATCGCCCCACGCCTGAAGACGGTTGGCGCCTACGCCACCCTTCACGGGCCGGCGCATACGGGCCGAGGGTGCTGCATAACGGCGAACGCGGATGGCGCTTGATGGGGGAGCGGCCTCTGGAGTGGCAGGACAGCGCCCGGATGCTTGATTGCCTGTGGCCGCAGCATCCTCCTGTCGATGCCCTGCAAGCGCAGCAGATACTCAGCATTGCCGGCATCGATCAGGATGAATTGCGCGGCATTCTGGTGGAAAACCGTCCTGCACCCATCACGCTGGCCGACACCTTGCGCCGCTTTGAGGCACACGCACGCATTGAGGCATTCATCGGCCACCTGAGCGAAGGAACGCTTGCCCACACTGAGGGCGACCTGCTTGCCTGGTGCAGCGCGCAGCCTGAAGTGGCCGGGCCGTCGGCGGGCTTGCGCCAGCGGCTGATCGGGCAGATGCCGTCGATACGTTGGCGGGCGCTGGAGCATTTTGCTTACGGACCGCGCGCCAGCGGTCCTGTGGCAGCAGTGATTGCACGTGATTTCCCCGGGTTACCCAAAAGCTATATTGCGCAAGTGCTCGATGGCCTGAGCCCAACGGCGCTGAACATTGCCCGGGCGCAGCAACGCGTGCCGCTGGCGCTGGCGAACAAGGCCCGGTCGCTGCTGCGGGCCGCGCGGCTTACGCGGGCTGTCGAAGGTTTCTACCTGGACGGTGTGAGCTGCAGCGAAACCGACGAACTGGCGTTTGCCCTGTTGCCCAACCTGCCGGGGTGGCCCGCAGAGCTTGCGCTGGAGGTGCGCGAAGCAGCCTCGGATGGACGTGTGGTGGCGGTGTTGGGCCCAGAAGAGCCGCAGGCGGGGCGCCTGCAGTTGGTGCGCATCGACAGGCACTTCCATCTGTACGATGGGCAAGGCCGCGCATTGTCGGTAACAGGTCCCGCACCGTTGAATGTTTTCGAAGCGGTGGTGGCGGCCCTGTCTCCTGCCCAACTGCGCACCTTGGGTATCGAGCAGGGCGATGCGGCCGGGCAATTGCGCCGGATGCTTGCAGAGCGGCTACCCGCCGGTAACCAGGGCAAGGTAGCGCTGCTCGGTTGGCCCGTGCAGGCGCCTTGGTTCAACCCCGGCCAGCGGATGGCCAATGGCCGGGTAGGGTACGCGCTCAGTGGGCGCGGGGAAGGCCTGCCCACTTCTCGGCAGACCCTGCTCGATGGCTTGCGCGCGCTCTTTCCTGGTTTGGGTGACAATCAGCTGAACGAAGAGCTCGAGGGGTTGATGGGCGGCGATGAAACGCCCTTTGCTGCGCTGGCACGGTTGCAGGATGACCACGAACAATTGAACCGTGCATTGAACCGTTGGGTATTGGCAGAGCTGGGTGATGCGCAGCGTGTCAATCGCCAGCGTCTGGCAGATAGCCTGCTGCGCGCCTGGCGTGGGCAGGGCGAGTTTATTCCGGCGGCCGACGGCCAGCCTGCTGGCCTGCGAATGACACTGGGTTTCGCGCAGCTGGCCAGCTTGCCTGAGCTGCCTGGGCACGTGACGTTCAGGTATGTGAGAACGTTGGTCATAAACGACACCGCGATCACCCATGTGCCCACTGACTTTTTGCACTGCTTCGTCAACGTGCGTACCCTGAACCTCAACGGCAACCGCCTGTTGAGTATCCCGATCGGGCTCGCCTATATGCAGGAGCTGCGTACGGTGCGCCTGGCGCGCAATCTCATCCGCTTGAATCCGTTGACCATCGAAGTGCTTAGCGCGCTTCCTCGGCTGTCTCGCCTGGATTTGAGCTACAACCCCATTGGCGCGGTGTTCTTGAGATTCCATCGGCTCCAGCAACTGGAGCATCTGAGCCTGCGCCATTGCCGGCTGAACACATGGCCGCAGTACATCGAATTATGCCCGCGTCTGCAGGTGGCTGACCTGCGTGACAACGTGCTCAGCCAAATCGCACCCGAGACCTTGCAGATGCCACGATCATTCCGTCAGGCGTTCCTGGTGGATCACAACCGGTTGAGCGCTGTGCAGGTCATGGCGCTTCACGCGCTTGAGGGTATTCCCGAGGTAGCAGAACTGGCGGTCGAGCCGCAGCACATACGTCAGGTGTGGCTGGGTGCTTGTGCCGCAGAGGTACGCTTCGAGCGCGGCCTGACGTGGGATGCCGTGGCGGCGCAAAACGACAGCGACGCTTTTATCCAGCTGCTGGGGCAGCTTGAGCATGTCGCTGACTATGAGAACGCGCGTGATCACCTGGCCGAGCAGGTGTGGGCATTGCTCCACGACATGCAGATCTATCCATCGCTATGCAGCGAAATGTTCGAGTGGGCCGCTGAACAGCCACAGGCCCAGAACCGGGTCGTGGATGTATTCAGCCGCATGCAACTGCGCCTGCTGCAGGCGCAGGCTGAGCGTAATGCCACCCAGCTTGATCAGGTGTCTGCGCATATCCGGTTGGGGTTTGCTTTGTACCGCCTCGATTATGTGGCATTGCTTGCGCGTCAGACGGCTGTGCAACTGAATGAGGAGCGAGAGGTTGCGCGTCGGGCTGCTGGGGACGAGGCAGAGGTCGCTGAAGTCGACGTCCGGGATATCGACCTGTTGTACCGCGTACGGCTGCGCGAGGCGCTGAGCCTGCCAGGCCAGCCCCGCACCCTGCGAGGTATTGAAGCGCTGGGGGTGGATGATGCGTTGATAGGTGATGTCAGGCAACGCATCGAGCAGGTAGGCGGTATTGAAGACTTTGCCGAGGACCTGAGCCAGCGCAGTTTCTGGCAGCGTTACCTGGGCAACCGCTACGCCAGCGATTTTCAGGCGATGGAGCATGCCTATCGTGAACGTATCGCAAGGTTCCATGCCGAAAACCCTGACGCTACCCCGCAAATGCGCGCTCAGGTATTGGATGAGTACGAGGTCGAGCACCACAGGGCAGTGAATCAGCATCGGGTTGCGCTTACCCGGTACGAGCTGAGGTCCGATGCCGCACGCCGGGGCTGACACGTACGGCCAAACCGCTCATCTCGATTGAGCGGTTTGGCCATTGCCGAGCAGCGTGCAGGGGGACAACATCGTTCAGAACAAGGCTGTACTCCAACAATAAGAAACCAGGAGTCTGACGATGCGCGATTACGCCCAGGCCGCAGGTGCGTTCGACCATGCCCAGGCAGCTGCCGCAGCGCTGCAGGGCACTCTTGCTGAGCTCAATGCCTGTGTCGAATGCTGCGACCGCCATTGTGGCAGCGACAAGCTCGCGTTGCGGTACGAAGACCGTGACGGCAATAGCCAGCATTTCACGTTCGATGAACTGCGCGCCTCGTCTGCACGCTTTGCCAATGTCCTTAAAGCCCAAGGGGTAGGCGCTGGCGATCGGGTCGCAGGGTTGCTTCCACGTACCCCCGAATTGTTGGTGACCATCCTTGCCACCTGGCGGCTGGGCGCGGTGTATCAGCCGCTGTTCACTGCCTTTGGCCCCAAGGCCATCGAGCACCGCCTCGAGCAGTCACATGCACGGGTAGTGGTCACCGATAGCCTCAACCGCGCCAAGCTGGACGAGGTAACCGATTGCCCAACCATCATCGGCGTGCAGGCGCGCGCGGGTGAGCTGGATTTCCATCAGTGCCTGGCGGCGGCTGCCGAGGCATGCGAACCGGTCATGCTTAGCGGCAACGACCCGTTTCTGCTGATGTTCACCTCTGGCACTACCGGCCCGGCCAAACCACTGGAAGTGCCGCTGCGCGCCATCGTCGCCTTCCAGGGTTACATGCGCGATGCCATTGACCTGCGTCCAGAGGACAACTTCTGGAACCTGGCCGACCCGGGCTGGGCCTACGGCCTTTACTACGCTGTCACCGGCCCATTGTCGCTCGGGTGCGCCACTACCTTCTACGATGGCCCCTTCAGCGTCCAGAGCTGTGCCCAGGTCATCAACAAGCTGGCCATCACCAACCTGGCAGGCTCGCCCACGGCTTACCGGTTATTGATTGCCGCAGGCAACGAGTTCTCCACGCCGATCAAGGGCCAGCTGCGGGTAGTCAGCAGCGCCGGTGAGCCGCTCAACCCAGAGGTGATCCGCTGGTTCGCCGAGCAGCTGGGAGTGACCATTCACGACCATTATGGCCAGACCGAGCTGGGCATGGTGCTGTGCAACCACCACGGCCTTGCCCACCCGGTCCATTTGGGCTCGGCCGGGTTTGCCATTCCTGGCCACCGCATCGTCGTGCTGGATGAACAGGGTGAGGAGTTGCCAGCCGGGCAGCCTGGGATCCTGGCGGTAGACCGGGAACAGTCACCGTTGTGCTGGTTCGGTGGTTATCACGGCGTGCCCACCAAGTCTTTCGTGGGCAAGTACTACCTCAGTGGCGACACCGTGGAGCTCAATGCCGATGGCAGTATCAGTTTTGTCGGGCGCAGCGATGATGTGATCACCACCTCCGGTTATCGGGTTGGCCCCTTCGACGTGGAAAGCGCATTGATCGAGCACCCTGCGGTGGTCGAAGCGGCGGTGATCGGTAAGCCCGACCCCGAGCGTACTGAGCTGATCAAGGCCTTTGTGGTATTGGCCGGCGGATACCACGGTGGCGCCGACCTGGAAGAAACCCTGCGTCAGCATGTGCGCCAACGCCTGTACGCCCATGCTTATCCCCGTGAAATCGAATTCGTCAGCGAATTGCCCAAGACCCCGAGCGGCAAGCTGCAACGTTTCATCCTGCGCAACCAGGAAATTGCCCTACAACAAGCGCAACAGGCCACCCGCGCCAGCGCCTGAAAGGAAAGACACCATGCAGATCATCAACAAGCACTTCATCGTTAGCGGCGCAGCCTCCGGGCTCGGCGCGGCCACTGCACAAATGCTGATAGACGCTGGCGCCAAGGTAATGCTGGTCGACCTCAATGCCCCTGCCGTCGAGGCCAAGGCTCGGGCGCTGGGTGACAACGCCCGGTTCGCCATCGCCGACATCAGCGACGAGCACGCCGCACAGTCTGCGATTGACGCTGCAGTCAGTGCGTTTGGCAGCCTTCACGGCCTGGTCAACTGCGCCGGTATCGTCGGCGCCGAGAAGGTACTGGGCAAACAGGGCCCCCATGGCCTGGCCAGCTTCGCCAAGGTCATCAACGTCAACCTGATCGGCAGCTTCAACCTGCTCCGCCTGGCGGCGGTGGCAATGGCCGAGGGGCAGGCGGACGAGGGGGGCGAGCGCGGTGTGATCATCAACACTGCTTCCATTGCCGCCTATGACGGGCAGATTGGCCAGGCCGCCTATGCAGCCTCCAAGGGCGCCATTGCCAGCCTGACACTGCCCGTCGCGCGCGAGTTGGCTCGCTTCGGGATCCGTGTCATGACCATCGCCCCGGGTATTTTCGAGACGCCGATGATGGCGGGCATGACCCAGGAGGTGCGCGATTCACTGGCAGCGGGGGTACCGTTCCCACCGCGTCTGGGCCGTCCTGACGAGTACGCGGCACTGGCCCGCCACATCATCGAGAACAGCATGCTCAACGGCGAGGTGATCCGCCTCGACGGCGCACTGCGCATGGCTGCCAAGTAAGGAGAGACGCACATGAGCCTCGCCAACGACCCGATTGTCATCGTCAGCGCCGTGCGCACGCCCATGGGCGGCTTGCAGGGCGACCTTAAGAGCCTCACCGCTGCGCAGCTGGGGGCCGCGGCGATCCGCGCCGCCGTCGAACGTGCAGGCATCCAGGCCGCCAGTGTCGAGCAGGTGCTGTTCGGCTGCGTGCTGCCAGCAGGCCAGGGCCAAGCCCCTGCGCGCCAGGCGGCGTTGGGTGCCGGCCTGGACAAGCACACCACCTGCACGACCCTGAACAAGATGTGTGGTTCGGGCATGCAGGCGGCGATCATGGCCCATGACCTGCTGTTGGCAGGTACTGCCGATGTGGTGGTGGCCGGTGGCATGGAGAGCATGACCAACGCCCCCTACCTGCTGGAAAAGGCCCGCGGCGGCTACCGCATGGGCCATGGCAGGATCATCGACCATATGTTCATGGATGGCCTTGAGGACGCCTACGACAAGGGGCGCCTGATGGGCACCTTCGCCGAGGACTGCGCCCAGGCGGGGGCGTTCAGCCGTGAAGCCCAGGACCAGTTTGCCATCGCCTCGCTGACTCGCGCCCAGGACGCGATCAGAAGCGGCCGTTTCAGCGCCGAGATCGTTCCCGTGGAAGTCACCGAGGGCAAGGAAAAACGCCTGGTCAAGGACGATGAACAGCCACCCAAGGCGCGGCCGGACAAGATCCCACAGCTCAAACCGGCGTTCCGTGAGGGCGGTACCGTTACGGCAGCCAACTCCAGTTCGATTTCTGACGGCGCTGCGGCGCTGGTGCTCATGCGCCGTTGCGAAGCCGATAAACGTGGCCTCAAGCCGCTTGCAGTGATCCATGGGCACGCTGCCTTCGCCGATGCCCCGGCACTGTTCCCCACGGCGCCGATTGGTGCCATCGACAAACTGATGAAACGCACTGGGTGGAACCTGGGCGAGGTCGACCTGTTCGAGATCAACGAAGCCTTTGCCGTGGTCACCCTGGCGGCCATGAAGCACCTCGATCTGCCCCACGACAAGGTCAATATCCACGGGGGTGCCTGCGCCCTGGGACATCCGATCGGCGCTTCGGGCGCCCGTATCCTGGTGACCCTGCTGTCGGCATTGCGTCAGAACAACTTGCGCCGTGGCGTGGCAGCCATCTGCATCGGCGGTGGCGAGGCCACGGCCATGGCCGTCGAATGCCTGTATTGAGGTGAACCATGCTGGTAACTGACGAGCAACAACAAATTGCCGACGCCGTCCGTGAGTTTGCCCAGGAGCGCCTCAGGCCCTTTGCCGAACAGTGGGACAAGGCGCATCGCTTCCCCCGCGAAGCCGTCGACGAGATGGCCGGCCTGGGCCTGTTCGGCATGCTGGTGCCGGAGCAGTACGGCGGCAGCGACACAGGCTATGTCGCCTACGCCATGGCCCTGGAAGAAATCGCCGCGGGCGACGGGGCCTGCTCGACCATCATGAGCGTGCACAACTCGGTGGGCTGTGTACCGATCCTGAAATTTGGCACTGAACAGCAGAAGCAGGAGTTTCTTGTTCCGCTCGCCAGCGGGTCGATGTTGGGGGCGTTCGCCCTGACCGAACCGCAGGCCGGTTCCGATGCCAGCAGCCTGAAGACCCGCGCGCGCCTGGAAGGCGACCATTACGTGCTCAACGGTAGCAAGCAGTTCATCACCTCCGGGCAGAACGCGGGTGTGGTGATCGTATTCGCCGTGACCGACCCGGATGCCGGCAAGCGAGGCATCACGGCATTCCTCGTGCCCACTGACACGCCGGGTTATCAGGTGGCCAGGGTGGAAGACAAGCTCGGCCAGCATGCTTCGGACACCTGCCAGATCGTCTTCGACAACGTGCGCGTGCCTGTCGCCAACCGCCTGGGCGAAGAAGGGCAGGGCTACAAGATCGCCTTGGCCAACCTTGAAGGTGGGCGTATCGGCATTGCCTCGCAGGCAGTCGGCATGGCCCGTGCGGCATTTGAGGTGGCCCGTGATTATGCCAACGAGCGGCAGAGCTTCGGCAAGCCTTTGATCGAACACCAGGCGGTGGCCTTTCGCCTGGCCGACATGGCCACACGCATTGCCGTGGCCCGGCAGATGGTGCTGCATGCCGCCGCGCTGCGTGACGCCGAGCGCCCCGCGCTGGTAGAAGCGTCGATGGCCAAGCTGTTTGCCTCGGAAATGGCCGAAAAGGTCTGTTCGGATGCCTTGCAGACCCTGGGGGGATATGGCTATCTGAGTGACTTCCCGCTGGAGCGGATCTACCGCGACGTTCGGGTCTGCCAGATCTACGAAGGCACCAGCGATATTCAGCGCATGGTTATTGCGCGCAATCTTTGAAGGAGCAGCCTGCATGGCATTCGAAACCATCCTGTTGGACATCCACGGCAAGGTCGGCCTGATCACACTGAACCGCCCGCAGGCGCTGAACGCCCTGAATGCGCAGATCGTCGGCGAAATCAACCAGGCCCTGGACCAGCTCGAGCGTGACCCAAACATCGGCTGCGTGGTGCTGACCGGCTCGGCCAAGGCCTTTGCCGCTGGCGCCGATATCAAGGAAATGGCTGACCTCAAGTACCCGCAGATCTACGTCGACGACCTTTTCAGCGACGCCGACCGTATTGCCAACCGGCGCAAGCCGATCATCGCCGCGGTCTCCGGCTTTGCCTTGGGCGGAGGGTGTGAGCTGGCGATGATGTGCGATTTCATCCTTGCTGGCGACAACGCCAAGTTCGGCCAACCGGAAATCAACCTTGGGGTACTTCCAGGCATGGGCGGCACCCAGCGCTTGACCCGCGCCGTGGGCAAGGCCAAGGCCATGGAACTGTGCCTGACGGGGCGTCTGATGGGCGCCGAGGAAGCCGAGCGTGCTGGCCTGGTTGCGCGTGTAGTGCCCCAGGCCGAGTTGGTCGATGAAGCGCTGAAGGTGGCAGCGACCATCGCGAGCAAATCGATCCCGGTAAGCATGATGGTCAAGGAGAGCGTCAACCGCGCCTTTGAAGTGACCTTGAGCGAAGGGGTGCGCTTTGAGCGCCGCGTGTTCCACGCCGCCTTCGCCACTGAAGACCAGAAAGAAGGCATGGCGGCCTTCGTCGCCAAGCGTGAAGCGCAGTTCAAGGACCGCTGATGGCCCCCTGGGCGCTGCTTGCAGCGCTCAGGCTCGCACGTGGAGCACCGGCTTGGATGCCAGTGATCGTATGTGGGGTCGGCCTGCAAAGCCGCGTACGCTGAGGGCCAGAGCCCACCGGCTGGCGGAATCGATGTCATTTCCGGCAAATTCCCCCTTTATTGCAGTTGCTCCATGCGACGTGGAGCCTTAGACTGCCGCCCCCTGTAAAAGAGTGCCGGTTGGCGCTTGAAGAATTCCGTTGCCCACGCCCTGGCGTCGGCGACACCCGAATCGCCCAAATGCACATTTTTTCATAGAGAAATCGATGACCAAGGAACAGTTGCTGGCCATGTCGGCCGATGACTACATGAACGCTGACCAGCTGGCCTTCTTCACTGGGCTGCTGCAAGCGATGAAAGTCGAAACCCATGAACGCATCGAGCTGAGCCGTGCCACCATCGAAAGCCTGGATACGCCCTCGGACCCTGCCGATGTGGCCTCGGTTGAAGAAGAGCGCCATTGGCTGGTGAACGCGATCGAACGCGACCAGCGCCTGTTGCCGCAGCTGGAGATGGCGCTGGGCCGTATTGCTGATGAAAGCTTCGGCTGGTGCGACGACAGTGGTGAGCCGATCGGCTTGCAGCGCTTGCTGATCAGCCCGACCACCAAGTACTGCATCGAAGCCCAGGAGCGTCACGAGCAGCTCGACCGTCATCAGCGCCAGATCTGACTGAGCGTTACGTGCCAAGCCCCATGGAGCAGTCCCTGGGGCTTTTTGCGTTTCTTGACGTGGCGGCGCGTCGATTGGTGCTGATGACGCAACACTGCTATACCAACGTTGGCTTTTACCGGCGCAATGGCGCGCGTATCATGGTTACATCGTTAGGTTGCTAATTAAATTCCGGAGGGAATGATGAATAGCCGCGTCGATGTAGCCGTGATGATTGGGTCGGGCGTGCCCGCCACCTTGCAGGCCCTCGGCAAACGGGTATGTTGGGTGGTATTGGTCAACGGCGAGCGCCGAGGCACCGCGTTTGCCACCCGAGAAGAGGCGTTGGAGTGTCAGGCGGCCTGGTTGCAACAGGTGCAAAAGGGCCAAGCCGCCTGAGCGCACTTCAGCGCTCCAGGCTTCGGGCCAGCTCACAGGCGTCATGGTGACGGCGGCGAAAGCCCTTGACGCGGCCAGTGGCGCTTTCAGTGATATGGAAGAACTCGATACCAGCGGGTATCACAACGTAACGGGGCCTTGAGCGGTAAGAAATGCTCATTGCCTCTCGACGGATTTCAGTGTTTTCGTGCATATTTCTTACCCAGTAGTGCGCTGATGGTGTGCAGAGCCCGTTCTGCCGAGGGGCTGGCTGTTATCTATCGCATCTTTTCTGGCGGAGTAGTTGTAAGACTTTACGCATCCCGGTTGTGGAATGTCCCTAAAGCCTCTGTCGAGGCTACGTCTGGCAAGCCAGAGTAAAGTTTCCTGCATGTTGTATCGCCAGTAGGCACAGACGTTTCGTTCATCGCTTCATTACTCTTTTCGTCCATCGAATAGCAAGGCCGTGCCTCACCGACTCCGTGTGGGGGCGGATGTCACCGGTTTGAGGATTACTTCATTGGCAGTCAGTACTCTGGATACCCACGCGTTGTTTGCCCTTGGCGATTTGCGTGGCAAGTTGGCCAAGCTGTTTCAAGGCCGTTTCGTATACGTCACCGAGCAGAACCCCGAAGGCCTGTACATGGCCGAGATCGATACCGAGAGTGCATTGGTGGTCGATGACAAACAGCGCCTGGAGCTCAAAGTCGGCGACCACTTTCGCGCCGCCGTATTGCCTAGCCGTGAAGGCGGCAAGCTGGAGATGCGCTTTCGCGAGATCAAGCTCAATGTCTACGGTGTAGGGGACTATGCCTTTGTCTCGGTACCAGAAGGTGAAGGTATCGTGTTCCGCGAAGGCCAGGGCGTGATGCTGGTATTCGCTGCCCAGCAACAAGTGCAGGAAGGCTTGGGCAAGTTGCTCAAGGCAGTGACGGGCAAGGTCGCCAAATGGCGCAAGGGCGAGCTGACCACGTTCAAGGCAAGTGAATGAGCGACGTTGGTGAGCCGCAGGGCAGCCGTGCCGCGTTCCATCGCCAGCATCAGGCCCAAGCGCTGGCGCAGGCCGAATACTTGCTGGCTCGACGCGACGAGATGCAGAGCGCCTGGGTGAACTGGGTGGCAGCCCAGCTCTACCAGCTTGGCCCGCCACCCTATGTGGCCATGGTTCGCCGTGAGTTGCAACGCCTCACCCAGGGGTGAGGTTGCCGCGATCAGTTACCGCGATCCCGACCGCT
This sequence comes from Pseudomonas sp. NBRC 111131, assembly GCF_001320525.1. NCBI lineage: Bacteria > Pseudomonadati > Pseudomonadota > Gammaproteobacteria > Pseudomonadales > Pseudomonadaceae > Pseudomonas > Pseudomonas sp. NBRC 111131. Next base: position 15,726 of record NZ_BCBH01000003.1, on the reverse strand, counting down.
GCTGACTTCCTCGGGCACCGGATCCCCGGCCATGCGCTTGCGAAACAGTGCTGCCCTGGCCAGCAGCAACGTGGTGACAGGCACCGTGATCGACAGCAGGATGGGGATCAGCCAGGCGTGAAGTACCGGGCTTTCCTTGAGCCACGAGAAGTAGATGATCGAAGCCAGTGAAACGCACCAGGCGCCGATGGTCGAGGCCAGGGCGGGTGGGTGCATACGCTGGAAATAGTCCTTCAGGCGCAGCAGGCCAATGGCTCCGATCAGCGCAAACAGGCTGCCAAGCAGCAGCAAAGCGGCAGTCACCAGCTCCAGCCAGAACGGCAGTTCAAGGGCTTCGTTCATTCGATCACCTCACCGCGCAGCAGGAACTTGGCCAGGGCGAACGAGCCAACAAAACCGAACAGCGCTATCAGCAAGGCGCCTTCAAAGTAGGTGTCGCTGGCATAGCGAATCCCCAGCACCAGCATCATCAGCATGGCCAGGATGTACAGGTAGTCCAGCGCCAGCACCCGGTCCTGGGCGGAGGGGCCGCGAAACAGCCTGATCAGCGCCAGGCCCATGGCCAGGGCGAAGATGAACAGGCTGGCGAGGACTGCATTGGCGAGCAGGCCTGTCATTCGAATATCTCCATCAGCGGGCGTTCGTAGGTCTGTTTGAAATGCTCGATGAAGGCGCTTTCATCCTCCAGGTCGAACACGTGCAGCAACAGTACGCTGCGGTCCAGGGCCAACTCTGACCAGACCGTGCCGGGCACCACGGTGGTGATCATCGATAGCGCGGCCAGGCCGTGGGCGTCGTGCAGGTCCAGGGGGATGTGCACGAAGGCCGAGCGTGGCGGCCGTTGCCCGGCACCCAGCACGCCGCGTGCCACCTGCAGGTTGGAGCGGATGACATCCAGGCCGACCCGGCCAATCAGTTTTGCCACCGTCAGTGGGCGCCGCACATGGGCGTGCTGTGGCCGCAGCGGTGCCATCAGCAACGGTGCGAAGATGCCGAGTACGGCCGCGAGCAGCAGGTTACCCGGGCTGACCGACAGGTTAAGCAACAGCCATAGCACGAACAGTGCGACGGAGAGCAGCGGAGCGGGGAACAGTCGGCTCATGGCTGCACCTGTGCGTCTGGTGTGGTTGGGCCCGGGACAGGCTGCGCGGCCATCACGGCCTTGATGTAGGCGTCAGGCGCTTGCAGGCTGGCGGCAGTGTCCTGGGTGTAGCGCAGCAACGGTTCGGCGCGGAAACTGAGCACCATGCAAAGGCTCAATAGAATCACGATCGGCAGACATTCGTAGCGACGCAATAAAGGCGATGGGCGCTCCTCGGGTTTCCAGAACCGCTGGATACCTACGCGGCCGAAGGCGATCAGCGAGGCCATCCCCGACAGTATCAGCAGGGCAACCAGTGCCCAGCCTGCCACGCTCAGAGGCTGTTGAGACGGAACGCCGAGCCCCAGCGGGTTGAACAGCGCGCTGATCAGGTTGAGCTTGCCGACGAAACCCGACAGCGGTGGCATACCGATGATCAGCAACGCGCAGGCGATGAAGCTCAGGCCGAGGAACGCCATGGTCCAGGGGATGATCTGGCCGATGACTGCCTTTTGCTCATCGTCGAGGTTGATGCCCTTGGGTGGATGCAACGATTCGAGCGGAGGAGGCATGGCCCCCTCTTCATCCTCCAGGGGGGCTTCGTTGGCCGAACGTGAGCGTTCGACGAGCTCGGCCAGAAGGAACAGGGCACACAGTGCCAGCGTCGAGTTCACCAGGTAGAACAGGGCAGCCCCGGTCAGTGCCGTCTGGGCAAAGCCGACAGCGCCAAGCAGGGTGCCTGCGGACACCAGGATGCTGAGCGCGGCCATGCGTTCCAGGCGTTGGGCGGCCAGAATCGACACTGCGGCAACGGCCAACGTGACCAGGCCACCATAGACCAGCCACTGGCCACCGAAATGCGCCGATGCCTCGGCTTGCCCCGAGAACAGCAACGTCCACAGGCGCAGTACCGCATACAGGCCAACTTTGGTCATGATGGCGAACAGCGCGGCAACCGGTGCGCTGGCCGAAGCATATGCCGGCACCAGCCAGAAATTCAGCGGCCAGATACCGGCCTTGACCAGGAAGGCCGTGGCCAGGATGGCCGCGCCGGCATGCAGCAAGCCGCGGTCGGCTTCCGGTACCAGCGGGATCTTCAGCGCAAGGTCTGCCATGTTGAGGGTGCCGGTGACGCCGTAGAGCATGGCTGCGCCGATCAGGAACAGTGACGAGGCGAACAGGTTGATGGCGATGTAATGCAGGCCGGCGCGAACCCGCGCACGCCCGGAGCCATGCAGCAGGAGCCCATAGGAAGCTGCCAGCAGCACTTCGAAGAACACGAACAGGTTGAACAGGTCAGCGGTGAGGAAGGCGCCGTACAGGCCCATCAACTGTATCTGGAACAACGCATGGAAGCTGGCGCCGGCACCGTCCCAGCGGGCGCGGGCGAACAGCAGGGCGCTGATGCCGATGACGCCGGTTAGGGTCAGCAACAGTGCCGACAGGTGATCGAGCACCAGCACGATACCGAAGGGCGCGGGCCAGTTACCCGGCAGGTAGACACCGATGGATTCCGCCTGGCCCTGGGCGCGCACCCAGAGCAACAGGCAGACGGCGATCGCCAGGCCGCTGAACGTCGAGAGCAGGTTGAGAAGCCCCTTGAGCCGACGATGTTTTTCGCCCAGGAGCAACATGACTGCGGCGGTCAGCAGCGGTAGCAGGATGGGCGCGACGATTAGTTGGCTCATCACACTCATTCGTCACGCTCCCGGCCATCTACGTGGTCGGTACCAGTCAGCCCGCGGGACGCCAGCAGCACCACCAGGAACAGCGCGGTCATGGCGAAACTGATGACGATCGCGGTGAGTACCAAGGCTTGCGGCAGCGGGTCCGTGTAGTGCAACAGGTCCTGGGTCACTCCCTCTTTGATGATCGGCTCCTTGCCGATGAACAGGCTGCCCATGCTGAAAATGAACAGGTTGACACCGTATGACAGCAGGCACAGGCCCATGATCACCTGGTAGGTACGGGGGCGCAGGATCAGCCACACCCCCGAGGCGGCCAGTACACCGATGGCGACTGCAATGACTTCTTCCATCAGGCGGCTCCTGCTTGGCTGGATTTCGACGGGTTGCCCGGGCGGTAGGCACGCACCGACTGGTGCGCCAGGGCAGTGAGTATCAGCAGGGTCGAGCCGACCACCACGGTGTACACGCCGATGTCGAAGAACAGCGCGCTGGCCACATGCACCTCGCCGAGCAATGGCAGGTGCAGGTGGGCGGTATGGGTGGTCAGGAACGGATAACCCAGCAGCATGGCGCCAACCCCTGTCAGGGTCGCACACAGCAGCCCGGTGCCCATCCAGCGCAGCGGCCGCAGGCTCATCTGTGCCTCGACCCACTGGGTGCCGGCCACCATGTACTGAAGAATGAATGCCACCGACATCACCAGGCCCGCCACGAAGCCGCCGCCTGGTTGATTGTGACCCCGCATGAACAGGTACATCGACACCAATAGGGCGATCGGCAACAGCAGGCGTACCAGCACCGCGGGCACCATCATGAAGCCCAGTGCGGTGTCGGTGGCGTGGCGCGGGTTGATCAGGTCGGTAACCACATCAGGCGCCAGTTGCCGCTGCTGGGACGGTAACTGCATGCTTTCCTTGGGCGGACGGAAGCGGCGCAGCAGGGCGAACACAGTGAGTGCCACCGCCACCAGTACGGTGATCTCGCCAAGGGTATCGAAACCGCGGAAGTCTACCAGCATCACGTTCACCACATTGGTGCCGCCGCCCTGGGGCAGTGCCCGGCTCAGGTAGAACGAAGAGATGTCATTTGGCGTCGGGCGGGTCAGCATGGCGTAGGACAGCACGGCCATGCCACCACCGACCAGCACCGCCAGCAATAGGTCGCGCAAGCGCCGCATGCGGGCACGGTCGAGGCTGCCGGGCAGCGGCGAGACGCCTTCGATACGCCGAGGGAGCCAGCGCAGGCCGAGCAGGATGAGCACCGTGGTCACCACCTCGACCACCAGTTGGGTCAAGGCAAGGTCCGGTGCGGAGAACCAGACGAAGGTGATGCAGGTCATCAGGCCGCAGACACCGACCATGATCAACGCGGCAAGACGGTGATACTTCGCCTGGTAGGCAGCGCCGATGGCACAGGCGATGGCGATCAGCCAGAGGGCGACGAACACGCCGGAGCCGGGGATTTTGGGCCGGTCGCCCCAGGTCAGGCCGCTGTACAGCATAGGTGTGATGCCGGCGAGGAAGGCGGCCAGCACGAGCATGAACAGCTGTGACTGCAAACGGCGCGTTGTCAGTAGCGCTTCGATACGTCGGGCTAGCAGCATCAGGTGTACCAGACCCTGCTCGAACAGGCGCTTGCCGTTGAAACGCTCGATCAGCGGCGGATAAGGGAAGCGCCCACGGCGCAGCTGGTTGCGCAGCAGCAGGTAGAGCACGATGCCACCGCTCATGGCCACCAGGCTCATGATCAGGGGCGCATTCCAGCCGTGCCAGATGGCCAGGCTGTACTCCGGTAGCGTGCCCCCCACTACAGGCAAGGCGGCCGCCGCCAGCAACGGGCCGACCGACTGGGCGGGGAAAATCCCCACCACGAGGCAGGTCAGCACCAGCAGTTCGACCGGGGCGCGCATCCAGCGTGGCGGCTCGTGAGGCGTGTGTGGCAGGTCCTGGGCGGTCGGGCCGAAGAATACGTCGACAGTAAAACGCAGGGCATAGGCGACGCTAAAGGTGCCGGCTAGGGTGGCGATTACCGGCAGTGTGGCTTCGACCCAGGCGGTAGAACTGATGAAGACGGTTTCGGCAAAGAACATTTCCTTGGACAGGAAACCATTCATCAGGGGCACGCCGGCCATGGAGGCGCTGGCTACCATGGCCAGGGTCGCGGTGTAGGGCACCAGACGAATCAGGCCGCTGAGGCGACGGATGTCGCGGGTGCCGCTTTCATGATCGATGATGCCGGCGGCCATGAACAGCGAGGCCTTGAAGGTGGCATGGTTGAGGATGTGGAACACTGCAGCGACGGCTGCCAGTGGGCTGTTCAGGCCCAGCAGCAGGGTGATCAGCCCGAGGTGACTGATGGTCGAGTAGGCCAGCAGGCCCTTGAGGTCGTTCTGGAACATGGCCGCGAAGGCGCCAAGCAACAACGTAATGGCCCCCGCGCCACCGACGATCCAGAACCATTCCTCGCTGCCCGACAGTACCGGCCACAGCCGCGCCAGCAGGAATACCCCGGCCTTGACCATGGTTGCCGAATGCAGGTAGGCCGATACCGGTGTGGGTGCCGCCATGGCATGGGGCAGCCAGAATTGGAAGGGAAACTGCGCGCTTTTGCTCAAGGCGCCGATCAGGATCAGCGGCAGCAGCACAGGGTAAAGCGCGTGTTGGCGAATGGTATCGCCGGCGGCCAGTACCTTGTCCAGGTCGTAGCTGCCGACCACATGCCCCAGCAGCACGGCACCGACCAGCAGGCACAGGCCGCCGGCACCGGTCACCATCAACGCCATGTAGGCGCCGCGTCGAGCGTCGGCGCGATGATGCCAATAGCCGATCAACAGGAACGAGAACAGGCTGGTTAGTTCCCAGAAGAACACCAGCTGGATCAGGTTGCCTGAGATGACCAGGCCAAGCATGGCTCCCATGAATGCCAGGAAGAAGGCAAAGAAGCGCGGTACCGGGTCCTGTGGCGACATGTAGTAGCGCGCATACAGTGAGACCAGGGTGCCGATGCCCAGCACCAGCAGAGAAAACAGCCACGCGAAGCCGTCCATGCGCAACACGAAGTTCAACCCCAGGCTGGGTAGCCAGAGGAATTCCTCGCGAATGACACCGCCGTGGGCGACCTGTGGGTACAGCAGTGCTACCTGGACGGTGCCGACCAAGGCCACGAGCCCGGCGAGAATGGACTCGGCGTTACGTGCGTTGTGCGGCAGCACAGCTGCCAGGCAACTGCCCACGAAGGGCAGAAGCAGTAGCACTATCAATGACATAGCGTTCTATTCTGGAAAGGTTTGCAAGGATCATACGTGCCGAGCAAGTGATCACCAACACGCAAGCTGTCGCAGAATCATACAAACAGGGTGTGACACGCTATTTTTTTATAACAGTTTTTTACAAAGCATAGCTGCAGTTACCCACTTCAACGGCCGGTTTCTCGCTCGCATTCGTGATGCTCATCGCGTTCTTCGGGGACCGAGGCGGTACGCCGAACCTTAAGCTCGCTGACCACCACCGCGACCACGATCAGTAACCCGCCAAGCAGCGCCACGCCGGGCAAGCGCTCGCCGGCTATGCGCCCCACGATCCCCGCCCACACCGGTTCGCCAGCGTAGATCAGTGTGGCGCGGGTCGGTGATACGGACTTCTGCGCCCAGTTCATCGCCACCTGAATCACCGCGCTCATGGCGCCCAAGCCCAGGGCGCTGAGCAGCAGCAACCAGGAAAAGTCAGGAATTCGCTCTTGGGTAGGGACGATCATCAGGAACGACAGCAGCGATGCGGTTGCCAGCTGCACCACCGTTACCCGCCGCACGTCCACCTGCCCGGCATAGCGGCTGATCAGGATGATCTCGCCCGCGATGGCCACGGCGCTCACCAGCGTCACCACTTCGCCTTCGCTGAAATGCAGCGCACCGCCCTCAGGCCCAGCAAGCAGCATCAGGCCTGCAAAGGCCAGGCAGATGCCGATGCTTGGCATCAGCCCTGGCCGCCGGCCCAGTACCAACCACTGCAATAGCGGCACGAAGGGTACATATAGCGCGGTGATGAACGCCGACTGGCTGCTGCTGATGGTTTGCAGGCCCATGGTCTGCAAGCCGTAACCGAGCATGATGGAAACACCGATCAGCACGCCGGCCTTCAGTTCGGTGAAGGTCAGGCCGGATAGCGCACGCGCAGAAAACAGGCCGACGAACAGGGCTGCCGCTGCGAAGCGCAAGCCGACGAAGAACATCGGGCCGCTGACGGTCATCACGTTGTGAACGAGCAGGAAGGTGCCGCCCCACAGCATAGTGATGAACACCAGCACGATCTCGGCCTTGCTCAGACGAAAGGACAGGGCGGTTCTTGGGTTACTGCTCGGTAGGGTCATGCTCTTGCACACTCGAAGGGGGGGGGCGCACAATCTGCGCAAAGTGGGCAGTATACTGCGCAGTCCGTACAAGTGAGCGATAGAGTGCACAAAGATTTCCCCCACCGAGCGTCGGTGCTGCAGCATGTCAGCCTGAATGTCCGTAGCTTGCGCAATGCGGCGGGTATGAGCCAGAGCGCCCTGGCCGAACGGTCAGGTGTCAGCCGGCGTATGCTGGTAGCGATCGAGGCCGGGGAAAAAAACGTCAGCCTGACAACCCTCGATCGGATTGCCGAAGCGCTCGGCGTTGCCTTCAGCACGCTGATCCAGGCGCCCGACCGGCGCGATCCCAGCCGTATCGATGAGCTGGCGTGGGCCGGTGAGCACCCGCAAAGCAAGGCGGTGCTGCTGGCCAGTAGCACCGCCTGCCGGGAAGTGGAGATCTGGGCGTGGACCCTGGCGCCGGGTGAGCGCTACGCCAGCGAAGCGGATGCCGAGGGCTGGAGCGAGCAGATCTATGTGGCCGAAGGGCAACTTACCCTGATTATCGAAGGTGTGGAGCATTGCTTGCAGGTCGGGCAGTTTCATGTGTTTGCCAGCAACTGCAGGTATGCCTACCGCAACGATGGTGATGTGCCTACCCGCTTCGTGCGCAACGTGGTGATTTGACGGGTCAGCCGTTCAGCAGCTCGTCGGTCTTCACTACGCTGGCATACGCGAACGCTAATGCCGCCATCGTCGCGTCATGCACCTGTGCGGCCGGCACCTGCTTGCCGTTGAAGTCCAGGGGCAGGGTAGCGCAGGCGTCGTGTGCCACCGTTACGTCATAGCCGAAGTCGGCAGCGGCTCGAGTAGCGGCATCGACACACATGTGGCTCATGCTGCCGACAATGGTCAGGGCCTTGACGCCTTGCTGATCCAGCAGGTGCTTGAGGTTGGTGTCGAGAAACGCATTGACCTTGTGCTTGAGTACTACCGGTTCGTCGTCCACAGGCAGGACTTTTGGGTGGATCGCCGCACCGCGCGAGCCTGGTGCGAAGAACGGCGCGTCGGCGCTGTTGAATTCATGGCGTACATGCACCACCAGGTCGCCGCGCTGTCGCGCCGCGTCCAGCAGCCTGGCGGCGTTGTCGGCAGCCCGTTCAGCGCCGTCCAGGGGCCATTTGCCACTGGGGAAATAATCGTTCTGGATGTCGATGATGATCAGCGCCTGCTTGCTCATGCTGCCTCCTGTGGCAGTAGTGGTTAGATGCCAATAGTTATAGGCTGTGCGCACCGAGTTGAGGATTGGCGCGATCGACACAATGACGGCAAAAACTGACAGCACCGACAACCTGGAGATCGGCCTGCTGCTTTACCCGGGCGCGCAGCGTGCGGCTGTGCTTGGCCTTGCCGATCTGTTCAGCGTAGCCAACCAGGTGGCCGCCGAACTCGGCGCAAACGAACTGCCACAGATTCGCGTCAGCCATTGGCAAGCGGATGAGGCAGGGCAATTGCGGCTCACCGAAGCTAGCCGGCGCTGTGCAATCCAGAACGTGCGCGTATTGATCATCCCGCCGAGCCTGGCGTCGACACCGTCATCAGCGCTGCTCGAGCGCCACCGGGGAGCGCTGTGCGTATGGCACGGTCAGGGCACAGTGCTGGCCTCTGTCTGCATTGGCGTGTTCTTCATCGCTGCCAGCGGCTTGCTGGATGGCCGTTCGGCGAGTACACACTGGAACTACGCCCAAACACTCTCACAGCGTTACCCCAAGGTCCGGGTTGAGGCCAACCAGCCGTTGCTGGACGACGGAGACATCATGACCTCTGCCGGATTGATGGCATGGACCGAGCTCGGTCTGCGCCTGCTGGATCGTTTTCTCGGCGCCTCGGTAGCTTGGGAAACGGCACGTTACCTTTCCGTCGAGCCCGTCATGGCACCTTTGCCCGGGGCGCTGTTCAGCCCACGGCTGGACCACGGCGATGGGGCGGTGCTCAAGGTGCAGCACTGGTTGCAGGCCATTGGCGCGCGGGACGCTGACCTGGCGGGCATGGCCGCTTGCGCCGGGCTGGAAGAACGAACGTTTCTACGCCGTTTCCGAGCCGCTACGGGCTTGAAGCCAACGGAGTATTGCCAGCAAGTGAGGGTGGGGCGGGCGTGTCGGATGCTGGAGTTCACCCGGCGCAATGTCGAACAGATCGCCTGGGGCGTTGGGTACCAGGATCCGGGTGCGTTTCGCAAGGTGTTCCAGCGAATAACCGGCCTGACCCCCAGTGATTACCGGCGGCGCCTTGCACTGCAAGCGTGACGCGCCGCTCAGGGCAAATGCGGTCCGGGGCCTGCGTCTGCCAGGTGATCCTGCCGGTTGCGCAACGGGCACTCCTTTAATGACATGCAGCCGCAGCCAATGCAGCCGTCCAGTTGATCGCGCAGCAGGAGCATCTCGTCGATACGGCGATTGAGGTCTTCGCGCCAGCCTTGCGACAACCGTTGCCAGTCTTCGGCCGTGGGAACGTGGTCGTTCGGCAAGGCGGCTAGAGCCCTTGCGATATCGGCCAAGGGGATGCCCAGGCGCTGGGCCATCTTGATTACCGCCACACGCCGTAGCATCGCCCGTGGATAGCGACGCTGGTTGCCTGAGTTGCGGGTGCTCTGGATCAACCCTTTGGTTTCATAGAAGTGCAGGGCCGTGACGGCCACGCCACTGCGTGCGGCCAACTGACCAACGCTGAGCAGCTTGTCCTGGACCACCGGCGTATGTTCTCGCATGCAAAAAACTCTTGACCTTGAGTTGACTGGAGGTTTTACCCTGCTGGCCATTGCGCTGCAAGCGTCCGGAGCAAGGAGACTGTCCATGACGGCCAAGCCGCATCCCCTGTGGTTTACCCAGATGATCGAGTATGAAGTGCCTGTCGTCCGGCAGGCAGCACTGGCCCATGCGCTCATCGCGCGCAGCGAGGCGCTGACTGCACGGTGTTACGGCCTGCAAGGCGTTAGCGTCCACGCCAGCGACGACGGCAGCCGGGTATTGCAGTACCTGCAATGGGAGTCGCGCCAGGCCTGGGCAGCGTCAGCGCAGTGCTTTGTCGAGGAGCCGTTTCTCGACCTGCTGTGCCGGTATCAGGCGCGTGGTGTCAACTTTGCCGCCTATCAGGCGCTGCACAGTGTGATGCGCGGGGCCGGTGGTGGCCTGCATTGCGCGCTCGGCGGGGCTCAGGCATACCAAGGCGCGTAATGGGGGTAACGGTCCAGGCGGGCGCCGATGACCATCTCGCTGACCCACGCCGCCAGTATCGAGCTGTAGGCTTTCTGGCTCTCCTCGCTGGAGAGCGCATGATCGGCCCCGTCGACCATGCGGTGGGTGAGCGAATGGGCGCTGACGAACGCCGAGCGGTAGCTCATCAGCGTTGCATGCGGTACGTAGTCGTCCTGTTCCGACTCGACCAACAGGACATCGCCGCCAAATTCTGCACAGGCGCAAAGCGCGCGGTTATCGGCCGGACCGAGCGCTCGCTGGCGGTAGGCGTTGAGGCGCTGGCGGTCGAGGGTTTGCTTGGGCGCATCCCAGTCGTCGTCCCAGTACATGGCCGGGACGCGTAGGGCCAGCCACTTCACTGGCCGCTGCAGGGTCAGCAAAGTGGCTAGGTAGCCACCATAACTGCTGCCGATGACGGCAATGGCACTGCTGTCTACTGCAGGGTGACTGAGGAGGCGGTCGTAGGCGGCCAGCAAATCCTTGAGGTTTTGTTCGCGGGTTACCGTAAGGCGCTGGCTTTCGGTCTTTTCGTGACCGCGCAGGTCGAACGTCATGCACACGCAGCCCAGGCCGGTGATGTGCCGGGCGCGTGCCAGGTCACGCTGCTGGCTGCCGCCCCAGCCGTGGACAAAGAGAATGCCGGGCATCTTGCTCCCTGGGCTGACCAGGGTGCCGACGATGCTGTCATTCTCGACGTGCAGCTCAACGGTTTCACTCTGAATGGTCATGGTCGCGAATCCGCGCGAATTTGCTGAATTGTCCGAGTTCACTGTCGTTTCCTTGATAGAAGAGGGTGGCGTCAGCGGGGAGATCAAGCGCACCGAACACTTCATGGGTGGAGGCGCGCACCCGCTGCAGCGCGGGGTCGTCGGCAAACGCCTGCAATGCCAGCAGCTCTGCACTGCTGGCACCGCCCAGGCGCCACGATTGCTCCAGCACACCACTGCGTAAATGGCCGTGGGCGTTGTTGCCGCGGGCTATGTCATAGTTACGCCGCGAGGCGATGAAACCGGGGAAGTGCTGCTCGGCGGCGTGCTCGTACAACATTGCCTGGTTGATCGCCAGGCGCAGAGGGTCTTCCAGGGGCAATTGCAGCAGGGCGTTATAGTCCCCGCGCACCAGCACCAGGTCGGAGCCGCCGTAGACCTCAACCCCCTGGTGGTCACGGGTCAGTTGCTGGGTGCCGTAGTAGCTGCAGGTCAGCCCGGCAACACGCACCTGGCCGACGCTGAAGGTCTGCACATTGCTCAGGTCTTCCTCCAGCACCAGTCCCCACAGCGCAAGGTCCTGATCTTCCATATTGGCCAGTAACGGCTCCAGCTCATGCAACTGAGTGATAACCTCCTGGCCACGTCCGGCACACGCCAGCACGGGTTTGATCCGTAGAGGCCCGTCTTGTAGCAGCAGTTGCGCGGCGCGTCGGGCATCGGCTTTGCTGAACACGGTATAGCCGCACAGCAGTGCATCGCTCGCCTGGCACGCGAAGGCGTCGGTCCAGCCTGGCGGGAAGCTGGCGTTGGCCGGCAGTGGGTGGGAGATTGCCTTGGTAGCCATGTAGGGATGGCTGACCAGGCCGCCGAACAGGTCCTGCTCAGAGCAGATACCCATTGCCACGTAGCGTTGCGGGTCGATCAGGGTTTCGGTGGGCAGGTAGTAGACGTTGTCCGCGGCGGTGTGCGGCTGATCAGGCTGTGCGCGGGCGCAGCCCAGCAGATGGGCGAGGCCATCGGCAAGCTTGAGATGCACCGCGTGCTCGTGTTCTGGCGTGTGCTCGCGGGTATCAAGGAGTACCACAGCGGTCTTCGGTTCGCAGGCACTGGACATGAGGATCGGCCTGTCTGCTATGAATGTATTGTGTGTGAAGCCCTTGCGTGTGGGAAGTTCAGCACAAGGCGATCGATGGTTGGTGCTGTGACGCGATCGCCATGATTGCAGGGCCGTGGTGGCTGCTCCATTATCGTCTCTGGATCAACCAAGATGTCGCCGCAGGAGTGCGCATGAACGTTCAGACCACCATTGAGCATCGAGTGCCGGAGCGCCTGGCGCGCGTGCGCGAAGTTTTGGCCAGGGCGGGTGTCGATGCCTTGCTGGTGCCTTCCGCCGACCCTCACCTTTCCGAGTACTTGCCGGGTTATTGGCAAGGACGCCGCTGGCTGTCTGGGTTCGATGGCTCGGTGGGTACCCTGGTAGTCACTGCGAGTTTTGCCGGTGTGTGGGTCGATAGCCGTTACTGGGAACAGGCCGAGAAAGAGCTGGCGGGCAGCGGTATCGAACTGATGAAGCTACTACCCGGTAAGCCCGGTGCACTGGAGTGGCTGGGTGACAACGTTGCAGCAGAGGGTGTCGTGGCGGTTGATGGCGCAGTAATGGCCCTGGCGTCGGCGCGTCAGCTCGAGGAGCGGCTACGGGTTAAAGCGGTGCGCCTGATTACCGATCGAGATTTTCTGGCTGAGGTGTGGGAGGGCCGCCCGGCACTGCCTGACAATCCGGTTTACCAGCACTTGCCGCCCCATGCCACGGTCAGTCGGGCAGAAAAGCTTGCCTTGCTGCGTCGTGCGATGGCACAGAAAGGCGCAGAGTGGCACTTCATTGCGACCCTGGATGATATCGCCTGGTTGTTCAACCTGCGTGGTAGCGATGTGTCCTACAACCCGGTGTTCGTCTCCTTTGCGCTGATTGGCCAGGCGCAGGCGCTGTTGTTCGTGGGCGCAGGGAAGGTCGATGAACACCTGTGTCATGTGCTTTCAGTTGATGGCATCGAGGTGCGCGATTACACGCAGGTGCACCAGGGGCTTGCAGCGTTGCCGCCAGGCAGCACGTTGTTGGTCGACCCGGCACGGGTCACCTGTGGCCTGCTCAAGCACCTGGACGAACAGGTGCAACTGGTCGAAGGATTGAACCCGACCACCCTGAGCAAATCATGCAAGGGTGAAGAGGAGCTGGTGCACATCCGGCGGGTGATGGAGCAGGATGGCGCGGCGTTGTGCGAATTCTTCGCCTGGTTTGAAGCGCAACACGGCAAGCAGGCAATTACCGAGCTGGACATCGATGCACAACTGAGCGCGGCGCGCGCTCGCCGTCCTGGTTTCGTTTCGCTGAGCTTCGCCACCATCGCCGCATTCAATGGCAATGGCGCGATGCCGCATTACCGTGCGACCGAACAGTCCCATGCGGTCATCGAGGGGGATGGCTTGCTGTTGATCGATTCGGGTGGCCAGTACCTGGGGGGGACCACCGATATTACTCGCATGGTTCCGGTAGGCGCGCCGAGCCTTGAGCAGAAGCAGGATTGCACGCGGGTGCTCAAGGGCATGATTGCACTGTCGCGGGCTACTTTTCCGCGCGGCATTCTGTCGCCGCTGCTCGATGCCATCGCGCGCGCGCCCATCTGGGCAGACCAGGTTGACTATGGCCATGGCACCGGGCACGGCGTGGGCTATTTCCTGAATGTACACGAAGGGCCCCAAGTAATTGCCTACCAGGCCGCCGCGACGCCGCAGACGGCCATGCAGGCGGGCATGATCAGCTCGATCGAGCCAGGCACCTACCGACCCGGCGCGTGGGGGGTGCGTATCGAGAACCTGGTGGTGAATCGGGATTCGGGCAAGAGCGCCTTTGGTGACTTCCTTGCTTTCGAAACGCTGACGCTATGCCCAATCGATACCCGTTGCCTGCTTGTGCAATTGCTGACCAAGGAAGAGCTCGGATGGTTGAACGCCTATCACTCGACAGTGCGTGAGCGCTTGACGCCACTGTTGGCGGGAGAGGCGTTGGCTTGGCTTGAAGCGCGTACAGCGCCGTTATGAGCGGCGCTGCAGATGGGTAGATGAACGGAGGGCAGCTCAAAGGCTGCCCTTTCGTTATTTACAGATGACGATCATGCTGCGGCTGGTGTACCCGGCCGGATTGATGCCGAACACATAATCACCTGGTTCCTCGTCGGTATCGCCAGAGCGCGCGATGACTTTGTAACCGCGTGTGCTGCACGAGCTGGCGGCCTTGCTGTAGCACTTGTCCCAGGACGAAGAGAGGCCGGAGCAATTGATATGCAGGCCCTTTTTTCCTTTTTTGACCTCGGTCTTGGCCGTTGCGGCACATCCAGCCATGGCCAGGACGGCCAGGATGAGCAAAATACGTTTCATTCCTGTCCTTAAATGCAGGGCTGATCAGCTGTCTGACCCTGTCGTTATCGCTTCGGTTCTTCCTGAGTTTTCCCCAGCGCCCGTATTCATTCAAGTAGATAGCTAAAAGATTATGATTTTGTGACAGCTTAATCAGCAGAGCGGGGTGCCACAATGGTTAATCCTGTCTCAAATGAAAATATTTCTCAAATCAGTCGGCGGCGACCACGGGTGCCGCTTCCCGGCGCATGGACAGTGTGGCGCCTACCGATGCAGTAATGATTGCCAGGATGGCTAACCATTGGCTCGTACTCAGTACCTCGCCGAGAAACAGCAAACCGGAAAGCGCGCCGATGGCTGGTTCGATACTCATCAACGTCCCGAATGTGCGTGCAGGCATACGGGTCAGGGCCACCATTTCCAGGCTATACGGCAGGGCGGTCGAAAGTACCGCAACGCCGAGGGCCAGCGGGATGACGGCTGGCGTGAGCAAGGCACTGCCCGCATGGACGATACCAATGGGGGCAACGAACAAGGCGGCTACCACAACACCCAGCGCGGCGCTCTGGATGCCGTGCTCTGCGCCAGCACGCTGGCCAAAGAGAATGTACAACGCCCAGCAGACACCTGCGCCGAGTGCGTAAGTCACCCCTATCGGATCGAGAGCCTGGCCGCCGTCGCCGACCGGAATCAGCAACAGCAAGCCGACTACCGCCACCGCAACCCACAGAAAATCAAGCGCTCGGCGTGAGGCAAAAAGTGCCACGGCCAAGGGACCGGTAAATTCAAGGGCGACGGCGATACCCAGCGGAGTCGTTTGCAGGGCCATATAGAAGAGGAAGTTCATGCCGCCCAGCGCCATGCCGTAGATCACTACGTTGCGCAGGGTGCTGACAGTCATGCGGACACGCCATGGGCGAAGAATAAGCAGCATGATGATGCTGGCGAATATCAGGCGCAGCGTTGTGGTGCCTTGTGCGCCAATGATGGGGAACATGCTTTTAGCCAAGGAGGCGCCGGACTGTATCGATGCCATGGCGATAAGCAGCAGGCCGATCGGGAAGAGAGTAGCGGCCAGGCTGCGGGGCTGGGTGTTCATGGGTGGGCGGCAATCCTTGGAATAGAGAAAGGCGGTTGGGCAATATAGTGCGCAATTGCTGTGTGCAGGCGCAAGGCTCTGATCACACCTTCTTTATTATTGTGGGCACGAGTGGCGTCGGCCTGCTGCGTTGCAGAGGCGTGATATTCCAGATTCA